>NZ_FNWK01000001.1:600714-901071 GCF_900108295.1 Sphingopyxis sp. YR583 | reverse complement strand
CGCGCCGGCGGTTGGCGTGGGTGTCCAGGCAAGCAAGGACGTCCAGACGCTGACGGGCCAGACTCAATTTGTTCTGCCCAACGGCGGTCGCATCCTGCTGGACGGAGGCGCCAGCCATTCAAAGTCGGCGGGCGCCGGTTTTGCGGGTGGCGTCGGGTATGAACATTTTTTCGACAACGGCGCCACGTCTGATACGCTGACCGTCCGCGGCGATTATTTTTCGCCCCGCTATGCCACTTTGGGCAATGTCGACGCGATCAATACCTCGGCACTCACGCTGAGCGCACAATATACGCGCATGTTCAGCCAGAAGCTGATGGTGTCGTCCAATGCGTCGTACATTCAGGGGCGAAACGGATATGGCAAGACCTATCGGGTCGGATCGACCGCCAATTACCGCTTGGACCGGCAGTGGACCATGCGCGGGGGCGTCGACTACACGCGCTATCCCAGCGGCTTGGGAAGCCGGAACGGCATCAGCTTCACGGTCGGGGTGGTGTTCCAGCCGAATTACCTGCGCCGCGCCGAGGCCCGCTATGAGAGCCGCGAGAAGCTGGCCGAGCTCTCTTATAATCAGAGCAACGAGAATCTGATGAACAGCTTCGGCTTCGGCGGCGTGGCGGCTTATGAAGACGGGCAGACGCGCGCGCAGGGCTATGCGACCTATTCGGCCAATCGTTTCGACGCCGCCGTCAGTCACGCGACATTCGGTCCCAGCGTCTCGCGCTTCGGCGACGTCAACGCCACGACCGTTCGCGTCGGAACGACGATCGCATACGCCGATGGCATGTTCGGCATCGGTCGGCGGGTCAACGACAGTTTCATGTTGTTGAAGCCCTATGACAATCTCGGCAAGCGCAGCGTCGTTGTCGGCCAGACTCTGGCGAAGAACGACTATGTTGCCCGCAGCGGCGCGATGGGGCCGGCGCTTTACAACTTCCTCGGCTCTTATGTCCCTCAATCGGTCCAATATGACGTCGAGGATGCGCCGCCGGGATATGACATCGGTACAGGTGTGGTGCGCGTCAATCCGCCCTATAAGAGCGGCTATGTCGCTCGCATCGGGACCGATGCCTTTGCCACGGCCATGGGCACGCTCGAACTCGGCGACGGCAAGCCGGTCTCGCTTATCGGTGGCCGGGTCACGATGCTAGACGTGCAGGATAAGGACGCGCCGAAACCGATTCCGTTCTTCACCAACTCGGTGGGACGTTTCGCGGTGCCAAGCCTCACACCCGGACGCCGTTATCTGGTAGAGACCTATGGCCCGAACGGGACGATAGACAAGGCGTTCGAATTTACCGTGCCAGCCGACACCGACGGTCTGGTGAAACTCGGCACCGTTCTTCGCGGTTCGAAAAATTAGGAGGCCATGATGCTTCGCCATTTCCTGACTGTTGCAGCGGCATTGACGGCCACATCGGCTTTTGCGCAGGCGGGCCCTGCTCAGGCGCCGATGCAGACCGACTGCCTTGTTCGCATGAGCGCGGCTCCGGCCGCATGGATGCTCCGCGGGTACGACCCATTCGGCGGCGAGACGCCGCAGGCCACGTTCAACATCACTTACATCAACGGTGGTGGGTCGGAATGCCGCTTTACGCCGTCGTTCGAGACGAACCAGCAGACCTTCGGCCTGTCGAAAGGGACGGGCAGGTCGATCGGCTATGCGCTGCTCAACCTTACAGACTCGCAGGATGTGACGCCGCGTGCAGGACGTTCGCTGCGCACGGCATCGCAGCGCGAACTGGTCCTTGCACCGAACGAGAGCAAGACGTTCCTGTATAAGCTCGTCGCCAATCCCGACGATGTCCGCGATTCGGGCACTTTCACCCAGGATATCAGGATCGAGGCGCAGGATCGCAGATTCCGCTCGCTCGGTGGTACGCAGATTGTGCTGGGCCTCGAAGTGCTGCCCTCGGCCCGCATGGGACTGTCGGGCGCATATTCGATGGCCGACGGCCACGCCGTTGTCGATCTGGGCGAGCTGCGCCCCGGGGTTGCGCCGGTACCGCTGCACCTGCGTGTAAACAGCACGGGCCAATATGATCTGCAGGTGACGTCGGCGAATTCGGGCAAGCTGCGTCTTGGCGCAAGCGATTGGACGGTCCCCTATTCTGTTGCGGTGGGTGGCACCTCGGTCAATCTGTCGGGCGCCGGCCGTGTTTCGGGACCGACCGGCAGCGGTTATCGTCGTGACTCGCTCCCCATCCAGTTCGTGATCGGCGACACCTCCGATCGGCGCGCCGGAACGTACAGCGACGTCATCTCGATTTCGGTCACCGCGCGCTGATACGCACCCACTTCGATCGCGACTCTTGAGCCGGATTCCGGCGCGCTGCCTTAACTGAATGTTAGATTTGCGAGCCTAAACAATCATCCAACAGCTTCGGCCTACAGGCGGAAAGGTTTGGCGGATGATTCAGAAATTCTCGCTCGGCGTTGCGAGCTTCGTGCTCGTGGCGGCACCGACGACCGCCATGGCGGCGACGTTCGGTTTCAATCTCAGTCTGACGGTTCCGGTGCATTGCACGGTCCAGCATCAGGCGACGGGGTTCGGCGCGATTAACGGCAATGCCGTGTCGCTCGGCAGCTTCCGCGAATATTGCAACGCGCCGACGGGCTATGATCTTGTCATCAACTATGCCCCCGGTTCGCTGGAAGGCACCCGGATCATCGCCGGAAATGACGAGATCATTCTTAACGGATCGGGTCACGCCGTGCTCAGCCGCGCGACGGGTCCGCGGATCAGGGAGCGGCCGATCGCCGCGGTTCCGGGCGAAGAGGGTTTCGACACCGATCGCTTCGAGCTGACGATCATTCCGACCTGACGACGGCCGGATGACGGCAAGCACAAACCCTCCGGCGATTCCGGAGGGTTTTGTGTTGCGCGAGGGTCAAGGTCACATTTCGATCGTGAACCGGATCTTGTCGGGGCTGACGCCAGCGGCCCTGGCGATTTGCGCCTTGGCCCGCTCGACCAGCGCGTTCAGATTTTCGGCCTCCCCGACGCCGAGAAGTTCAGCGATTTCAACGCCGAGCGCGACCGACAGAGCTTCCATCCGGCCGGCCTTGGGCCGTGCCTTGTCAAGTTCCCATGCGGAAATCGACGGCTCGCTGACTCCGAGCCGGAGGGCGAGCTGTCCCTGCGTCAATTCCCGTGCCGTTCGCAGTCGCTGCAGGCGGAGGCCAAAGCTTTCAGCGCCGGGGGCGGGTTGGTCGTCGGGCACGACTGCGTCCGGCCTCACCACGCTGCGTAGCTGCGCAGCGCTGAGCGTCGCTGGCGAGATCGGCATTTCGAACCGGCATCCGGCAAGGTCGCCGCTGGTCCAGATCACTCGCGTGGCGGTTTTGCCGCTGTGCGGCAGATTGACCTCGATGATTTCGCCGATTTCGAGCGACACTTGGCTTTCAACGAGCAAGCCTGTCGCGGAAATATTGTGAACAAGTGCCTCGATCTCGGCGCCCGTCGCTTTCGATCCGTGAAGCGGAAGCCGCAATTGCCGTCGCGATGCACGGCCGCTTTCGGCCGCTCGAGGGGTATTGTTCAGATACACAGTCATCGCCATGCGCACACCCATCGCGAGGCTAACATTAACTTTTGGCTTCGCGAAAAGGTTAATAGGGGAGGGGTGCTAAAAGTCACGACGCCCATCCTGCATCGCAGAGGTGAGATAGCGACAACCCACTCAAATGAAACCGTTTCCGGAAAACCCTTAGATATTTACTCTATCGCAATGCCTTGCCTGCATAGCGGCCGGGGTGTGGGGATCAGGTGAAGAGTTGGTTTAATGGACGGGCCATCGCGGATTAATTCCGACGAGCAAGCGAAGGACGAGGCGAGCGAAAGCGCGCGCGGTTTTTTCCGCCTGCTAGGCGCCCGCACCGGAAAAGCGCGCAGCGATATTTCGGCAAGCCTGGATACCCAAGAGGCGCTGCTGCTGCTCCAGAATTATGAGGAAAGCGGGCAGGGGTGGTTCTGGTCGACCGACGACAAGGGGCGGTTGACCTATATCACCGATTCGGTAGCGCGATTGATGGGGCGCACGACAGGCGCGTTGCTCGGTACCGCCTTTACCGACCTTTTCCTGCCCGTCGACAGCCATGGCGAGCGCCAGCGGACACTGCCTTTCCTGCTGACGAAGCAATCGAAGTTCGACGATTTGCCGCTGCGCAGCGCTTTCGAAGGCGACGATCGCTGGTGGGCGATATCGGGCCGGCCGCAGTTCGACGGCGGCGGCAATTTCAGCGGCTATCGCGGCAGCGGAACCGACGTGACCGCGCAGCGCCGCTCGGCCGAAGACGCGTCGCGTCTGGCGCTATATGACTCGCTGACCGGGCTCGCCAACCGGTTCAACATCTCGAAAAAGCTCGACAAGACGCTGGCGGCCTTTGCGCAGCAGCAACGGTCCTGCGCGATCATGCTGCTCGACCTCGATCGGTTCAAGCAGGTCAACGATACGCTCGGCCATCCTGCGGGCGACGCGCTGTTGAAGCAGGTCGCCGAACGCCTGCTCAAGATCGTCGGCGACAAGGAGATGGTCAGCCGCCTTGGCGGCGACGAATTCCAGATCATCCTTCCCGACATCGAGGATCGCGGCAAGCTGGGCGACATGGCCGCGGATATCATCGCGAGCCTGTCGCAGCCATATTCCGTCGAGGGCAGTCGCTGCATCATCGGCGCTTCGGTGGGGATCGCGATCGCGCCCTTCGACGGCTTGAGCGGAGACGAACTGGTCCGCAACGCCGACCTCGCGCTCTATGCGGCCAAGGGGAACGGCCGCGGGCGGTTCAGCTTTTATTCGAGCGACCTCCACACCGCGGCCGAAGATCGTCGCGCGCTCGAGGATGATCTGCGCGACGCGCTGACACGGAACGAGATGGCGCTGATTTATCAGCCGGTCGTCAATGCCAAATCGAACATGGTGAGCGGGGTCGAGGCGCTGATCCGCTGGACCCACCCCGACCGCGGTGTGATCTCTCCAGCGGTCTTCATTCCGATCGCCGAGGAAGCCGGGCTGATCTGGAAGATCGGCGAGTGGGTGCTGCGGACGGCGTGCGAAGATGCGGCGAGTTGGCCGGGTGACATGCGGGTAGCGGTCAACGTCTCGCCGATCCAGTTCGCCAACGAGGAATTGTCGAAAGCGGTTGCCAAGGCGCTTGCCGCGACCGGCCTCTCGCCGGACCGGCTCGAACTCGAAATAACCGAAAGCGTCTTCCTGGGTGACACGGCCGAAACAGCGCGGATGTTCAAGGCGCTGAAGGCGCTGGGGGTTCGTCTGGCACTCGACGATTTCGGTACCGGCTATTCCTCACTCGCCTATCTGCAATCGGCGCCGTTCGACAAGATCAAGATCGATCAGAGCTTTGTCCGCGACGCGACGATTCCCGGATCGCGCAATGCCGCGATCATTGCCGCGATCGTCGCACTTGCCGAGGCGCTGGAAATGGAGACGACCGCCGAAGGCATTGAATCGCTCGACCAGCTCGAACTCATCCGCAAGCTGAACGTCAGCCATGTCCAAGGCTATGTTTACAGCAAGGCGGTGCCACAGGCCGAGTTGCTCGAACATGCCGAGGGGACGTGGACGATCAAGCCGGATGGCCCCGCGCGCCAGCGCAACGACCGTTTCTCGCTGTTCCGCAAAGTGGGCGCGATCCACGACAATCATCGTTATGCCGTCGTGATCCGTAACCTGTCGACCACGGGTGCCTTTATCGAGGGCCTGCTCGACGTGCCCGTCGGCACGCGTTTTGTGATCGATTTCGGTGAGGGGCAGCTCGTCACCGCAACGGTCCGCCGTTCGATGAAGCATCAGCAGGGCGTTGAATTCGAGCAGACGATGGTCAGCGACGGCAATGGCGGGCTTTGTACGCGTCACCGCGTTTCACCCTATCTGATCGCGGCGGCGACCCAGTCCACTTCGGCATTGGCGCTGCCGTCGTTTACGACGACGAGCGACTGGAAAGCGGCTTGAGGCCGGAACCGCCGCTTCGTTGAATCGTTTCCTCTCCGACCGCCAATGGACGGAGACGAACATGACCGAGACCAAAATCTTTGCGCGACTGAAGGCCGATCACGACCGGCACCGCGAGCTTCTCGACCGGATCGACGCGACCCAAGGCGATAGCGACGAGCGCCGTTACCTGTTCGAGACGTTTCGCGTCGAGGTGACTGCGCATGCCGCGTCCGAAGAGATGTCGCTCTATGCGACAATGCTCGCCAATCCCGATTTGCGCGACGAGGCGCAGCATAGCGTTGCCGAGCATAAGGAAATCGAGGATTTCCTGACCGAGCTGTACGAGATGGATTTTTCCTCGACCGGCTGGCTCACGCGATTCCGCACGATGAAGGAACGCTACCTCCACCATATCGACGAGGAGGAGGAAGAGATGTTCCCCGAGGCTGAAAAGGGACTGTCGGACGCGAAGAAACGCGAGCTCATCAAGATATTCGAAAAGCAGAAGCCGAAGGAAAAGGCGAAGGCGGCAGAGGAGGAGCCGTCGAGCGAGCATGCCAAGGCCTGACCGGCCGGCTCGACTTTTGGCGCCCGCGCCGTCATAGGCGCGCGCCATGAGCGACAGATTCACCTTTTCCATCGCCGCGACCGACGGCGCGGCGCGCACGGGAACGATCCGGATGCAGCGTGGAGAAATCCGCACGCCGGCCTTCATGCCTGTCGGCACCGCCGCAACGGTGAAAGCGATGCGCCCCGCCGAAGTGCGAGGGACGGGCGCCGACATCATCCTTGGCAACACCTATCATCTGATGCTGCGACCGACCGCCGAGCGCATGGCGCGGCTTGGCGGGCTCCATAAATTCATGGGCTGGGATCGACCGATCCTGACCGACAGCGGCGGTTATCAGGTTATGAGCCTGTCTGCGCTGACCAAACAGAGCGAGGAAGGCGTCGCGTTCAAAAGCCACCTCGACGGATCGCGCCACATGCTGACGCCCGAACGCTCGATGGAGATCCAGCGCCTGCTCGGCAGCGACATCGTGATGGCGTTCGACGAATGCCCGCCGAATGGTGTCGACGCCAAGCGCGCCGAGGCGAGCATGGAGCGGTCGATGCGCTGGGCGGCGCGCAGCCGCGCGGGCTTCGATTCCGGGGAGGAACATGCCTCGCGCTCTGCGCTGTTCGGCATACAGCAGGGCTCGCTCGACGAGAAGCTGCGCGCGCGTTCGGCGGCGGCGCTGACCGACATCGGGTTCGACGGCTATGCGATCGGCGGACTTGCCGTTGGCGAAGGGCAGGAAGCGATGTTCGGGGTGCTCGACTATGCGCCCGCGCAGCTGCCCGCCGACAGGCCGCGCTATCTGATGGGCGTGGGCAAACCCGATGACCTTGTTGGCGCGGTCGCGCGCGGCGTCGATATGTTCGATTGCGTGTTGCCGACGCGGTCGGGGCGCAATGGTCAGGCGTTCACCCGCGATGGACCGATCAATATTCGCAACGCCAAATTCTCCGAAGACCAGGGGCCGCTCGATGCCGATTGCCGCTGCCCGGTATGCACCACCTGGTCGCGCGCCTATCTGCACCATCTCGTCCGCTCGAACGAAATGCTGGGCGCGATGCTGATGACGCAGCATAATCTGCATTATTATCAGGATCTGATGCAGGATATGCGCGTGGCAATCGGCGCGGGTGCGTTCGCCGCGTTCCAGAGCGATTTCAACGCGCGCTACAAGCGCGAGTCAAAGGGAAGCTGAGTCAGTCGAGCTTGCCGAGCAGATCGAGCAGCGACTGGGGAATATCTTCGTCGACGGTGGATTCATACGCGCGGCGCAGGGCGCCGTTGACGTCCTGCCCCTTGGCGGAAGGTTTTTTATCCGCGTCCTTTCCGGAGGTCTCGCTGCGCGGCGAACCGGTTTTAGACGACATTATCGAAGCATCCGCTGGACATGGGGCCTTTTGCTAACCGCGCATACACCAAAGAGCAATGGCGCGTTTGTTCCTTCGCGATGAAACTATTTTCGCGCTAAATCGTTCCCTATCGACGAAATATATTGGATGATGCCGGGAAAGTGGAGAGCGCTGTCCCTTTTTCGGACGCGTCCATCGATGTTTATGCGGGCTATCAGGAGGTAAAATATGTCATTGGGTCAGTCGGTTGCGCCGCATCTTCCCTATCTGCGGCGGTATGGCCGATCCATCTCTGGTAGCCAGCCAAGCGGTGACGCGTTGGTCGCGCGGTTGCTCGAGACATTGGTCGCGAACCCCGGCGCAGTCGATGTCGGCGCCGACCTCCGCATCCAGCTGTACCGGATGGTCCACGACAATTTCGGCCTGATGACCGAGCAGGCGGCGGGTGGCGAAGCACCGTCGAGCGACATCGCGATCGCCGACGCCCGCCTGCGCCGCATTCCGTCGCTCGCGCGGCAGGCTTTGCTTCTTACCGCCGTCGAGGGTTTTAGCGTCGAAGATACCGGCCGCATCATAGGCCGCGATGCCGAGGCGGTGCGCGGCCTGATCGCCGATGCAACCGACGAGATCGATCGCCAGACCCGCGCACGCATTTTGATCATCGAGGATGAACCGATCATCGCGATGGATATCGAAATGATTGTTCGCGAACTGGGCCACGATGTCGTCGGCGTCGCGACGACGCACCGCGAAGCGGTCGACGAGGCGCAGAAGCACCAGCCCGGCCTTGTGCTCGCCGATATTCAGCTCGCCGACAACAGTTCGGGAATCGAGGCGGTGCAGGAAATTCTGACCGACCTCAAGGTGCCGGTCATCTTCATCACCGCTTTTCCCGAACGGTTGCTGACCGGCGACCGGCCGGAGCCCGCATTCCTGCTCACCAAGCCGTACCAGCCCGCGACGTTGCGCGCCGCCATTTCGCAGGTGCTGTTCTTCGACGAAAGCACGATCCCGGCCTGAACCGTTTCCGCCCGCCCTTGTCACGCGCCGCGTCGCGGGTGATAGGGCGGGGCGATGGCTATCCTCGATGCTTCCAGCCGCCAGTCGGCACTCGACCGCCTGACAGCGCACGCGCCCTTCCTTGCACGGCTTGCCGATCTCAATCCCGATGACGTCGCCCGTTATCTGCGCGACGGTACGGACGTGGCATTGGCGGCCATCACGCCGCCGTCGGCGGGCGACGATATCATGCGGACGCTGCGCCAGTGGCGCGGGCGGCTGGCGCTGCTCCTTGCACTTGGCGATTTGTCGGGCGAGCATGATGTCGCGACGACGACGCGGCTCCTGTCGGATTTCGCCGATCAGGCGTGCGATGCCGCGCTCGCGGCGGCCTTTGCCGAGCGGGTGCCCGACGAGGAGCCGCGCGGGCTTGCGGTAATCGCGCTGGGCAAGCTCGGCAGCCACGAGCTCAATTACTCGTCGGACATCGACCCGATCCTGATCTTCGATCCCGAAACCCTGCCGCGCCGGTCGCGCGACGATCCCGGCGAGGCGGCGGTGCGGATCGCGCGGCGGATGACCGAAATATTGTCGGCGCGGACCGGCGATGGGCATGTGCTGCGCGTCGACCTGCGGCTGCGTCCGCATCCCGAGGTGACGCCGATCGTGCTGCCCGTCGATGCGGCGATCTCCTATTATGAATCGGAGGCGCTAGCTTGGGAGCAGGCGGCCTTCATCCGTAGCCGCGCGTCTGCGGGGGACCGCGCGCTTGGCGAACAGTTCCTGTCGGCGATCCAGCCCTTCATCTGGCGCCGCAGCCTCGATTTCCGGCAGCTCAAGGAAATCGGCGCGATGAGCGATCGGATCCGCGACCATTTCGCACAGGGGCAGGCGTTCGGGCCGGGGTTCGACCTGAAGCGCGGGCGCGGCGGCATCCGCGAGATCGAATTTTTCGCGCAGGTCCATCAACTCATCTATGGCGGGCGCGATCCTTCGCTGCGCGTGCCCGCGACGGCCGATGCGCTCGCGGCGCTTGCGACCGCAGGGCGGATCGAGCCCGAGATCGCGGCCCGCCTGTCGGGCCATTACGCGACGCTGCGCCGGATCGAGCACCGTCTGCAGATGATCGAGGACCAGCAGACGCACAGCCTGCCAACGCAGGAGACCGCACTCGACTGCGTCGCGCGGCTCGATGGCGAAGCCGATGGTGCGGGGCTGCTTGCGGTGCTCGAACCCGTCGTCGCCGACGTCGGAAATTGTTACGACCGGCTCGTCGCCGAACGCGCAGTGACGACCGGACTGCCGCGCGACGAGGATGGTCTTGCGGTGCAACTGGCCGCGGCGGGGTTCGATCCGCCCGACGCGGCGCTCCGCACGATCGCCGAATGGCGCGGTGGCAAGTTGCGTGCGCTGCGCAGCCCCGCCGCGCTCGATGCGCTTGAGACGATGCTGCCCGAGCTGGTCAAGGCGCTCGGCGCGGCACCAGATCCGCAAGCGACGCTGACGCGCTTCGACAAGCTCGTTGCCGGGCTGCCGAGCGCCATCAATTTCTTTCACCTGCTCGCGGCGCAGCCGGCACTGGCGCGGATCGCGACGCGGATCTTGTCGCTCGCGCCAACGCTCGCCGATGCGCTCGGGACGCGGGTCGAGCTGATCGAGGGGCTGATCGACCAGCGCGCTTTCGATGCGCCCGCAAATAAGGAACAGCTCGCCGCCGAATGGGGGCCGGGGCTCGCGGTGCTCGATTATGAGCGGTTGCTCGACCGCGTCCGCGACCATGTCGGTGAACGGCGCTTCGCCTATGGCGCGCAGCTTGTCGCGGGGGCGACCGATCCGCTCGTGATTGCATGCGGCTATTCCGAACTCGCCGAAGCGGCGCTGCAAGTGCTCGCCGACGCAACGGTTGCCGAATTCGTCGCGGCGCATGGCCGCATCCCAAATAGCGAACTTGTCGTGCTCGCGCTCGGGCGCCTCGGGGGCCGCGCGCTGACGCATGCGTCGGACCTTGATCTCATCTATCTTTTCACCGGCGACCATCTCGCCGAATCCGACGGGCCGCGTCCGCTCGGCGCGACCACCTATTACAACCGGCTTGCACAGCGCGTGACCGGCGCGATGTCGGTGCCGACCGCGGCGGGCAAGCTCTACGATGTCGACACGCGGCTGCGCCCGCAGGGCGCGCAGGGACCGCTTGTCGTGACGGTCGACAGCTTCGAACGGTATCAGCGCGAGGAAGCCTGGACGTGGGAGCATATGGCGCTGCTCCGCGCGCGGCCGGTCTATGGTTCCGACGCAGCAAAGGGCGAGGTGCAGCGCATTATCGACGAATTGCTCGCCGCCCCGCGCGATCCTGTGAAGCTCGCGGCCGACGCTGCCGAAATGCGCGAGAAGATTTCGGCGCACAAGCCGCCACAGGGGCCGCTCGACATCAAGGGCGGACCCGGCGGGCTCGTCGACCTCGAATTCGCGATGCAGGTGACGCAGCTCGTCAGCGGGCAATGCCATGACCCGAATATTTCGTCGGCGCTTGGCTGCATGAAGGCGGTAGCGCTCGTTCCGCCCGAAGTGATCGAGGCGCACGGCCTGCTTGCGCGGATGCTGGTGATGCTGCGCCTGACCGCACCCGAAGGCGAACCGCCGACCGCCGCCGCGCGCCAGCTCGTCGCGAGCCAGTGCGGTGAGCCCGGCTGGCCGCAACTGCTTGCCGCGCACGACGCCGTGCGGCAGGAGATCGCGAATTGGTGGGCATCGATTCGCCCCGCAAAGCAGGAGACAAAGCCGTGACCCTCGCAATCGGAGATGGCGTTCCCGCCGTGAAGCTGCTCGACGCCGATGGTGCTACGATCGACCTCGCCGCGATGAAGGGCGCGCCGCTGGTCGTCTATTTCTATCCCAAGGCCGACACGCCCGGCTGCACGACCGAGGCGCAGGATTTCACGCGCCTTGCGCCCGAATTCGCGCATCTGAACGCGCAGGTCTTTGCGGTATCGCGCGATGCACCGGCGAAACTCTGCAAGTTTCGTGACAAATACGGCCTCACCGTCCGCCTCGCTTCCGACGAAGATGGCACCGCCTGCGAAGCGTTCGGTACCTGGGTGGAAAAACAGAATTACGGTCGCAGCTATATGGGGATCGAACGCTCGACTTTTCTCTTCGACCGTGAAGGAAAGCTGGCGAAGGAGTGGCGCAAGGTGCGTGTGAAGGGTCATGCCGACGCCGTGCTGGAGGCCGCAAAGGCCCTTTGATGCAGTCGCTGGGCGAAGCCGCGCGCGCGGTCCTGCTGACGCCGGACCCGCACGACAAGCGCCGCGCGGCGCGCAGCCTGGCACGGGCGTGGCGGCAGGGCCGACTCGCGCATCGCTGCGATACGCCGATGCCGGACCAACCCGCATGGCCGGCAACGCCAGAACTGCTCCCGCCGAACCGGATGCCGAAGCGCGGCAGGGGCGGGTCCGAGCGTGGGCGCGTCGCGTTGCTTCATGCGCTCGCGCATATCGAGTTCGTCGCGATCGACCTGGCTGTCGATCTGGTCGGGCGGTTCGGCGGCGAATTCCCGCGTCGGTTCGTCGACGACTGGATCGCCGTGGCTGCCGACGAGGCGATGCATTTCGCATTGCTCGACCGGCGACTTCGGCAGCTCGGCAGCCATTATGGCGCGCTCCCAGCGCACGCCGGATTGTGGGAATCGGCCGAATCCACCGCAGACGATGTACTGGCGCGGCTTGCGATCGTGCCAATGGTGCTCGAGGCGCGCGGACTTGACGTCACGCCGTCAACGGTCGAGCGCTTCCGTGCGGCGGGGGATGAGACGTCGGCGAATATTTTATCGCGTATTTACAACGATGAAATCCGCCATGTGACCGCTGGCACAGTCTGGTTTCGGCAAAAGTGCGATGAAATGGGATTCAACGTCGTCGAAACGTGGCACGCGCTGGTGAAGTCGCGCTTTCGGGGCAGTCTGAAGCCTCCGTTCAACGACTCGGCGCGCCACGACGCCGGTTTAACGCAAGAATTCTACGCCGTTATTGCTTCGTAAGGATTGGAACAGCACACAGGCTTCCGCGGGGGATGAGCAATCATCCAAACCAAGAAACACCGGCGCCAAGGCCCATTCTACGGACTTTGGCGACATGGCAAACGCGGGGTCGTAGTTTTGATAAACACTCTTCTGGCGCAGAAGTTGCACCAAGTCGCAATATTCTGCGCGGCAGCATGTTTCGGACTGGCCACACCGGCCGCCCACGCTGCCGAAACCAGTGCCGACGCTGGTATTGTCACGCCCGACGAACCCGATGATGACAGCTTCACCGCTGGCGTTCCGTCGGTCGGCGAGGACAGCGAAGCCCGCGCAATCTTCCAAGCGTGGAAGCGCCTCGACACCGGCCTGACCGCCTCGATCGGTGTTGCCGTTCCGTCGCGCCGCCCGATCGACCAGATGTCGCTGTCGTCGTCGTACGGCATGCGCGTCCACCCCGTCACCGGCAAGGTCGCCCGCCACAATGGCATCGACATTCCGGCACCGCACGGCACCCCGATTTATGCGACCGCCGATGGCATCGTCGGCCGCGCCCAGCGTCTCGGCGGCTATGGCAATTATGTCGAAGTCGAGCATGGCAACGCGATCCAGACGCGCTATGGTCATATGTCATCGTACATCGTGACCCCGGGCCAGTCGGTGAAGAAGGGCCAAGTCCTCGGTTACGTCGGTTCGACCGGTCGTTCGACCGGCAACCACCTCCATTATGAAGTCCGCATCGAAGGCGCTCCGGTCAACCCGATGCCGTTCGTTCGCTCGGACCAGATGGCGATCGCCGCCATCACCGGCAAGAATGTCGCGATGGGCGGTCCCGAATAACAAGCTTTCCTGGGTCGGAGAGGAGGGGCGCCAGGCGGGTCAACCGTCGAGGCGCCCTTTTTATTTGTGCATAAGGTCCCTATCTAGCGCTCATGGCCACGCAGCTTTCCGAAATCACCCTCTCGCCCGCCGCCGCAGCGCGCGTCCGCTGGATCGCGACCCGCAAGGGAGAGGCTGAGGCCGCGCTCCGCCTCGCGGTCGATGGCGGCGGCTGTTCGGGCTTCACTTACCGCTTCGGCCTCGCCGAAGGAATCGATGCCGATGACATCGTCACCGAAACCGACGGGGTGAAGCTGGTTGTCGACCCCATCAGCATCGATCTGGTGCGCGGGTGCATCGTCGACTTCGTCGATTCGCTCGGCGGATCGTCGTTCAAGGTCGAAAATCCCAACGCGGCCTCGGGCTGCGGTTGCGGATCGAGCTTCTCGATCTGACGCCTTTCACAGCGGCGCGCTTGCTGGCATAGCGAGCCCATGAAAATCGCGACCTTCAATATCAATGGGATTAAGGCCCGTTTGCCGCGCCTCGTCGAATGGCTCGAGGAAACGCAGCCCGATATCGCCTGCCTGCAGGAACTGAAATCGAGCGACGAGACGATGCCGACGAAGGAGATCGAGGCGGCGGGTTACGGCTTTCTCTATCATGGTCAAAAGGGCTTCAACGGCGTCGCGATCCTCGCGAAGGGCACCCAGCCGGTGGAAACGCAGAGCGGTCTCGCCGGCGAACCCGAAGACGAGCAGTCACGCTATCTGGAGGCCGACGTCCATGGCCTGCGCGTCGCGTCGATCTATCTTCCCAACGGCAATCCGCAGCCCGGACCGAAATTCGATTACAAGTTGCGGTGGATGGCACGGTTGCGCGAGCGCGCGAAATTCCTCCTCGCCTCCGAAATTCCGACGATCCTGACCGGTGACTATAATGTCATCCCGCACGACGATGATGTGTGGGATCCGCGCGTCATGGCGACCGACGCGCTGATGCAGCCCGAATCGCGCGACGCATGGTTCCGCCTGCTCGGCGACGGCTGGACCGACGCGATCCGCAGCCGCCATCCGGCGGGCGGGGTCTGGACCTTCTGGGATTATCAGGCCGGCGGCTGGCAGCGCGACCATGGGTTCCGCATCGACCATCTGCTGCTCAGCCCCGCGCTCGCCGACCGGCTTGTCGACGCGGGCGTCGACAAGGATCATCGCGGCCGTGAAAAGGCCAGCGACCATGCGCCGACCTGGGCGATCCTCGACTAAGCGTCGGGATACAGCGTCGACATCACCCGCGTCAGGTCGAGCGCATAATGATGCGCCACCGCGCCTGCGATCACGCTTTCGAGGCTGCGCGTCGGCTTGAGGTCGCGGCCTTCGTAGCGCGCGGCGGTGCCGAGGCCGGGCCAGTCGGCCGACACCTTGCCGCCGTCGCTCAATCCGCCGCCGAGCAGCATCGCGGTCGATGCGGTGCCATGGTCGGTGCCGCCGGTGCCGTTGACCTCGACCGTGCGGCCGAATTCGGTCGCGACGATGACCAGCGTGTCGTTCCATGCGGGACCGAGCCCCGTCTGGAGCGCACCGACGAGCTGGTCGAGCCCGCGCAATTGCGCCGCGAGCCGTCCGCGCTGGCCGCTGTGCGTGTCCCAGCCGCCCGTTTCGACCATCATCACCCGCGCGCCGTCGACGGGCAGCATCAGCGACGCTGCGAGCTTGCCAAGGTCGGCGCCGTTGCGGCCGTTGTTGCCGCCGATGTCGCCCGCGAGTTCCTGCGTCTTGATCGCGCTGTCCCAGAGTGGATGAAGGAGGGGATCGTCCTGATAGAGCGCAGTCAGCCGCGCGATCAGGTCGGCGTCGGCCTGCGGCAGGCGGCTCGGCGCATAGGTGCCGACCTGTACGGATCCGCGAAGCGCGAGCGGCACCGCTGGGGCGATGGCAATGGCGTCGCGTTCGGCGGCGGGAAGCAGAGTGAGGAGCCGACCGACCCAGCCATCATCACGTCCATAGGGCCGCGATCCGCCGCCCTCGAGCATATTCTGCCCGTCGAAATGCGAACGATCCCGATAGGCGGTAGCGACGGCGTGTGCGAAATGCGCCTGCTTGCCGGTGTAGAGGCCAGCTGTCGTCGCGAGCGCCGGGTGCAGCGTGAACATGCCGTCGAGCTTCGCGCCGGCGGCAGTTTCGTCCGCCATCGCGCGGCGCGCTGCGGCAAAGGCAGGGTCGCCGGTGGGCGCAACGGTGGCGAGACCATCGGCGGCGCCGCGCTGGATGATGAAGACGAGGCGCTTTGGCGTGCCTGCGGCGGCATAGGCAAAGCTGGGCAGCGCGCCCGTGGCTGTGACGGCAATCCCAGACAGGACGATCGAACGGCGTGAGAGGATCATCATCTATCTCCGCAGGAAAGCAGGGCTGGCGAACAGCATCGCGAGCCCCTGTCCGGGGCTGTCGGCGCGCGCGATCGCTTGGGCGGTTTCGGGGGTGAGTGCGTCGGCTAGAACAAGCGGGGCGAGGGCGCGGGCATCTGCGCGGTCGCCGATCCGTCCCGCGATGCGGCTCGCGAGTTCGACGCGCTGCATCAGCGCTGCCGATCCGGCCCAGGTTGCGACCACATCGTCATAGCCCTTGGGCGATCCCGGGCGCCACATCGGCTGGCCGAGTTGGGCGAACATCGCGGCGATATTCTGCCGCTCGCCGAGCCCCGGAGTTTTCAGCACGCGCAGCATCGACACAGTCCAGTCCCAAGGGGATTTGAACATTGCGGGGGCGACCACCCATGGCTCCGGCGAAGCGACAAGCGTGCGATAGAGCGACGGAAGATCGCCGCCGGTCTTGAGGAAGTCTGCCGACAGCCGGTCGACAAGCGGGGCGGGCGGATCGTCGCTGGTGAAGTGTCGCGCCAGCTTGGTCGCGATATGTTGCGCGGTCGCGGGATGGACGGCGAGGTCGCGAAGCACGGCTTCGGCCTGACGGCCGCCGGGCTGGTTGTAGCTTTTGCCGAGGATCGTCTGCGCGCCCGGCTGGTGCAGCCGCTCGACGAACAATGTCTCGCCGGGTTCTGCGTCGGCGGGCATCAGCCGCTGGCCCGCGCCGCGCCCAAGGCCCGCCACGGTCAGGCCGGTGAGCGCCTTCGCAAAGCTCGTCACATCGGCCTGCGTATAGCCCGTGCGCACGCCGAGCGTGTGCAATTCCATGATTTCGCGTGCGAGATTCTCGTTCAGCCCCGGCGCCTGCCGGTTGCCGCGATTACGGATGCGTGTCGCGAAGGGGCTGTCGGGGCCAAAGCTTTGCGCCTGGTCGAGATAGAGAAGCATCGCGGGATGACGGATCGCGGCGACCAGCAGGTCGGAAAATTTGCCCATGATATGCGGGCGGATCGCCTGATTCTCGTAATTGCCCGCAAAGCCGACGACGGTCTGCTTGTCCGCCGACACCGCGAAATGATTGGACCAGAAATGGACAAGCCGTTCGGGGAAAGGCGTCGGTGTCGCGATCGCTGCGGCGAGGCGCGCGCCCACGGCCTCGGCATAGTGGCGCCGGAAACCCGCGCGCGACATGCGGCGAAGCTCCTGGGGCATCGACGCTTCGCCATCGTTCATCTGCGCCACATCGTTCGCCTCGCGGCGCATCGCCTGCCGCTCATCGCGATATTCGGCATAGGCATTAGCGATCGCCGCGCGTCCGGCAAGGCCAGCGAGCGCGGGCGGGGCGGGATCGTAATCGTCGATCTGGCGCGTCAGCCAGGCCCTCGGGTCACCGATCGCGGGATCGTCGAACCGGCGGCCGAGACCGAAGCGGTGGGCGGCAAGATATTGGACTGCCATGACAAACCTTTCCGCGCCCCAAACGCACGATGGTCGTCATTTGTCGCAAATCTGTCCCGGCGTCAGAGCGATTTGTCGTAAATCTGGTACACGCGGTTAACCTTGGCCTCGATCGCGTCGGCGACGGCGTTCATCCCCTGATTGTCGTCGAGCACCCAGCCGATATCGCCGCGCTGGGTGCCATAATCGCGCACCGCGTCGCGGCGGATATATTCGATCATCATGAAGGCAAGCGTGCTCGCCATGCGGCTGTTCTGCAGCTTTTTCGCGACACCCATCAACGGCACGCGCAGGATGTGGCTCTGCGGCTTGCGTAGCCACCACAGCAGCCGCGCCCAGTTGAAGGGAAGCAACGAGCCGTCCATGTCGATCAGCAGCTGGTTGATGTTGGGCAGCACGATCATGAAGGCGACCGGTTCGCCATCGACTTCGGCGACGCGGATCAGATCCTCGAACACGATGTCTTTCAGCTTTTTGCCGACATAGGCGATCTCGCTGTCGGTCAGCGGGACAAAGCCCCAATTGTCCGACCAGGCATCGTTGAGCAGCCCCATGATCAGTTTCGCTTCGGCAGCGAAACGGCGCTTGTCGACCTTGCGGATGCGAATGCGGGCATTTTTTTCGCCGGCCGCGACGATGCGATTGACGAGGGGCGGGAACCCGTCGGCAATCGCGACGTCATAGTTCAGCAGCTGCTTGACCCGGCGATAGCCCGCGCCCTCGATCCATGCCCGATAGAGCGGGCTGTTGTGCCCCATCATCACCGTCGGCCGGTTGTCGAACCCCTCGATCAGCAGGCCGGGTTCGTCCCAGATCGAAATCGACAGTGGGCCCAGCGCGCGGTGCATGCCCTGGGTGCGCAGCCAATCCTCGGCGGTAGCCAGCAGCGCCTGCGCGGTGGCTTCATCTTCGGCTTCGAGCAGGCCCCAATTGCCGGTTCCGGGGCCCATGCCCTGTTCGGCCGGCTGCGCCAGCGCCAGTTCGTCGATATGCGCCGAGATGCGGCCGATCGTGCGGCCACCCTGCCGCGCGAGGAAGAACTGCGCCTTGCCATGTTCGAACCACGGATTCTTGCCCGGAGTGAGCAGGCCGTACACTTCGCCCTTCAGCGGCGGAACCCACGACGGATCACCGCGATTGAGCCGATAGGCAAGCTCGACGAACTCGCGCAGATCGGCCTTGTCCTTGACCGGGTGGATGGTGATCGGGCCGTCGCTATGTCCGCTCATACTGGTTTCCTGAAAAGGGCATCCTATATTTTGTGGCGACGCATTACGGCATAGAAATGGCGCTGGCGACCCGCATTCGGCCATTTTGCTGCCACGAAAATATGGTTTTGGACCCGCTATGACGACGATCAATCCTCCTGCCGATCGGATCGCGACCCCGTTCGTGACGTCGGCGACGAAAGTGCCCAAGTCGGCGATTGCCGACGACATGGCGATGATCCGCGCGGCCTCGGAGCTGACGCGCGATCTCGTGCAGCCGAACGCGCGTATCTATTGGACCGATATGCTCGCCTCGGCTTTCGTCGGCTATGCCGGTATCGCGGCCGCGATTCTCGCCCCCTCCACGGCGTGGATGTTGGTCGCCGCGGCGATTTCGGTGATCGCGCTGTATCGCGCGGGCAGCTTCATTCACGAGCTGACGCATATCCGAAAAAATGCGCTGCCGGGCTTCCGTCTTGGCTGGAACATCCTTGTCGGCGTGCCGATGCTGATCCCGTCCTTCATGTATGAGGGCATCCACAGCCTGCACCACAACCGTACCAAATATGGCACGGTCGAGGATCCCGAATATCTGCCGCTCGCGCTGATGAAGCCGTGGACGGTGCCCTTGTTCGTCGTCGCAGCCGCGTTCGCGCCGGTCGCGCTGGTCTTTCGCTATGCCGTGCTCACCCCGCTGTCGTTCCTGATCCCGCCGCTGCGCCGGATCGTCGTCGAACGCTATTCGGGGATGATCATCAACCCGCTGTTCCGCCGCAAGCCGCCCGAAGGCGAGTTCCGTCGGCAATGGGCATGGCAGGAGGGCGGCGCCTGGGCGTGGTCGAGCCTGCTGATTGCCGCTGGCGTTTTCGGCTGGGTGCCGCTCCGCGCGCTGCTCATCTTCGGCGCGATTGCGTCGGCGACGCTTGTGCTCAACCAGATCCGCACCCTCGTCGCGCATCTGTGGGAAAATGACGGCGACGTACTGACCGTGACCGGCCAGTTCCTCGACAGCGTCAACGTCCCGCCGCCGGGGCTGCTGCCCGAATTGTGGGCGCCGGTGGGTCTGCGCTATCACGCGCTGCATCACCTGCTGCCGGGTGTGCCTTATCATTCGCTGGGCGAGGCGCACCGCCGCCTGAAGGACGCGCTGCCCGTGGATTCGCAATATCATGGCGCGAACTACGACAGCCTGCCCAAGCTGGTGATGAACCTCGTCGCCGGTTCCGCGCGCGGTGCGGCGGGGCGCTAGTCGCGCTCAGGCATAACCCACCCAGCCGCGCCAGGTGAACGCGGCGTAGAATTGTTCGACGCCCGCGAACCCGGCGGCGCGCAATATGTCTTCGTCGGCTTGGGGGCTGAGCATCGCGACATGCGTGGCGACAGCCTCGCGGCCCTTTGCGACTTGTTCCGGGTCGCCGCCCGAGGCAATGGCAAAGGCAGCGTATCGATCGAGCCAGCGCTCGCGCTCGTCCGGGCCCTGCGGAAAGCTGCCGTGCGCGGCTACGAAGGGGGCGCCGGGTTTCAGGCGACGGCGGATTTCAGCGGCGGTGCGGATGCGCTCTTCGACATTGAGGAAATGGAGCGTCAGCAGGCACGTCGCGCCGTCGAACGGTCCGGCTGGGGCGTCGTCGATATAGCCTTCGATCAGGTCGGCGCGCTGGGCTTCGGGGCCAAGCACCTGCGCGGCGAGGTCGAGCATCGGGCCTGCCGGGTCGACGCCGGTGAAGCGCCATCCCGGATGCGCCTCGGCCATCGCCTTGATCTCGCTGCCGCCGCCCGCGCCGAGGACGAGGATATGGGCGTCATTGGGGACGCGCTCGGCGAGCAGAAGCCCGGTCATGCGGTGGAGCCCGTCGAGGCCGGGCACGAAACGGCGCGGCCCATCCGTGTAGCGCGCGACCGCCTCTGGATCTTTGAAGCTGTCGAGGAAATGCTGCGTGCCTTCAGCCATGAATATGCTCCTTTGTATCGGGGGATCGTGCGGCCATGCGCGCGTGGAAATCGGCGGCGAGGGCCGCGAGGGTTACTTCGCCGAAGCGCGCGAGCAGCAGCGCCTCGGCATCGCGAAAGCCGGAGTCGAGTGCGGCGTTGACCGCCTGTTCGACGAGGCAGCCGGGCGCCTCGGTGCGGTTTCCCATCGCCATCAGGCTGGGCTGCCCGATCGCGTCATAGACATCGCGCATGGTGATATCGGCGAGGGGCTTTGCGATCGTCCAGCCGCCGCCATGTCCCTTTTCGCTGTGGACGAAGCCCGCATCGCGTAGCCCGCCGAGGATGCGGCGGATCACGACCGCGTGCGTTTGCATCGCTTTCGCAAGCTGATCCGAGGTCATCGGGGATTCCTGTTCGGCCATGTGGAGGAGGACGTGGAGTACGCCCGAGAGCCGGCTGTCGCGTTTCATGTAACTTTAAATAGTACGTGATATGCAGAGGTCAACCCCGGGGCTTGATCGCATGGCGCGGCGCTGATAGGTCCACTCACGATGACCAACGACCGATCCACCCGATTCAAGGCGTATTGGCGCTCCTTTACATAGGAGCGGCATGGCATCACCTGTGACCATCGCCGCCGTGACCGGAAGGCGAATGGTTGTCATCACATCATCAGACCAGAAACCCCGGCCTCGGCGTGCGCTTTTTGAAGAAGACGCGACATGACCGATACCTTGCTTGCCCTGTCGACCGACCATTGCCGCATCACGCCGCTTTTTGCCGATGATGCGCGCGCGCTGGCCGCGATCACCGACGAGACGGTGACCGCGCGGGTCCATTTTCTGCCTGCACCCTTCACCGAAGCCGATGCGCGTGCGTTGATCGCCAGATCCGGCGGCGGCGACGTTTTTCATGCGGTGCGCGACGAAAGCGGCCTCGACCTCAACGGTGTAATCGGGGTTCACCGCCGTTTGGGGCAGGAGTATGAGATCGGATACTGGTTCGCGGCGCGTGTGCGCGGCAAGGGGATCGCGACCGAGGCGGTGCGCGCGGTGGTCGACGCACTCGCCGTGTCGCGGCCGGGATGCTCGATCGTCGCCGAATGCCATCCCGACAACGAGCGCTCGCGCGCGCTGCTGCGTCGGATCGGCTTTGTCTCGACAGGCCGCCCCGGAAAGCGTCCGGGGCGGACGCTGATGGCCTGGCGTGCGGCGCCCGCCTATCGCATCGACGTCTGCTGATAGGGGCCGGGCGGGGCGACCTCTTCGGTCAGCGCCTTGGCGATCGCGGCGACCGAGGTCGGGGCGTAAGCGAAGCCCATATGGCCGCAGTCGACCTCGACCTGCCGGTCGCTTTCGTGCGGAAGCCCGCGCGCGCTGCCGACCGCGACGACGCCGTCATGTTTCGACCAGAGCGCGAAGGTCGGCATTTCGGGTCGCGGCGCAGGGTGAAAGTCGATCGGCGGATTGTCGACCGGATGGCGCGCGATCAGGTGATAGAGACGCCAGGCGCGATTGGCGCGGCGGCTGCCCGAAAAGGGCGAACCGAGCGTCACGACGCGCGCGACCTTGTCCGGATGATGCTTGGCATATTCGCGGGCGTAGATGCCGCCGAGGCTCCATCCGACGAGCGCGGGGGCATAGCCGGTGCGGTCGATGATCCATTGCACGCGCGTGTCGATGCGGTCGATGATGTCGGCGGTCGCGCCGCGGTTGAAGCCGAGGCCCCACGCATAGCAGCGGAAGCCCGAGCGGCGGAGGTCGGCGCGAAGCGCCTTCGTTGCCCAATCGCCCGACAGGAAGCCCGGAAGAACCATGACCGGGGGATGTTCGCTGTCGGGATTGGGCTCGGCCGGCATCGGCCGGATGCGGCCGCCGAGCGCGCGCGCCAGCGACCCCATCTCGCGCCACAAGAGCGCGAGCGGCGGCAGCGCGTCGGGGTCGGGAATGCGCGCCGGCCATTCGGCGCGCCGGGTGAGGAAGCCGCGGATCATGCGGCCGCCTTTACCTTTTCGGGACGAGTTTCACCAGCTTGCCATTCTCGCCATCGGTCAGCAGCCAGACTGATCCGTCGTCGCGCACCTCGACCTCGCGGATCCGCTGGCCGAAATTCCAGCGATCGGACTTATGCAGCGTGTCGCCGTCGATGCTCATGCGGACCAGCCCTTCGCCCGACAGCGCTCCCATCAGCAGGCTGTTCTTCCAGCCCGGATAAAGGTCGCCATCGTACCAGGCGAGCCCTGCAGGGGAGACCGAGGGGTTCCACCACAGCTTCGGCGCCGCAAATTCGGGGCGGGTCGGATGGTCGGGAATATCCTTGCCGTCATAATGATCGCCGTTCGAAACGATCGGATATCCGTAATTCGCCTTCGCCTCGACCAGATTGACTTCGTCGCCCCCCTTCGGGCCCATTTCCTGATTCCACAGTTTGCCGGTGCCATCGAAGGCGAGGCCGAGAATGTTGCGGTGGCCGAGCGACCATATTTGCGCGGTGACGCCGCCCTGAGCAGCAAAGGGATTGTCGGCGGGGACGCTGCCATCGGGGTTGAGGCGGAGGATCTTGCCGAGATTGGCCTTCATATCCTGTGCGGGATCGAACTTCTGGCGTTCGCCCGATCCGATGAAGAGATATTTGCCGTCGGGCGAGAAAGCGAGGCGGTGCGAGAAATGGCCGCGGCCGGTGACCTTCGGATCCTGTTTCCAGATGATCTGCAGACCGTCGAGCCGCGGCGCGGCGCCTTGTACCAGCTTCGCCTTGGCGACGACGGCGCCGAAGGTATCGCCGCTGCCGGCCTCGACCCAGCTCAAATAGATGGTATCACTGGTCGCAAAGTCGGGGGCGACGATCACGTCGCCGAAACCGCCCTGCCCGCCATAGGCGACGGTGGGGACACCCGCGACATCCTGTGTCGGACCATTCTCCTGCCACAGTTTGAGCTTGCCCGATTTCTCGGTAACCAGCGCGGCGCGCGTGCCCGGGACGAAGGTCATCGCCCAAGGTTCGTTGAAGCTCGCGATCTCCTGAACCGTGAAGGGCGCGTCGGCGAGCGGCGTCGCCGGCTGTGCGCCCGATGCGTCGAGTTTTGCGGTGTCGGCAGGGGCGGCTTCGGTCGCGGCGGGCGCCGAGCAGGCAGCGATGGTGAGTGCGGCGATCAGGGCGAGGGGCGGCAGGTTCGTCATCGGGAAGCTCGCTTTGCTGAGGGAGGGACGCGCCGTTCTGACGCGCCCGCATCGCAAAGTCGAGAGGGCTTAACGGTTCGCCGCCTCGCGCCGCGCGGTGATCGTCTCGACGCTGTCCATGATTGCGTCGACCGCCTCGCTCGATGGCGGAGCGTCGGCACGTTTCTGGGAAAATTGGCCGCTATTCATGATATCCTCGAGCGCGGCGCGAGCACGCGAGACGCGGCTCTTCATCGTGCCGAGCGCGCAATCGCAGATGCTGGCGGCTTCTTCGTAGGACAGGCCGCCTGCGCCGACGAGGATCAATGCCTCGCGCTGGTCCTGCGGCAATTCCATCAGGCCGCGCTGGAGGTCGGCCATCTCGCCGCTGTCTTCCTGACTGGCCGGGGTCGACATGGTGCGCTCGACCGCGGTCTCGTCATATTCGCCGACGAACTTGTTGCGGCGCATCTGCGACAGGAAGGTGTTGCGAAGGATGACGAAGGTCCAAGCCTTGATCGACGTGCCGCGTTCGAACCGTTCGCGCGACGCCCATGCCTTGACCATCGTGTCCTGCGTCAGATCGTCGGCGAGATCGGGATTGCCCGACAGGCTGCGGCCATAGGCGCGCAGATGGGGGATGACACCGGCGAGCAGCGTCTTGAATTCGCTGTCGGACAGGGTTTCGGCCTGCGGCTGCGAAGCAGCGGCGGTGGTTCCGGTCATTATGGCTTCGGACTTTTCTGATCGAGCCGGGAAAGAAGATCGAGCATGTTGTCGGGCAGTTTTTCGGCAACGACATTGCCGTAAATCATGCGCAGCTTCGCGCTCACCGGCTCGGGTGCCTGCCGTCCCGTAAGCGTGCGATGCCACTCGTCGCCGTTCGTACCGGGAAAGCTTCCCTCCGTTCGGCGCGGCGTATCGGCGCCCAGGGGCGGCGGGGCCTTGCCGTTCATCCTGTTGTTGCCTTGCGTAGCCATGCGGGAGCAACGAGGAAGGCGCCCGCTGGTTCCACGGATTCCGTTTTTTTGCGACGAATGCGTTGCCAATAAACCACACCGGCCGTAAGCCATGTCCTGTGAGGGGTCACATTTTGCCCGGCCTGCGTCCGGGGCATGCGAGGTGGCCAGTTGCTTTCCGTTACCTATGTGAGCGTCGCCGATCCGTCGATCAGCGACGAAGAAATTGCGTCGATCCTGGTGTCGGCGCGCCGCAACAATGTGCGCGACGAACTGACCGGCGCGCTCGTCTATAATGGGCATAACTTCCTTCAACTTCTGGAAGGGCCGGACGAAAAGGTCGAAGCCTGCCTTGCTGTCATCCGCGACGACGCGCGGCACAGTGGCATGATCGAAGTGCGCCGCCGCACGATCGAAGCACGCGACTTCGGCGAATGGGCGATGCTGTATGACCCGCGTTTCGAATGGCGCGACGACGGTCTGTCGCGGCTCGCGGCCGACGGCCGGATCGATGCCGTAGACGAAAAGATATTCGCCAATTTCATCGCACTGGGCCGCCGCCCGTTTGTAGAGTGACCGGCGGCGCGCTTGCAATGCAAGGTCGAAACGCTAAGCCGGTTGGAACATGAAGAAACATTGCCAGACAAAGGCCTTTTTATCAGCGATATAACGCCCCAACCGCTCGACGATGCCAGCTTCAAGCGCGAATTGGCGGCGATGCTGCCGCACCTGCGCGCGTTCGGGCGCAGCCTGACGGGCAATGCGGACCTCGCCGACGATCTGGTGCAGGAAACGATGCTAAAGGCATGGAAGGCGCGCGCGCAATATGTGCCCGGACCGGCCAGCATGAAAAGCTGGGCCTTCGTCATCCTGCGCAACTGTTTCCTGTCGCAGATGCGGCGCAAGAAATTCACGGCGGAATATGACGAAATGGCGGCCGAGCGTTTGCTTGTCGCGCCCGACGATCAGGACGACAGCCTGCATCTGGCGGACGTACAGCGGGCGCTGATGCTGTTGCCCGTCGACCAGCGCGAGGCGCTGGTGCTGATCGGCGCAGGGCAGCTCTCCTATGAAGAGGGCGCCGAGATTTGCGGTTGCGCAGTCGGTACGATGAAAAGCCGCGTGTCGCGCGGCCGGGCGGCGCTTCAGGCCATTTTGGAAAGCGGCGAAATGCCGCTGCGCAGCACCGACGCCATCCCGTCGAGCGAGGCGTTTCGAACGATCATGGACAATGTCGACCAGTTGACCGGGGGCGGGCCGTCACCGGATTAAGCGGAACTTTCGGACCGCACGCCTCGTCCGTTTTCTCGTTACGATTGATGCCTACAGCACCTTGCGGCCGTCGGGATAAGCTGTCTTACGCCGCGAGTTGCGGCGTGAAGAGCAGGCTCTGGCTGATCGCAGCGCGGACCGTATTCTCGCGAAAGGGTTTCGAGATGAGGAAGGTCGGTTCGACCCGGCCGCCGGTCAGCAGCCGTTCGGGAAAAGCGGTGATGAAGATCGCGGGGACCGGGGCGATCGCCAATATGTCCTGAACCGCATCGATCCCCGACGATCCGTCCGCGAGTTGAATATCGGCGAGAACGAGCCCGGCGTCGGTCTCCTCGAATGCCGCGACCGCATCCTCGTGCGTCGTAGCGATTCCCGCGACGCGGTGGCCGAGATCGCGCACGATCTGTTCGAGCTCCATGGCGATCAACGGCTCGTCCTCGATGATCAACACCGAGGTGCGCGATTCGCGGTCGAGTTCGCCGACCGCATCGGCGAGCAGGGTTTCGACCGTCCGGTTGTCGGTGCCCGTAATCAAGCCGGCTTCCTCGACCGAAAAGCCCTCGAGCGCGGTGAGGAGCAACACCTGTCGTCCGAGCGGTGTGATCTGGACAAGGCGCCGGTGCGCCGCGCGGACGAGCGGGTGTTCGCCTTCGTCGCTGTCTTCGCCCTCGTCGATATAGGCGCTTTCCCAGATGCGGTGAAAATTGCGGTAGAGGTCGATCCGCGTGCCGTCGCCGCTGTGAAAT
This sequence comes from Sphingopyxis sp. YR583, assembly GCF_900108295.1. NCBI lineage: Bacteria > Pseudomonadati > Pseudomonadota > Alphaproteobacteria > Sphingomonadales > Sphingopyxidaceae > Sphingopyxis > Sphingopyxis sp. YR583. The sequence goes on along the minus strand of NZ_FNWK01000001.1, from coordinate 874,278 downwards.
TCATCGGGCGCCGCGACGATGACTTCGAGGGTCGTGTGCACGAAATTGTCGCCATGCTGCTGGCTGCCCGTCAAAGCCCGGGCATAGCGGCGCAGGAAGGGCAAATGTCCGCGAAGTTCCTCACCCAATGTCATCAAATTGCTCCCTCTTGAGTTCAGTCATACGCGCCCCGGCGCGGGTGGGTTCCCGCGCGGCGACCGGAAAGCCGCGTTGATGACTGCAACTTGTCGCGCATCAAAGCGTAGAGTCAGCCGGGACGCGATGATGAAGCGGCGTAAGTGAGTGGAATAAAACCACTTTCCTTTTGCGCCGCGCGTATGCTTTTACAGGGACCATATTCATGGCAGAGCGGCGCCCCGGGGAATCGAGCGATACAGGGTCACCGGTATCGCAGCGTAGCGAGGGAGGGAATTTGGCGGACGGGGGCAACGACACGGCAATCGCGGCCGAACGGCTGCGGCTCGACACGCTTCGCGAGTATCGGATTATGGATACCGCGCCCGAGGCGGCGTTCGACCGCGTAACGCGAATGGTTGCCGAATTGTTCGATATGCCGATCGCGCTGATATCGCTCGTCGACGACCGACGTCAGTGGTTCAAGTCGGCGCATGGTATCGAAACCCGCGAAACGCCGCGCGACTTCAGTTTTTGTCCGTATGTGATCGCGGAGGATGCGCCGGTCATGGTGATCGACGCGCTGGCCGATCCCCGCTCGCGTGATAATCCGCTCGTCATCGGCGATTTTCATATCCGCTTCTACGCAGGCGTGCCCCTTCGCGCGCATAATGGCGCGATCCTCGGCAGCCTTTGCGTCCTCGACCGCAAGGAGCGGGCCGCGCTGACCGAGGTCGATCTGGCGCGGCTCGAGGATTTTGCCGGAATCATCATGGCCGAGGCCGATCTGCGCCGCATCGGTGCCGAGCGCGACGACGCGCGCCGCACACTTGAGCGGGCTCTCGATTTTTCCGGGATAGCGACCTGGCAATATGATCCGAAGGCCGATCGGCTGAGCACGCAGGGCGCCGGAGCCGAACTTTGGGGTTCGGGTTTCGAAGCGACACTGGCGACGGGCAACGGCTTTTTTGATCTCGTGCATCCCGACGATCGAGCGGCGCTGCGGACCCTATTGGAAGAAACAGTCGCCAATCGCACCCCTTATTCGGCCGAATATCGCGTACTCAATTCGGAAAGGGGTGTCCGCTGGAACGCCGTGCGCGGCGACTGGGTCGGTCATTCGGACGAGGCAATGCTGACCGGGGTGAGCATCGACATCACCGAACAGAAAAGCCGTCAGGAAAATGCCAATCTACTGATGCGCGAACTGCATCACCGGATGCGCAATCTGTTCGCGACGGTCAGCGCGATCATCTCGCTGACCCGTCATGCCGCGCGCGATGTCGACGACTATGTCGAACGGATCAGCAGCCGCCTCGACGCGCTGAACCGCGCGCAGAATGTCCTGCTCGGGTCGAACTTCATGACCGGATCGATGCACGCACTGATGCGCGAGGTCGAGGCGGCCTTTCCGCGCATCCGCTGGTCGGGGCCTGACCTGTTGCTGCCCGAAAACGCTCTGGTCGCGATGGCGCTGCTGTTCAACGAACTGGCGACCAATGCCGTCAAGCATGGCGCATTGACCGGAGAAAATGGCCGTGTCGATGTCAGCTGGACGCAGGAAGAAGAGGGCGCCGACGACCGCATGTTCCGCCTGACCTGGGCCGAAAGCGGCGGCGCCCGCGAGGTGGTGGCGCCCGAGCATACGAGTTTCGGCACGCTGCTGATGGAGCGCAGCGTGAAGAACAATCTTGGCGGGACGGTCGAACGGCGGTGGGACCCGAGCGGGCTGATCGTCGAAATCGCCCTGCCTGCGCGCTGGCGCGACGCATAAGCGCGTTCGGCCGATATCGAAGTATTTGTTCTCTTTATGTTCTGACGCTAAGCATGGAACATGTCTGCCAAACCGATTCTCGAAAAACTGGCCGTGCTCGCCGATGCGGCGAAATATGATGCGTCCTGCGCGTCGTCGGGGACGGTGCAGCGCGATTCGACCCAAAGCAAGGGGATCGGATCAACCGAGGGCATGGGCATCTGCCACAGCTATGCGCCCGACGGCCGGTGTATATCGCTGCTCAAGATCCTGCTGACCAACTTCTGCATCTACGACTGCCGCTTCTGCATCAATCGCGCGTCGAGCAATGTCGAACGCGCGCGGTTCAGCCCGCAGGAGGCCGTCCGGCTGACGCTCGATTTCTACAAGCGCAATTATATCGAGGGATTGTTTCTGTCGTCGGGAATCATCCGGTCCGAGGATTACACGATGGAGCAGCTCGTCGAGGTTGCGCGTATCCTGCGCGAAGAGCATCGCTTTGGCGGCTATATCCATCTGAAGACGATTGCGGGTGCCGATCCGGGGCTGATCGCGCTTGCGGGGCTCTATGCCGACCGCCTGTCGACCAATGTCGAATTGCCGACGGAGGCGGGGTTGCAGAGCTTCGCGCCCGAAAAGAAACCCGAGACGATCCGCAAGACGATGGCATCGGTACGCGTCGGCGCTGACGATGCGATCGAGGCGGCGAAGAGCCGGCTGATCGGCAAGGCGGTGCCGCCGCGCTTCGCGCCCGCGGGGCAATCGACGCAGATGATCGTCGGCGCCGATGCCGCGCGCGACGATGATATCCTCAAGACCGCGACGAACCTCTATTCGGGCTATCAACTGCGCCGCGTCTATTATTCCGCATATAGCCCGATCCCCGATGCGAGCAGCGATTTGCCGCCGGTACGCCCGCCTTTGATGCGCGAGCACCGGCTGTATCAGGCCGACTGGCTGCTGCGCTTCTATGGTTTCGAGCGCGCCGAGATCATGGAGGGCGCGAGCGGCGGGATGCTCGACCTCGCCATCGATCCAAAACTCGCATGGGCGCTGATGCGGCGCGAGGCATTTCCCGTCGACATCAACCGCGCGCCGCGCGAGTTGCTGCTGCGTGTGCCGGGGTTGGGGACGAAGGCGGTCGACCGCATCGTCGCGGCGCGGCGGCTGGGCAATTTGCGGCTCGGCGATCTCGCGAAGCTGACCGCGTCGGTGAAGAAGGTTTTGCCGTTTATCGTCACCCCTGATTGGCGGCCGGGCAAGCTGACCGACAGCGCCGATCTGCGCGCACGCTTCGCGCCGCCCGCGGAGCAGCTGGCGCTCGCGCTGTGAGGGAGGTGGTGCTGCAAACCCCCGGCGATTTCGCTGAGTGGCGGAGTGCTGCGCGAGGGCTTCTCGGGAGCGGTATTGCGCCGGACGATGTGAGCTGGCGCGGTGGTGCCGAGGGGGCGTCGCTGTTCGGCGATGAGGCGGTCGCGGTGCCCGCGGGCGCCGTATCGCTGCCGCGCGAATTGCTCGAGATCGCCGAGCGGGTCATTTGCCATCGCGATCCTGAAGTGCCGGCGCGGCTCTATCGGATCATCTGGCGCGCGGCACGCGATCGGCAATTGCTCGCGCGGGCGACCGATGCCGAGGTCGACTGGCTGCGTAAGGCCGACAAGGCGATCCGCCGCGACGTGCACAAAATGCATGCCTTTGTGCGCTTTCGCCGCCTTGGCGAGGAGGCTGGACGAGAAAGTTTCGCCGCTTGGTTCGAGCCGACCCACCGCATCTTGCGGCTGACCGCGCCTTTCTTTCAGCGGCGCTTCTACGGGATGGATTGGGCAATCGTGACGCCCGATGCGCGCGCGATCTGGCGGGACGAGAAACTCATTTATGGACCCGGCGGCACGAAGGACGAGGTGCCTGATAGCGATATCGTTGAGGATCAATGGCGCACCTATTATGGCGCGATCTTCAACCCCGCGCGTGTCAAGATCGACGCGATGCGCGCCGAGATGCCCAAGAAATATTGGAAGAACCTGCCCGAGGCGCAGGATATCGCGCCGCTGCTTGCGGGCGCCGAGGCACGGGTGGAACGCATGCGCGAAGCGGCCGTTTCTCTCGCGAACCCTCTGACCAACAAATGGCGGACGCGCGTGCCCGAAGACTTGCTCCTCGATGATGATGTGAAGTCGCTCAGCGACGTCGCGCGCGCGGTTGATCGCTGTAAGCGCTGCCCGATCGGGTGCAATGCGACACAAGGCGTCGCGGGCGAGGGGCCGACCGATGCGCGCATCATGGTCGTGGGCGAGCAGCCGGGCGATCATGAGGATTTGCAGGGACGGCCCTTCGTGGGCCCGGCGGGGCAGGTGCTGAACGAAGCGCTGGCGGAAGCGGGGCTCGACCGGACGCGGCTGTTCCTCACCAACGCGGTCAAGCATTTCAAGTTCGAGCCGCGCGGTAAAAGGCGGTTGCACCAAAACCCGACGACCGGCGAGATCGATATGTGCCGCTGGTGGCTCGACAAGGAGCGCACGTTCGTGAAACCCGACTTGATCGTGACCTTGGGTGGAAGCGCCTTGCGCGGGGTGACGGGCAAGAGTGCGAGCATCACGTCGATGCGCGGCGCGGTGCATGAACTGGCGGGCGGCAGCAAGCTGGTCGCGACGATCCATCCATCCTTCCTGCTTCGCCTGCCCGATCGCGAACGTGCTGCTGAGGAACGCAAGATGTTTGTCGCCGACCTGATCCGCGCACGGAAACTTGCCGCCTGATGGCAAAAGCGAAGACCTGGATCGAGCCACATCCAAGCGGCATTCATGTGAAGCCCGCCGACCTGTGGATCGATCCCTCGCGCCCAGTCGAACGCGCGGCGGTGACGCATGGCCATGCCGACCATGCGCGCAGCGGCCATGGCGCGGTGTTCGCGACCCCCGAGACTTTGGCGATCATGGCGCTGCGCTATGGCGTCGATGTCGGGGCGAGCCATAATCAGGCGTTTTCCTATGGCGACGGTTTCGAGCGCGGCGGGGTGCGCTTCAGTTTTTACCCGGCGGGACATGTGCTCGGCAGTGCGCAGATATTGATGGAATATCAGGGCGAGCGGATCGTTGTTACGGGCGATTACAAGCGTCGGCCCGACCCGACGTGCAAGCCCTTTGAGGTCGTGCCGTGCGATATCTTTGTCACCGAGGCGACTTTCGGCCTGCCGGTGTTTCGCCATCCGCCGACGGTTGACGAGATTGCGAAGCTGATCGGCGCGGTGCGCGCCGAGCCTGATCGGTCGGTGCTCGTCGGCGCCTATGCGCTGGGCAAGGCGCAGCGCGTGATCGCCGAATTGCGCGGAGCGGGGTGGGATGCGCCGATCTATATCCATGGCGCGCTCGAGAAGATGTGCCAGCTTTATGCCGTGCGCGGCGTCGATCTCGGCGAGCTGCGGCTCGTGAGTGAAACCGATAAGGCCGAGATGGCCGGGCAGATCGTGATGGCGCCGCCGTCGGCGCTCAACGATCGCTGGTCGCGGCGGCTGCCCGATCCGGTGACCGCGATGGCGTCGGGCTGGATGCGCGTGCGTCAGCGTGCGCGGCAGCGGATGGTCGAGCTGCCGCTGGTGATTTCGGACCATGCCGACTGGGATGAGCTGACGACGACGATTTCGGAGGTGAACCCGAAGGAAAGCTGGATCACGCACGGAAGCGAGGATGGCCTACTGCGCTGGTGCGAACTGCATCAGCGCAAGGCGCGCGCGCTGCATTTGGTCGGCCGCGATCTGGAGGAAGAGGCGTGAAGCGCTTCGCGGCCCTGATCGACCGGCTGATTTATACGCGCTCGCGCAATTCGAAGCTCGCGCTGATCGTCGACTATCTGCGGCACACGCCCGACCCCGACCGGGGATGGGCGATCGCGGCGCTGACCGAGAGCCTCGACTTTCCGGCGGTGAAGGCGGGGACGGTAAGGGCGTTGCTCGCGACGCGGGTCGATGAGGAATTGTTCCGGCTGTCGCGGCATTTTGTCGGTGATACGGCGGAGACGGCAGCGCTGCTCTGGCCCGATGCGTCGAGGAAGAAGGCCGACCTCAGCGTCTCCGAAGCCGTCGATGCGCTCGCGGCCGCAAGCCGCAGCGATGCGCCTGCCGTGGTGGCATCCTTGCTCGACCGGCTCGATGCCGACGGGCGCTACGCACTGCTCAAGCTTGCGCTCGGAGGGATGCGGGTCGGCGTATCGGCGCGGCTGGCGAAGCAGGCTTTTGCGCAGGCGTTCGATGTTCCCGTCGACGATGTCGAGGAGCTGTGGCACGCGATCCCGCCGCCCTATGCGCCGCTGTTCGCATGGGGCGAGGGCAGGGCGGAGCGGCCCGACCTCAAGGATGTCGCTTTCTTCCGTCCCTTCATGCTCGCGCATCCATTAGAGGAGGAGAGTGTCGACCTCTCCGACTATGCCGCCGAGTGGAAATGGGACGGCATTCGCGTCCAGATCGTGCGCGGTGGCAGCGAGACGCGCATCTACAGCCGCGGCGGTGAGGAGATCAGCGGGGCGTTCCCCGAACTTGTCGCGGCGTTCGATCAGGACGCGGTGATCGACGGCGAACTGCTCGTGCGCGGCGAGGTGCAGGGCGGTGAGGCGGCGAGCTTCAATGCACTGCAACAGCGCCTCGGACGCAAGGTCGTGTCGAAGAAGATGCTCGCCGACTATCCGGCTTTCGTGCGCGTTTACGACCTGCTCGCGGTCGACGGTGAAGATCTGCGCGGGCTCCCCTGGACCGAGCGGCGGCGGCAGTTGGGGGCGTTCGTGCCGCGCCTCGCCGACAGCCATTTCGACCTGTCGCAGGTGATCGAGGCCAGCGATTTCGACGACCTCGCCGAGCGCCGCGCGGGCGCGCGCGATGCGGCGGTCGAGGGTGTCATGTTGAAACGCCGCGATGCGCCCTATGTCGCGGGGCGCCGCGCGGGGCTCTGGTATAAATGGAAACGCGACCCGCTCACGGCCGATTGCGTGATGATGTACGCCCAAAGGGGGAATGGACGCCGCGCGAGCTTCTATTCGGACTATACTTTCGGCTGCTGGTCCGATGCGGGCGAACTGCTACCCGTGGGGAAGGCCTATTCGGGCTTCACCGACGAGGAGTTGAAGTGGCTCGACAAATTCGTGCGCGACAACACGCTGAACCGTTTCGGCCCGGTGCGCGAGGTCGAGAAGTCGCTCGTGCTCGAAGTCGCGTTCGATTCAATCCATGCGTCGAAGCGCCACAAGTCGGGTCTCGCGATGCGCTTTCCGCGCATATCGCGCATCCGGCGCGACAAGCCCGCCGAAGAGGCTGACCGGATCGCGGCGCTGCAAGCGATGGTGACCTGAAAATTAGCCGGAAAAATTGCGATCACGGGGTTGCAACCCATGGACGCGATACCGAGTTAAAGGCCGCAAACCCCTCAAGAACACAATGGAGACTGCCATGACGATCGCCCATCCTCCCCTGCCGTACGCCCAGGACGCGCTGGAACCGCATATCTCGGCTGACACGCTGGCGACGCATCATGGCAAGCATCACAAGGCCTATGTCGACAAGGTCAACGCCGCGATCGAAGGCACCGACCTGGCCTCGAAGCCGCTCGAGGAAATCGTCCATCATGCCGAAGGATCGGGCAACAAGGGCCTGTTCAACAACGCCGCGCAGTCATGGAACCATGCTTTCTATTGGGAAAGCCTGAGCCCGACCAAGACTGCCCCCGCGGGCGATCTGGCTGCGGCGATCGACCGCGATTTTGGTTCGCTCGATGACCTCAAGAAGAAGCTCAAGGAAACCGCGGTCAACCATTTCGCGTCGGGCTGGGCCTGGCTCGTCTCGCGCGACGGCACGCTGTCGGTCACCGACACGCACGACGCGGGCACCGAACTGGTCGCGGGCATCAAGCCGCTGCTCGTGATCGACGTGTGGGAACATGCCTATTACATCGACCGCAAGAATCTGCGCCCCGCCTATGTCGACGCGGTGGTCGACGAACTGCTGAACTGGGACTTTGCGGCGGAAAATTTCGCGCGCGATACGACCTGGACCTATCCGGCGTAAGCCAAAGATCCTCCCCGTGCCGCAGGCATGGGGAGGGGACAGCCAAAGCGCTGACGGAGGGGCAAGGACCGATGTCGTCGCCCTTCCACCACCTTCGGTGGTTCTCCTCCCGTCACTTCGCGACTGGGAGGATTTTTCTTGGCCGCCGTAACGATAATTGGCCCGACCGGGCCTATCGGGATCGTCCGCCTTCTCCTATAGGGCCGCCATGACGATCAGCCTGTTCGAACTTTTCAAAATCGGTGTCGGTCCTTCCAGCTCGCATACGGTCGGGCCGATGGTCGCGGCGCGGCGGTTCACCGTGTGGCTCGACGAAGCCGGGCTTCTGACCAAGACGGCGCATGTCGAGGCCGACCTCTATGGCTCGCTCGCGCTGACCGGGAAGGGGCATGCCGCCGATACTGCGGTGGTCGCGGGGCTCGCGGGCGAAATCCCCGCCTCGACTAGCCTTGCCGCGATCAAGGCGCATTGGGACCGCGCCGAGAGTGAGGGCTTTATCTATCTGCTCGGCCGCCAGCGGGTCCGCTTCCAGCCGAAAAGCGACCTGCATTTCCAGATGCGCCAGCGCCAGCCGTTTCATAGCAATGCCTTGAGTTTTACGGCGCGCGACGGCGACGGGGAAATCCTCGCGAAGCGCATGTATTTCTCGATCGGCGGCGGCTTCGTCGTCGATGAGGACGAGGCGGGCCGCAACAGCCGCGGCGCCGAGGATGAAGTCGAACTGCCCTATCCCTTCACCTCGGGTGCCGACCTGATCGCGATGGGCAAGGCGTCGGGCCTCAGCTTTGCCGAAATGATGTTCGCCAACGAAGTGCGTCACCGCCCGCCGAACGAGGTGACGGCGGGTATCGATGCGATCGCCGAGGCGATGGATGCCTCGATCGATGCGGGCTGTTCGAGCACGGGCATTCTGCCCGGGGGGCTCAAGGTCAAGCGCCGCGCGCCGCAGATCGCCGACGACATCCGAAACCGCCACGAAACCAATCTGATCGACCCGCTCGCGATGATGGACTGGATCAACCTGTGGGCGATGGCGGTGAACGAGGAAAATGCCGCGGGCGGCAAGGTCGTCACCGCGCCGACCAACGGCGCGGCGGGGATCATCCCCGCGGTGATCCGCTTCTACCGCCGCGGCTATCGCGGCGACGCCGCTGGGGTGCGCACCTTCCTGCTCGCCGCGGGCGCGGTCGGCGCGCTGTACAAGCGCAACGCCAGCATCTCGGGCGCCGAGGTCGGCTGCCAGGGCGAGGTCGGCGTCGCTTGCTCGATGGCGGCGGCGGGGTTAACCGCCGCGCTTGGCGGCACCAACGCGCAGGTCGAAAACGCCGCCGAGATCGGCATGGAGCATAACCTCGGCCTCACTTGCGATCCCATCGGCGGCCTCGTCCAGATTCCGTGTATCGAGCGCAACGCGATGGGCGCGATCAAGGCGATCGACGCGAGCCGCATCGCGATGATCGGCGACGGCACCCATGTCGTCAGCCTCGACACGGTGATCGTTACGATGCTGCAGACAGGTCGCGACATGCGGGATAAATATAAGGAGACGTCCAAGGGCGGGCTGGCGGTCAGCGTGGTGGAGTGTTGATCAACACCTCTCCTGCATCGTCACCCCGAACTTGATCCGGGGTCCTGAAGTCATAGGCCCCGGATCAAGTCCGAGGTGACGAAGTTTGTCGAAGTACCGTCGGCAACTCCTCGCGCAGCTTATCGATCAGCAACCGCACCTTCGGCAGCAGATGCCGCCTTTGCGGATAGACCGCCCAGATCGATTCCTCCTGCGGGCGGAGTGGATCGAGCAGCGAGACGAGCGCGCCGCCTTGCAGGTGCGGCATCACATAAAAATCGGGAAGCTGGCAGACGCCGTGGCCCGCGAGCGCGGCTTCGGTGACGGCGGTGCCGCTGTTGCAGCGCCAGCGGCCGGCGGGGCGGTGGGTGACGTCCTTACCTTGTGCGCGGAAATGCCAGGCGGGGGCGGTGCCGAGCAGGCATTCGTGGCGCGCGAGATCGTCGATCGACGCGGGTGTGCCGGCGCGCGCGAGATAGGCGGGGGCGGCGCAGAGGTGGAGGCTGCGCGAGGCGATGCGCGTCGCGACGAGGCCTGAATCGGGCAGCGTGCCGGTGCGGATCGCGAGGTCGAAGCCCTCGGCGAGCAGGTCGACGACGCGGTTGGTGAGTTCGAGCGTCACCGTCACATCGGGGTAAGCGAAGGCATAATCGCGCGCGATCTGCGCGACGAAACGCTCGCCCATCGCGATTGAGCAGGTCATCCGCACCTCGCCGCGCGGCGCGCCGTCGTCGCCGACCGCCGCCAGGGCGTCGTTGCGCGCTGCGATGAGAGTGCGGAACTGCTCGATCAAGGTGCGCCCCGCCGGAGTCGGGACCACGCGCCGCGTCGTGCGCACGAAGACCTGCGCGCCGATCCGGTTTTCGAGCGCGATCACTGCGCGGCTGATGTGCGAGGTCGAGGTTCCGAGCCGCGCCGCCGCCGCGACGAAGCTGCCCGCGTCGGCGATCGCGACGACTTCCTCGATGCCGTCCCAGCTCATTATCCCTCCAGTGCAACAATATATTGCCGATTGGCCCCTTTATCGCGCTTTGGATCGGTGTACAGCGGGCGCAACCTTTTTCCGTGAGGAGCATCCCCATGAAGACCCGCGCCGCCGTTGCGTTCGAAGCGAAGAAGCCGCTCGAAATCGTAGAACTCGACCTCGAAGGCCCGAAGGCGGGCGAGGTGCTGGTCGAGATCATGGCGACGGGCATCTGCCACACTGATGCTTACACGCTCGACGGTTTCGACAGCGAGGGCATCTTCCCGAGCGTGCTGGGGCATGAGGGCGCGGGCGTCGTGCGCGAGGTCGGCGCGGGCGTCACCAGCGTGAAGCCGGGCGACCATGTGATCCCGCTCTACACCCCCGAATGCCGCCAGTGCAAAAGCTGCCTTTCGGGCAAGACCAACCTCTGCACCGCGATCCGCGCCACCCAAGGGAAGGGGCTGATGCCCGACGGCACGACGCGGTTCAGCTACAAGGGCCAGCCGATCTTCCATTATATGGGCTGCTCGACCTTCTCGAACTTCACCGTGCTGCCCGAGATCGCGGTCGCGAAGATCCGCGAGGACGCGCCGTTCCAGTCGAGCTGCTACATCGGCTGCGGCGTGACCACCGGCGTGGGCGCGGTCATCAACACCGCGAAGGTGCAGGTCGGCGACAATGTCGTCGTCTTCGGCCTCGGCGGCATCGGGCTCAACGTGATTCAGGGCGCGCGGCTGGCCGGTGCGAACCAGATCATCGGCGTCGACATCAACCCCGACCGCGAGGAATGGGGCCGCAAGTTCGGCATGACCGAATTCCTCAACACCAAAGGCATGAGCCGCGAGGATGTCGTCGCGACGATCGTCCAGATGACCGACGGCGGCGCCGATTACACCTTCGACGCGACGGGCAATACCGAGGTGATGCGCATCGCGCTCGAAGCCTGCCACCGCGGCTGGGGCACGTCGATCATCATCGGGGTGGCCGAGGCGGGCAAGGAAATCGCGACGCGCCCCTTCCAGCTCGTCACCGGGCGCAACTGGCGCGGCACCGCGTTCGGCGGCGCCAAGGGCCGCACCGACGTGCCCAAGATCGTCGACATGTATATGACCGGCAAGATCGAGATCGATCCGATGATCACGCACGTCATGGGACTCGAGGAGATCAACAAGGGCTTCGACCTGATGCATGCGGGCGAGAGCATCCGCAGCGTCGTCGTCTACTGACGATTTCGCCTTTCCGCCGCGCCCATCTTCCGCCATGCGACGCGCGGAAGACGGGTGAGGGAGTGACGATGTGAGCGGACCCTATGTTCTGACCTTCAGCTGCGTCGACGCGGTGGGCATCGTGGCCGCCGTGACGGGGCTGCTCGCGGAGCGCGACGGCTTCATTCTCGACAGCCAGCAATACGCGGATCTGGATTCTGGCCGCTTTTTCATGCGTGTCGAGTTTCGCGGTGCAGGACCGCGCTTTCCCGAAGGGCTGGCGGGGGTGGAAGAAGCCTTTGCGCCGATCGTAGCGCGCTTCGCGATGGACGCGCGGATCAGCGACCGCGCCGCGAAGCCGCGCTTCGTCATCGCGGTGTCGCAGGGCAGCCATTGCCTCAACGACCTGCTCCATCGCTGGTCGACCGGCAATCTGGCGATCGACATCGTCGGGGTGGTGTCGAACCATGAAGCGCAGCGGCGGCTTTCGGAATGGCATGGGGTGCCGTTCCACTATCTGCCCGTCAACGACGCGAACCGCGAAGCGCAGGAAGCGGCGATCCTCGACGTCATGGCGCGCGGCGGGGCCGAATATCTGGTGCTCGCGCGCTATATGCAGGTGCTGTCGCAGGATCTGTCGGCGAAGCTCGCGGGGCGCTGCATCAATATCCACCACAGCTTCCTGCCGGGATTCAAGGGTGCCAAACCCTATCATCGCGCGCAGGAGCGGGGCGTCAAGCTGATCGGCGCGACGGCGCATTTCGTCACGAGCGACCTCGATGAAGGGCCGATCATCGAACAGGCGGTCGAGCGGGTCGATCACCGCGATAGTGTCGACGAGCTGATCCGCATCGGCCGCGATACCGAGGCGCAGGTGCTGGCGCGCGCGGTGCGCTGGGTTGCCGAGCAGCGCGTGCTGATCGACGGCCGCAAGACGGTGGTGTTCCGTTAGTTCGTCATTTTCGTGGGGCCGGAAACATTATCGTGGCTGGTTCTGACCGGACGGGCAGCGTAGGTATCGAATCGCAACCATAATCAGGAGGAGCGGAAGCCCATGTACAGTCACAATATGGTCGGCGCGAACGACATCGACGCCGCCAAGAAATTCTATGACGCGACCTTTCAGGCGATCGGCGGCAAGCCGGGCATTCAGGACGACAAGGGTCGCCTGATCTATATGCACAATGGCGGGCTGTTCCTCGTCGGCAAGCCGATCGATGGCGAAGCCGCGACCGTCGGAAACGGCTGCACGATCGGTTTCGCGATGGAAGGCCCCGAGCAGGCGAAGGCCTGGCACGATGCAGGCGTCGCCAATGGCGGCACCTCGATCGAAGATCCGCCGGGCGTGCGCGAAGGCGGTTTCGGTCAGCTTTATCTCGCCTATCTGCGCGACCCGTCGGGCAACAAGCTCTGCGCGCTCCACCGCGTCGTTTAAGGGACAGTCATGCGCGGCGAAGCGGGATTGCTGACCGATCTGGATACGCTTGGCATCCCCTTCGCTGCCTATGAGCATGTCGCGGTGTTCACCGTTGCCGAGAGCGACGAGGTGAATGCCGCGATCCCGGGCGCGCATACGAAGAATCTGTTCCTGAAAGACAATAGCGGCGCCTATTGGCTCGTCACGGTGCCGGGCGAAGCGCGCGTCGATCTGAAGGCGTTGCCGGCCGCGATCGGCAGCAAGCGCGTGAGCTTCGGCAAGGCCGAGGATATGGAGCGGTTGCTCGGGATCACGCCGGGGTCGGTGACGCCGCTCGCGGCGATCAATGCCGAGCCAGAAAGCATAACGGTGGTGCTCGATGAAGGCCTTGCCGCCGCCGACACCGTCAACGTCCATCCGCTGCGCAACACCGCGACGATCGGCCTGCCGGGAGCAACGATCCTCGACCTTCTGCGTCATTGGGGCCATCAGCCGCTTGTCGCATCCATCCCCATACAGGAACCCGCATGACCCTCGAAACTGTCTCCACCGTTCGCAGTCATGGCGGCACGCAGGGCGTGTACAAGCATGCGAGCACGACGACCGGCACCGACATGACCTTTGCGGTCTTCGTTCCCGATCATGCGCCGGGCGCGAAGCTCCCGGTTCTCTGGTATCTGTCGGGGCTCACCTGCACCCATGCCAATGTGATGGAGAAGGGCGAATATCGTGCCGCTTGCGCCGAGCATGGCGTGATCTTCATCGCGCCCGATACCAGCCCGCGCGGCCCGGCTTCAAACGGAGACGCCGTTCCCGACGATCCCGATGCGACCTATGACTTCGGGCTCGGCGCCGGCTTCTATGTCGATGCGACGGCGGAGCCCTGGGCGAAGAATTACCGGATGCGCTCGTACATCGAGGATGAGCTACCCTCGCTGGTGCTGCGCAATTTTGCGAGCGCGGACCTGACGCGGCAGGCGATTACCGGCCATTCGATGGGCGGGCATGGCGCGCTGACCATCGGTCTGCGCAATCAGGATCGCTTCCGCTCGGTATCGGCCTTTTCGCCGATCGTCGCGCCGTCGCAATGCCCGTGGGGCGAGAAGGCGCTGACCGGCTATCTGGGCGACAACCGCGAGGACTGGCACGCCTATGACGCGTGCGCCTTGCTCGACCAGGGGCTGCGCGTACCCGACCTGCTCGTCGATCAGGGCGATGCCGACAATTTTCTTGTTGAACAGCTCAAGACCGAATTGCTCATCGATGCATGCAAGCGTTCGGGGCAGAAGGCCGACATCCGCATGCAGCCGGGTTACGACCACAGCTATTATTTCATCTCGACCTTCATGGCCGAGCATGTCGCCTGGCATGCGGAGCGGTTGAACGCCTAGCGCACTTCCGGAATCAGCAGGCTGGAACCCGTCGTCCGTCCGGCCTCGAGGTCGGCGTGGGCACGTGCCGCATCTTCGAGCGAATAGCGCTGGCCGATCGTGATCTGCACGGCGCCGCTCTCGATCATCTCGAACACCCGTGCGGCACCCGCGGCCCGCTCGCCGGGATGGAGATAATAGTCGAACAGCGTCGGGCGCGTGACGAACTGCGACCCGTGCTGCGCGAGGATGCCGAGGTTCACGCCGGTGACCGGGCCGCCGGCATTGCCATAGCTCACGATCAGGCCGCGTCGGGCGGTGGCTTTCAGCGACGTCGCCCAGGTCGCCATGCCGATGCCGTCGAAAGTGACGGGGACGCCTTGACCATCGGTGATTTCACGGACGTGCGCAGCGACGTCGTCCGTCTTGTACATCAGCACATGATCGGCGCCGGCTTCGCGGGCGGCCTGCGCTTTCGCCTCGGTGCTCACGGTGCCGATCACGGTGGCGCCGATCGCTTTCAGCCACTGGACGAGGATCAGCCCGACACCCCCGGCGGCGGCGTGGACCAGCACGGACGATCCGGCTTCGACCTTGGCGCAGCGTTCGACCAGCGCTTCGACGGTGCACGCTTTCAGCAGCGCGGCGGCGGCGGTATCGCCGTCGATGGTCGCGGGCAGTTTGAACAGCGAAGCGGCGGGAACGAGCCGCGCCGAACTATATGCGTTGCGCTGCGGGCCGAAGGTGGCGACGCGGTCGCCGGGCTGGAGGCCGTGAACGTCGGCGCCGACGGCGATGATTTCGCCGGCCGCCTCGACACCCAGTCCGCCGGGAAGCTCCACCGGATAGGTGCCGTCACGATGATAGGTGTCGATATAGTTGAGCCCGACCGCGGTCTGACGGAGCAGAACCTGGCCGGGGCTGGGGTCGCCAAGCGTGACCTCGCGCCAGTCGATGACCTCGGGCCCGCCCTGGCTTTCGATAAAGGCTTCGATCGCTTTCATGTCGCGCTCTCCTGCTGTCCGGTCCATCTGGTGGACCGGGCCGAGTAGTGCAAGGGCGGAGCGATGAAAGCCCCTCCCACAAAGGGGAGGGGATCAACTTATTTGGGGCGACGCGGGCTGCGCTGGCCGTAGGGCTTGGGCTTGTAGCGTTCGTTGCCGCCCGGACCACCGGGGCCACGCGGACCACGCGGACCTGCACGGTCACCGAAGCCACGGTCGCCGCCGGGGGCGCGGCCGAGCGTGTTGCGTTGCGGGCGGTCGCCCGAGCCGCCATGCCCGCCCTTGTCCCGGCGCGGGGGGTAGGTCGGGCCGTCGGGTGCGGGGGTGATCGACACGCCGCTGTCGTCCTCGCCATCCTCGTTGGCGCTGCGCACCACCGCCTCGGCGAAGCGGTCGGCGATCGCGCGCGGGATGTTGAACATGGTTTCCTTGGGACCGATGCGGATCGCGCCAATCTCGTTCTTGCTCACATGGCCGCGGCGGCAGAGCAAAGGCAGGATCCAGCGCGGGTCGGCATTCTGGTGGCGACCAATGTTGAGGCGGAACCAAACGCTGTCCTCGAACCCGTCGCGGCGGTCTCCACCACCGCGCTCGGGACGCTCGAAGCGTTCGCCGCGCTCGGGGCGGCCGGCGGCGTCGCGGCCGCGCGGGCTGTTGTCGAGCAGATCCTCGGGCGGCGGCATCAGCGCGCGGTGCGCCTGAACGAGCGACGCCGCGATGTCTTCGGGCGTGCGCTCGGCCATCAGGCGCTGCGCGAGTTCGATGTCTTCGGGTTCATGCTCGACGGGCGTAAGCAGTTTTTCCATCAGCCGTTCCTGATCGCGCTTGCGCACGTCGGCGGCGGTGGGCGCATCCATCCACTCGGCGTTGATCCTTGCACCGCGCAGCATTCCGTCGACGCGGCGGCGGCGCGGATAGGGGACGATGATGACTGCGGTGCCCTTTTTGCCCGCACGGCCGGTGCGGCCCGAACGGTGCTGGAGCGCCTCGGCGTCGCGCGGAATCTCGACGTGGATGACGAGGCTGAGCGTCGGCAAGTCGATGCCGCGCGCGGCGACGTCGGTTGCGACGCACACTTTTGCGCGGCGGTCGCGGAGTGCCTGCAACGCTGCGTTGCGTTCGTTCTGGCTATGCTCACCCGACAAGGCGACCGCGGCGAAACCGCGCTCGACGAGGCTGGCGTGGAGGCGGCGCACATTGTCGCGCGTCGCGCAGAACAGCATCGCGGTCTCGGCGTCGTGCAGGCGAAGCAGGTTGACGACCGCGCCTTCGATATCGGCGGGGGCGACGGTCACCGCCTGATAGGCGATATCGCCATGGCCGCGGTCTTCACCGACGGTCGAGATGCGCAGCGCATCCTGCTGGTAGCGCTTGGCGAGTTGGACGATCGGTTTCGGAAGCGTCGCCGAGAACAGCAAGGTGCGGCGCGTTTCGGGCGTACCGTCGAGGATTTCCTCGAGATCGTCGCGAAAGCCCATGTCGAGCATCTCGTCGGCCTCGTCGAGGACGGCGACGCGGAGCGCCGTGAGGTCGAGCGCGCCGCGTTCGAGATGGTCACGCAGACGCCCGGGGGTGCCGACGACGATCTGCACGCCCTGACCCAATGCGCGGCGTTCCTTGCTGGCGTCCATGCCGCCGACGCAGGTCGCGATGCGCGCGCCGGCCTTGGCATAAAGCCAGCCAAGTTCGCGGCTGACCTGCAGCGCGAGTTCGCGCGTCGGCGCGACGATCAGCGCGAGCGGCGAAGTTGCGAAGGGCAGGCGGCCGTCTTCGATGAGCTCGTCGGCCATCGCGAGGCCGAACGCGACGGTCTTGCCTGAGCCGGTCTGCGCCGAAACGAGCAGATCGCGGCCTTTGGCGTCTGATTCGGTCACCTGCGTCTGGACGGGGGTGAGCGCTTCATAGCCGCGCGCGACAAGGGCGTCCGAAAGGACGGGGGAAAGATTTTCGAAAGGCATTGTTATCTCAATAGTAAGGGCAGTCACCGGTGCGGTGACGGGCCGACGGAAAAGGGGCTCAATGGGCTTAAATCACCTGTCCGGCAGCGTGTCCGCTAGCCCAGGCCCATTGAAAATTATAGCCGCCTAACCACCCTGTGACATCTACGGCTTCGCCGACCGCATAGAGGTTCGGGACGGTTTTGGCCATCATTGTTTGCGAGGACAGGTTTGCAGTCGAAATTCCGCCGACGGTAACCTCGGCTTTGGCGAAGCCTTCGGTGCCGTTGGGACGGAAAATCCACCCCGCAAGCCGCGCCTCTGCATCGGCGAGCTTACGGTCGGTCTGGGCGCCGAGTTCGCCGGGAAGCGCGAGGCGTTCGGCGAGTGTTTCGGCGAGGCGGTCGGGGAGCAGCGCGCCGAGAGTGGCACGCAATGTGGCGCGCGGGCGGGTGCGTTTCGCTTCGGTGAGCCAACCCGACGGGGCGTCCGGCAGCAGGTCGATCGTCACGGGGTCTCCGTGCCGCCAATAGCTGCTCACCTGCAGGATCGCGGGCCCCGACAGGCCGCGGTGGGTGAACAGCGCGGCTTCGCGAAAGGCGGCCTTGCCGGCGCGAGCCTCGACCGGGGCGGCGATTCCCGACAGGTCGCGAAACAGGACATCGTCGCCGCCGAGGGTGAGCGGGACGAGCGCGGGGCGTGGCTCGACGACCTTGAGGCCGAACTGTCGCGCGAGGTCGTAGGCGAGGCCGGTCGCGCCCATCTTCGGGATCGACGGGCCGCCGGTTGCGATGACGAGTGCGGGGGCGCTGAAGTCCTGGTCGCCGAACCGCACGGTGAATTGGCTGTCGGCGTGGGTGACATCGCTGACCGGCTGGCCGGTGCGGATCTCGACGCCGGCCTTGGCGGCTTCTTCCAGCAGCATTGCGACGATCTGTTTCGCCGAACCGTCGCAGAAAAGCTGGCCGAGCGTCTTTTCATGATGCGCGATGCCGTAGCGATCGACGAGCGCGATGAAATCGGCGGGAGTGTAGCGCGCGAGCGCCGACTTTGCGAAATGCGGGTTGGCCGAGAGAAAGCGGTCGGGCGCGGTGTTCACATTGGTGAAGTTGCAGCGTCCGCCGCCCGAAATCAGGATTTTCTTGCCCACCGCGTCGGCATGGTCGAGCAACAGCACGCGGCGGCCGCGCGCGCCCGCGACCGCGGCGCACATCAGTCCGGCCGCGCCGGCACCCAGCACGATGGCGTCAAATTCGGTGGTGGGCATGGTGGATCAGTGCAGCTTTGCGATCGACAGGCCGTCGGCCTTGGCGCGAACCTTCACCGATTCCTCGCTGCGCGTCAGCGCCTTGGCAATGGCTTTTAACGCCATGCCCTTTTTTGCGAGCGTATGGAGTTTGTCGATCTCGGCGGCGGTCCATGGCTGTTTGTGGCGTTCGAACTTGTCTTTCATGCCTGCGTCTCCGGATCGGCTTCGACGGCGAGGATTGCGATGGCATCCTCGCGGTCCTGATATTCGACGCTCTCGCCTGCCTCGGCGCCCATCAGCGCCCGCGCGAGCGGGGCGGAAAAGGCGATGTGGCCGCGCGCCGGATCGGCCTCGTCGCCGCCGACGATGGTGATCGTCTTTTCGGCCTTGTTCAGCCGGTACGTTACGCGGCTCCCGATGCCAGCGCTGGCGTCGGCCGGGGGCGTCTGCACTTCGGCGGTTGCCTGCCGGGTGTGGAAATAGCGCAGACGGCGCTGCAATTTCTTGCGCGCATCCTCGTCCGCTGTCGCGGCAATCGCCATTTCGAGGCGCGCGACCTCTTCGCCGAGCAGGCGGGCGCCGCGCGGCGTCACCAAGTTCGCGCCGACCGGGATCGGCAGCTCGAACTCGGGTTCCTTATGTTCGTCGTCGCTTTCGCGGCGAAAGGCTACGCTCATCGTTTCTTTCCTGATTGAGGGCGGCCCCTGACCCACGAAGGTGGCGACAAGATGGCGCTCGGGCTGGACAGGTGCAACTTTTGTGTGTTATGCAAGCAATACACGAAGGAGAATATCTATGCGTAACTGGACGATGGCTGTACTGCCGCTGGCCCTTGCAATGTCCGTCGCGGCGTGCAGCGCCGAGGTGACGAGCGACAGCAAGAATGGCAAGCGCACGGTCGAGGCCGGTCCGGTGACGACGCAGGCATATGATCTCAAGGGCTTTACCGGTGTGAAGGTTGCCGGCCCCGACGACGTCACCATCCGCCGCGGCGAGGCTTTCTCGATCACCGCGAAGGGGCCGAAGGGCGTGATCGACGAACTCGAAATCAAGCTCGACGGCGATATGTTGTCGATCGGGCGGAAAAATTCGGGGTTCAGTTTCGGCAGCAGCGACGACGATGTCGAGATCGCGATCACGATGCCCGCGCTGCGCGCTGTGCGCCTGACCGGATCGGGTGAGATCGACGCCGACACGGTCGATGGCGATGCGGTCGAGGCGGTGGTCACCGGATCGGGCGATCTCAAGGTCGCGGCGTTGAACGGCAAGAGCGCAAAGCTCACCGTGTCGGGATCGGGCGATATCGAGGTTGGCGGCGGCACGATCGGGTCGGGCGATTTCGACGTGACGGGTTCGGGCAGCATCGATGCAGGCGGGTTGTCTGCAACGACGCTCGACGTGTCGATCACCGGATCGGGCGACGTCGATGCGAAGGCCAGCAGCAGCGCCGATATCGCCATCCTCGGGTCGGGCGACGCGACGATCGGCGGGGGCGCCAAATGCTCGACGCGGACGATGGGGTCGGGCACCGCGACCTGCAAATGATGCGGCTATGGTGCTGACCGGCCGAAAAGGGTAGGGCGGCACCATGACCAACTTATCGTCCGATATGTTGCGGTGGGCCGCGTTCGCGGCGACCGCCCTGTTTGTCGCCGGTCCGGTATCGGCCGCCGAAAAACGCTATGGCCTCACCAGCTTCGAGACGATCGACGTCAGCGCCGACGTGGCGGTCGAGGTGGTCAGCCGTGCGCCGGTCAGCGCCATTGCGACCGGGCCGCAGGACGCGCTCGACCGGCTGAGCGTCGAGGCGCGCGACGGCAAACTGGTGATCAGCGAGCGTCAGTTCGCGGGCGACGAGAAGCGCCGCGGCCCGCGCGGACCGGTGGTCGTGCGCATCAACGCCGCGAATTTGCGCGCGGCGACGCTTTCCGGCGCGGGATCGCTGCAGATCGACAAGCTGAAGGGGCAGCGTGCGATGGTCGGGCTGCGCGGGCCCGGACGGCTGACCGTCGGCCAGATCGCCACCGACCGGCTTCAGGTCGCAATGATCGGCAATGGCACGATGACCCTCGCAGGGGCAGCGAAAAACGCACAGATGACGCTGTCGGGCGCCGGCGCGGTCGACGCCGGCGCGCTGGCGATCGACGAATTGATCAGCGACAGCGAGGGCGCGGGAGACCACATTCTGCGCGCCGTCAAAAGCGCCACGATCACCGCGCGCGGGATCGGCAAGACCGTCGTGCTGGGTCGGCCCGTGTGTACCGTGCGCAATGTCGGCAGTGGCTCGGTGACGTGCGGGCCGGCGAAATAGCCTAGTGCGTCGATGCCGTCCCCAGCCCGTCGATCTTCTTCGACTGGCGGACGATCAGCCCGGGGAACCAGCGCGCAAGGCGCGACAAGCGCTTTGCCATCTTGCCGACCGTGGTGTGGACGCTTGTCCCGTGCACAGCGTCCCACGCCGCCTCGGCGACGCGCTCGACGGGGACGATTTCGAAGCCGCTGTCGGACAGGCGGTTGCGCGCGGGTTCGTTGCTGTCGGCGCTGACCTGGTCGAGCAGGGGCGTATCGATGAAGCCTGGCATCAGCGAGCGTACCTTGATGCCATATTTGGCAAATTCGATTTCGAGCGCCTCGGTAAGGCCACGCACCGCGAATTTGGTGGCCGAATAGACGGCGAGACCGGCGACGCCATAGAAGCCGGAGGCCGAGCCGGTGTTCAGGATCGTCGATCCCGGCGTCGCGCGGAGCAGCGGGAGCGCCATATAGATGCCGTTGACGACGCCGCCGAAATTGATCGCGATCAACCGGTCGGCTTCCTCCGGCGCCATGTCCATATATTGCCCGCCCGAGCCGATGCCGGCGTTGTTGAACAGCACGTCGAGCCGGCCGCCGCTGGCTTTCGAAAATTCGTCGAGGGCGGCTTTCCACTGGTCACGGTCGCGGACATCCATGACGTGGCGCGATGAAGCTCCGTCGGGAAGCAATGCTGCGGTTTCATCGATACCGGCGCGGTTGACGTCGGCGATTCCGACGAACCAGCCTTGCCCGGCGAAATGGCGCGCGACCGCGCGGCCGATGCCCGAACCGCCCCCGGTGATGAAAATCGCCTTCCGTGCCACAGCGTCCCTCCTTACATTGATGTCAGCGCGACAAGATGCGAAGTTGACGTTTCGGTCAAGCGGCAATCGCGGCTTGGCAAGGCAAAGCACGGCTCGCTATGAGGACGCCGATGACCTGCGCCCTTCGCTCGATCTTCCTGTCGCTGCTGATGCTGTGTGCGGGCCTTGCCGCCCCGGCGCGCGCCGAGGTGGTCGTGAGCTTTTACAGCCATGATTTCGGCGATCGATTTCCGCACGCTTTCATCGTGATGAAGGGCACGCTCGACGCGACGGGCGAGGTGGTCGACAGCAATTACGGTTTTACCGCCGTATCGGTCAGTCCCGCGATCCTTCTGGGGTCGGTAAAGGGCAAGGTGGAGTCGTCCAAGCCCGATTATATCGAGAAGAGCGATCGCCAGTTCGATGTGACCGTCGACGATGCAACCTATGCGCGCGTGATGGCGAAGGTCACCGAATGGCGTGACCGCGAGCAGCCGAGTTACAGTCTGAACAAACGCAACTGCGTCCATTTCGTGATGGAACTTGCCGAGGTGGTCGGGCTGAAGGTCGACCGAAAGAGCAAATTGTTCAAGAAGCCTAAGAGTTTCCTGATCGAAGTGCGTGGATTGAACCCCGCGCTGGTCGATCCCGCCCCGGCGCCAGCCCCCTAGACGCGCCACGGCTTTCACCCTATATTCAGGGAACGGGGTGCAATAATCTGGGCTCCGGATGTAGTTAGGGGCGATTCTTGCGGCTGTTGCTGACCCTTTTGGCATTGTTGACCGGCTTGGCGACCGCCGACCGGGCCGTTGCCGCGCCTGCCGTTCCGGCGGCGATGGGGGCGCTGGTCCTGTTTGCCGAAACGACTGGCAAGGCCGAGGCGAGCGATGTCGAACGCCGTCCGATCGCCACTGCGCCGACGCGGCGGGTTTCTGGCGGAAATGGAAAGACGCGCAAGGTCGCGCCGCCGCACCTTCCCGGTATTCTCACCGGCAGCGACCGCGCGCTCGAATAGCCTGTTGCTCCCGCGCCTTTCCTGAGGCGCCGCTCCGCGACGGGGCTTTTGCTTTATATTCGCGCGGCCAGAGGGCTGCCCATTCATTCAAATTCCAAGGAAAATCCTATGTTTGCTGGCTTGGCCAAGAGTCTGTTCGGCTCGTCCAACGATCGCTACGTCAACTCGATCCGCAAGATCGTCGACAAGATCAACGCATTCGAACCCGCGATGCAGGCGCTCGACGACGCCGGACTGCAGGCGCAGACGCAGAAATTCCGGTACCGCCTCGAAGCCGGCGAGACGCTCGACGACATCCTGCCCGAAGCCTTTGCCACGGTGCGCGAGGCCGCGGTCCGCACGCTCGGCATGCGCCACTTCGATGTGCAGATGGTCGGCGGTATCGTGCTCCACCGCGGCGAGATCGCCGAAATGGCGACGGGTGAAGGCAAGACGCTGATGGCGACCTTGCCCTGCTACCTCAATGCGCTCGAAGGCAAGGGCGTCCATGTCGTGACCGTCAACGACTATCTCGCGACACGCGACGCCGAATGGATGGGCACCGTCTATGGTTTCCTGGGTCTGACGACCGGGATCATCGTCCCGAACCTCAACGAGATGCAGCGCCGCGACGCGTATAACAGCGACATTACCTATGCGACGAATAACGAGCTGGGGTTCGATTACCTCCGCGACAATATGAAGTTCGACCGCCAGCAGATGGTCCACCGTACCTTCAACTTCGGTATCGTCGACGAAGTCGATTCGATCCTGATCGACGAAGCGCGCACGCCGCTGATCATTTCGGGCCCCACCGACGACAAGTCGGAGATGTATGTTCGCGTCAACGAGGTCGTGCTGCAACTCGTCGAAGAGGATTATGAAAAGGACGAGAAGTCGAAATCGATCAGCCTGACCGAAGAAGGCACCGAGCATGTCGAGCGGCTGCTCGAAGCGGCGGGCCTGCTGCAGGGTAACAACCTCTACGACATCGAAAACACGCAGGTCGTCCATCACGTCAACCAGGCGCTGAAGGCGATCCAGATGTTCAAGCTCGACATCGATTATATCGTCAAGGACGGTAAGGTCGTCATCATCGACGAGTTCACGGGCCGCATGATGGACGGCCGCCGCTGGTCCGACGGCCTGCACCAGGCTGTCGAGGCGAAGGAGGGCGTCCAGATCGAGCCCGAAAACCAGACTCTCGCGTCGATCACCTTCCAGAATTATTTCCGCATGTATCCGAAGCTCAGCGGCATGACCGGCACTGCGGCGACCGAAGCGGCGGAATTCTTCGACATCTACAAGATGAATGTCGTCAACATCCCGACCAACCGTCCGATCGCACGGATCGACGACGAGGATGAATTCTACAAGAATATCACCGACAAGTTCGGTGCGATCGCCAAGACGATCCGCGAGGCGAACGAACGCGGCCAGCCAGTGCTCGTCGGCACGGTGTCGATCGAGAAGTCGGAGCTGCTGTCGTCCTACCTCGAAAAGGAAAATGTGCCGCACAGCGTGCTCAACGCGCGCTTCCACGAGAGCGAGGCGCATATCGTCGCGCAGGCGGGCCGCACCGGCGCGGTCACGATCGCGACGAACATGGCGGGGCGCGGCACGGACATCAAACTCGGCGGCAATGAAGAATTCCGTATCGACGACGAGTTGAAGGATCTGGCCGAAGGGCCCGAGCGCGATGCCGCGATCGCGCGCATCCAGGCCGAGGTTGCCGCCGAGCGCGAGGCGGTTAAGGCCGCGGGCGGGCTGTTCGTGCTCGCGACCGAGCGTCATGAAAGCCGCCGCATCGACAACCAGCTACGCGGCCGTTCGGGGCGTCAGGGCGACCCGGGCCTGTCGAAATTCTACCTGTGTCTCGACGATGATCTGCTGCGCATCTTTGGCCCCGACACGCTGTTCTCCAAGATGATGAACAAGAATCTGGAGGATGGCGAAGCGATCGGGTCGAAGTGGCTGTCGAAGGCGATCGAGACTGCGCAGAAGAAGGTCGAGGCGCGCAATTACGACATCCGTAAGCAGGTCGTCGAATATGACAACGTCATGAACGACCAGCGCAAGGTCATCTACGAACAGCGCGGCGAGATCATCGACAGCGAGACCGTCGACGAGGTCATGGCCGCGATGCGCGCCGAAACGGTCAATTCGATCGTTGCCGATGCGTGCCCCCCGGGCAGCTATCCCGAACAATGGGATATCGAGGCGATGAAGGAGCGCACGGCGAACATTCTCGACCTTTCGCCGCCGATCGACGAATGGATGCAGGAAGATGCGGTCGACGCCGAAATCTTCGAAGAGCGCATCCAGCAGGCGGCCGACGCGGTTGCCGCCGAGAAGGCGAGCCTCGTCGATGCGGAAACGTGGAAGGGGATCGAAAAGTCGGTGCTGCTCCAGACGCTCGACCATCACTGGAAGGAGCATCTCTCGACCCTCGACGCGCTGCGTCAGGTCGTGTTCCTGCGCGCCTATGCGCAAAAGCAGCCGATCAACGAGTATAAGCAGGAAGCCTTCGCGCTGTTCGAGCGCATGCTGCAGAATATCCGCGAGGATGTGACGCGGACCGTCGCGCGCATCGACCTGCGCTTCGAAGAGCCCGAGGCGATGCCGCTGCCCGACCTGCCCGATTTCCTGACGACGCATATCGACCCGTTCACGGGCGAGGACAACAGTGCCGACATCGATGCAGGCACGCTGGGCGTGATCGCGAACACGCTGCCGCCGATGCAGGTGCCGAAGCCTGACCTGCCCGAGGGTGAAAATCCCTACGCCGAGCTGGAAATCAGCCGCAATGCGCCGTGCCCGTGCGGTTCGGGCCGCAAGTACAAGCATTGCCACGGGACGATTTGAGTTGAGCTGCCGCGCGCTCTCGGGCGCGCGGCAAGCCCTTGAAGTTACCGTATCAATCGACGTGATGAGTCCGCTTGCCAAGGTGTGCGGGCGCGATTAGCATCGCTCTCACAAGCTTGGCGGCCGCGTAGCCAGACAAGCAGCGCAGCAGGCAGGAATATGGGGCCGCGCACGCTCGACCATCGAGTGCGGCCGGGTTGGCATGTTGCGTGGAAGGGACCGGGGCATCTCCTTTTTCGACGAAATGACCGGGCAGGGCGGAGAAATCCGTTCGGCCTATCGCGACTATTCGGACTGGTTCGACCGCGAAGACGCTGCACGTATTCAGCGCAAGACACAGCAGGCCGAAGCCTTTTTCCGCACCACCGGCATCACCTTCAACGTCTATGGCGAGGATGAGGCCGACGAACGGCTGATCCCCTTCGATGTCGTTCCGCGCATCATCTCCGCGAGCGAGTGGCGCCGCCTGTCGCGCGGCATCGAACAGCGCGTGCGCGCGCTCAACGCCTTCCTCCACGATATCTATCACCGGCAGGAGATATTGCGCGCGGGTCGTGTGCCGACCGAACTCATTTCACGCAACGAAGCGTTCCTCCCGATGATGATGGGCATGGATCCGCCGGGCGGGGTCTATACGCACATCAGCGGCATCGACATCGTGCGCACCGGCGCCGACGAATTCTATGTGCTCGAGGACAATGCGCGCACGCCCTCGGGCGTCTCCTACATGCTCGAAAATCGCGAGACGATGCTCCAGATGTTTCCCGAACTGTTCTCGAAGATTTCGGTACGCGAGGTGAGCGACTATCCGCTCAATCTGCTGAAGTCGCTCGCCGCCTGCGCGCCGCCGGCGTGTGGCGGGACGCCGACCGTCGCGGTGCTGACGCCCGGCATCCACAACAGCGCCTATTTCGAGCACAGCTTCCTTGCCGATCAGATGGGCGCCGAGCTGGTCGAGGGGCATGACCTCCGCGTCGTCGACGGGCGCGTGGCGATGCGCACGACACAGGGCTATACGCCGATCGACGTTCTCTATCGCCGTGTCGACGACGACTTTCTTGACCCGCTCAATTTCCGGCCGGACTCGGTGCTCGGGGTGCCGGGTATCTGGGATGTCTATCGTGCCGGTGGGATCACGATCGCCAATGCGCCGGGGACAGGGATCGCCGACGACAAGGCGCTTTATAGCTATATGCCCGACATCATCGAATTTTATACGGGCGAGAAGGCGCTGCTTCCCAATGTGCCGACATGGCGCTGCAGCGAGCCCGAACATCTGCGCGAAGTGCTCGACCGTCTGCCCGAACTGGTGGTGAAGGAGGTCCACGGATCGGGCGGGTACGGGATGCTGGTCGGCCCGGCGGCGAGCAAGAAGGAGATTGCGGCGTTCCGCGCGAAACTGGAGGCGAACCCGCGTAACTATATCGCGCAGCCGACGCTGTCGCTGTCCACCGTGCCGATCTTCACCAAGGCGGGTCTGGCGCCGCGCCACGTCGATCTACGCCCCTTTGTGCTGATGTCGCCGCAAGGGATCCGGATCACGCCGGGCGGCCTGACGCGCGTCGCGATGAAAAAGGGGTCGCTTGTCGTGAACAGCAGTCAAGGCGGCGGCACCAAAGACACCTGGGTATTGGAAGACTGATGCTCGGGAAAACCGCAGGCAGCCTCTATTGGATGGCACGCTATCTCGAACGGAGCGAGAATAACGCGCGGCTGATCGACGCGGGGTTCCGCATTGCCCTGACGCGGTCGAGCACCGCGCGATCCGAATGGCGATCGGTGCTCGTCACCGCCGGACAGGATGTCGCGTTCCGGCAAGCGCATGGCGAGGACTATACATCGCAGCGCGTGGTCGATTTCCTGCTGCGCGATCCTGCCAACCCGTCGAGCATATTGTCGGTCGTCAAACGCGCGCGCGACAATGCCCGCACCGCGCGAACCTATTTGACGCGTGAGGTGTGGGAAGCGGTCAACACGAGCTGGATGACGCTCGGCGCGCTGCTCAAGCGCCAGGTGCGCGAGGACGATCTGCCCGACGTGCTCGCGGCGATCCGCCAGCAGAGTGCGCAGGTGGTCGGGGCTTTCTCTGGCACGATGCTGCGCAACGACGGCTATAATTTCGCGCGGCTCGGTACGTTCCTCGAACGCGCCGACAACACCGCGCGCATCCTCGACGTAAAATATTATCTGCTGCTGCCGTCGGTCGCGCATATCGGCAGTTCGATCGACAACGTGCAATGGGAGACGATCCTGCGCTCGGTATCGGCGCATCGCGCCTATCACTGGCTATACGGGGCGGAGATCAGCGCGCTCAAGATCGCCGAATTCCTGATCCTCTATAAACAGATGCCGCGCAGCCTTGCCTTCTGCTGCGATCAGATGAACGACAATCTCGGCCTGCTCCAGCGCAGCTATGGTGAGGAGACCGAGGCGGTGCGCATGGGAATGTCGATCTGTCGCGATCGGTTGTCGCGCCCCATCCAGTCGATTTTCGACGGCGGCCTGCACGAATTCATCACCGACTTTCTCCGCGCCAACGCTGCACTCGCGCGGCAGATCGAGCGCGATTACCGGTTCGTGGAGTGAATATGCGCCTTCGTGTCGACCATAGCACGCACTATCATTTCGACGGCCATGTCGCCTATGCGCTCCAGCAATTGAAGCTGACGCCGAAGGAACGCCCGGGGCAGCAACTGATCCACAACTGGTCGATCGAGATCGAGGGCGGCGCGCAGCAGCTCCATTATACCGATCATCACGGCAATGGCGTCGATCTGGTGTCGGTGAACAGCGGCGCGAGCGAACTTCTCATCCGCTGCACCGGCGAGGTCGAACTGGTGACATGGGACGGCGTGATCGGATCGCATCGCGGCGCGATGCCGCTCTGGACCTTTCTCCGTCCAACGCCGCTGACGCGGGCCGGGCGCGGCGTGCGTTCGCTCACCGCCGAACTGGGACGTGATTTTGCGAACGAGATCGAGCGAGCGCATGCGCTTTCGGCGCTGATCCTCGCAAAATTGCCTTACCGCATCGGCGTCACCGATGCCGAGACGACCGCCGAACAGGCGTTCGCCGGCGAGGGCGGCGTGTGCCAGGATCATGCGCATATCTTCATCGCCGCGATGCGCCATCTCGGCCACCCGGCGCGTTATGTATCGGGCTATCTGATGATGAACGACCGGACGCATCAGGATGCAACCCACGGCTGGGCCGAGGCGTATTTCGAGCATATCGGCTGGATCGGTTTCGACGTGAGCAACGGCCACTCGCCCGACCAGCGCTATATTCGTGTCGCGACGGGCCTCGATTATCGCGACGCCGCCCCGGTTCGCGGGATGCGCTATGGTGCAGCGCAGGAAAATCTGGTTGTCCAATTGCAGGTCCAGCAATAAGCGGGCTGGGACATTCAGGACTTTCCGGGCGGGGAAAACGGGATTCGATGACTTATTGCGTTGGCATGCGTTTGAACAAGGGGCTGGTGTTCATGTCGGACACCCGCACCAACGCGGGTGTCGACGACATCTCGCAGGTCCGCAAGATGCGCAGCTGGCATGTTCCGGGCGAGCGCGTGATCACGCTGATGTCGGCGGGCAATCTCGCGACGACGCAGGCGGTGGTCAGCCTGCTCGACGAGCGTACCAAGGCCCCCGAGGAACGCCATCCGTCGATCCTCGCCGCGCCATCGATGTTCGCGGTCGCGACGATAATCGGCGAAACGCTGCGCCACATCGTGATGCGCCACAATGACGAAGGCCAATCGGCGGCGGATTCGCTGTTCCGCGCCTCGCTGATCGTCGGCGGGCAGATCAAGGGCGCCGAGCCACGGCTTTTCCTGATCTATCCCGAAGGCAATTTCATCGAAGCGGGTGAAGACAACCCGTTTTTCCAGATCGGCGAGACGAAATACGGCCGCCCGATCATCGTGCGCTCTTATGATCCGACGATGTCGTTCGAGGATGCGGTGAAGCTGCTTTGCGTGTCATTCGATTCGACGATCCGAGCGAATGCGGGTGTCGATCTGCCGATCGACCTCAAGGTCCACGAGCGCGACGATTTCTCGACCGTGCGTGAGCGCCGTTTCGAGCGCAACGATCCCTATTTCGAGAGCGTCGCCGACGGCTGGGCCGAGGCGCTGGGGATCGCGTTGGCGGAGCTTCCCGACTTTCATTTCTGACCGGCTTCGGCCACCGTCCCGGTACGACGAAACGGGAGGGATCGCCATGTCGCGCTGGATAGCTGCTGCACTTGTTCTGATGGTCAGTCCGGCGGCGGCCGAGGAGGCGAGCTTCGACAAGGCGCTTGGCGACTTTCGCGAACTGCATCGCGCTGAGATGCGCCGCGCGAAGGTCGCAGGAAGCAGCTTTTATGTCGTGCGCGATGGGCGGACCGTTGCGGCCGACCATCTGGGCGAGCAGGATGTCGACGCGCATGTGCCCGTCAATGCCGACACCATTTATCATTGGGCGTCGATCACCAAGACGATGACCGGGATTGCTATCATGCAGCTTCGCGATCGCGGGCTGCTGTCGCTCGACGATCCGATCGTCAAATATGTGCCCGAACTCGCGGCGGTGCATAATCCTTACGGCGGCACGGACGCGATCACGCTGCGCCAGTTGATGAGCCACAGCGCGGGCTTTCGCAGCGGAACCTGGCCGTGGCGCGACCAGGACTGGCAGCCGTTCGAGCCGAAAGGCTGGGCGCAGCTCGCGGCGATGCTGCCGTACACGCGGGTCGAGTTCAAACCCGGCAGCCGCTTCGGCTATTCGAACCCCGGCATCGTCTATCTGGGGCAGGTTATCGAGCGGCTCTCGGGTGAAGATTATGAAGTCTATATCGACAAGAACATCCTGAAGCCGCTGGGTATGTATGCGAGCTATTTCGACCGCACGCCGCCGCACTTGCTGCCGCATCGGTCGCATAGCTATTACATCCAGGATGGGCGGCGGGTCGCGGCGCCGTTCGATGTCGATACCGGGGTGACGGTGTCGAACGGCGGGCTCAACGCGCCGATGCCCGATATGGCGAAATATGCGGCCTTCCTGCTCGGCGATCCGGCGCGCCAGGCCGAATATGATCTGGTGCTGAAACGCTCTTCGATCGAGGAAATGTGGCAGCCGCAGATTTCGGCGGGCGAGGATTTCACGCAGGGCCGCATGTCGAAGACGACGCAGAGCGGCTTGTCCTTCTTTCTGGATCGCAGCGGCGGGGTGCGCTTCGTCGGGCACAATGGCGACCAGAACGGCTTTCGCGCCTATCTCAGCCTCTGTCCCGATCAGCGCCTTGGCAGCTTGCTGGCGTTCAATACCGAGACCCGCGGGGTCGAGAATAGCGAAGCCAATCGCAAGACGGCGGAATCGCGCGTCGCGCTGGCGACCGACGCCCTGTGTGGAGCCGTCGCGGGTTCGCCGCGTTAAATCTCATCCGAAAAAGGGAGGGCCCGGAAGGTGCGTGACCTTCCGGGCCGTGTTGCTCCGGCTGCCAGGGAGGGGGGAGGGGCTGCCGGAACTCGGGGGTGCCCTCTATATGGCGCCTGACGGCTTCCCGCTCAATCATACCAAAGCATGATATGGCCTATCCGGGCGCGTAGCGCGCCCGATATCAGCGGTTTTTGCGTCCTTCGATCAGGCCGTCGACGAGGCTCGGGTCGGCGAGCGTCGAGGTGTCGCCCAGCGATCCGAAATCATTCTCGGCGATCTTGCGCAGGATGCGGCGCATGATCTTGCCCGACCGCGTCTTGGGCAGTCCGGGGGTGAGGTGGATATGGTCGGGCGTCGCGATCGGGCCGATTTCCTTGCGGACCTGCTGCTTGAGCGCCGCTTCGACCTCGGCCGATGCCTCGACCCCGGCGTTGAGCGTCACATAGGCGTAGATGCCCTGACCCTTGATGTCGTGCGGGAAACCGACGACCGCGGCCTCCGCGACGAGATCATGGAGGACGAGCGCGCTTTCGACCTCGGCGGTGCCCATGCGGTGGCCCGAGACGTTGATGACATCGTCGACGCGGCCGGTGATCCGCCAGTAGCCGTCGGCATCGCGGCGGCAGCCGTCGCCGGTGAAATATTTGCCCTTGTAGGTCGAGAAATAGGTCTCGGCGAAACGCTGATGGTCGCCATAGATCGTCCGCGCCTGCCCCGGCCAGCTATGCGTGATGCAAAGATTGCCTTCGGACGCGCCGCCCGTCTGTTCGTTGACGAGGACGGCGCCCTCGGCATCGACGAGCTCGGGGCGGATGCCGAAGAAGGGACGTCCGGCGCTGCCTGGCTGCATCGGATGCGCGCCCGGCAGGGTGGTGATCATGATGCCGCCCGTCTCGGTCTGCCACCATGTGTCGATGACCGGGACGCGGCCTTTGCCCACGACCTGATGATACCAGCGCCACGCCTCGGGATTGATCGGCTCGCCGACGCTGCCGAGCAGACGGATCGACGACAGATCGTGGCGTGTCACATACTCGTCGCCCTCCCGCATCAGCGCGCGGATCGCGGTCGGTGCGGTATAGAGAATGTTGACCCGATGCTTGTCGACGACCTGCCAGAAGCGGTCATGATCGGGATAGTTGGGCACGCCCTCGAACATCAAAGTCGTCGCGCCGTTCTGAAGCGGGCCGTAGACGACGTAGCTGTGGCCGGTGACCCAACCGATGTCGGCGCTGCACCAGAAGATCTCGCCGGGGCGATAATCGAAGCCGTAGTAGAAGGTGCTCGCCGTCCAGACCGAATAGCCGCCGACGGTGTGGAGCACGCCCTTGGGTTTGCCGGTCGAGCCCGAGGTGTAGAGGATGAACAGCGGGTCTTCGGCACCCATCGGTTCGCACGGGCAGTCGGCGCCGACATCGGCCGATAGCGCGTCGTACCAATGGTCGCGGCCTTCCTTCATCGCGACGTCGCCGCCAGTGTGCGCGATGACGAGCGCGGCCTTGACGTCGACGCGCTCAAGCGCCTTGTCGACATTGGCCTTCAGCGGAACCACCTTGCCGCCGCGTAGCCCCTCGTCGGCGCAGATCACCCAGTCGCTCGCGCAATCCTCGATGCGGCCGTGGATCGCCTCGGGCGAGAAGCCGCCGAAGACGACGCTATGCACCGCGCCGATGCGCGCGCAGGCGAGCATCGCCACCGCGCCCTCGGGGATCATCGGCATATAGATGGTAACGCGGTCGCCCTTCTGGACGCCCATTTTCTTCAGTGTGTTTGCGAAACGGATGACATCGGCGAGCAGCGCCTTGTAGCTGATCGTCCGCGTCTCGCCGTCGGGTGCGTCGGGTTCGAAGATGATCGCGGTCCGGTCGCCATGGCCGGCGGCAACATGGCGGTCGACGGCATTGTGGCAAAGGTTGAGGATACCGTCCTCATACCATTTGATCTCGACAGGGTCGTAGGACCAGTTCGCGATTTTCGTCGGCGCCTTGATCCAGTCGATGCGCTTCGCCTGATCGGCCCAGAAGCTGTCGGGGTCGTCGATGCTCTGCGCGTAAAGCCGGTCGTAATCGTCGGCGGTGCAATGGGTGTTCGCCGCGGCGTCGGCGGGAACCGGAACCAGCGGTTCGGAGGGGGGCAGGTCGGACACGGCTATTCTCCCGCTTTCGATTTGACTCACTTGCTGGCTGCGATAACCCGCGAGCCACAAGTTGCAAGGCGCATGCGCGCTTATGAAGGGACGGAATATGGTTCAACTGGGCCAAGAGATAGCTGGCCTGCTCGACCGGCTGGGCGTCGACCGCGCGCGGTGGACCGACGGGTCGATGCCCGCGGTGACGCCGTTGACGGGCGAACGGCTGGGCATGGTCGAGGTCGCCGACTCCGCGGCGATCGATGAGGCGCTTGATCGTGCGACGGCCGCCTTTCGTCGTTGGCGCGATGTGCCGGCGCCGCGGCGCGGCGAACTCGTCCGCCTGTGGGGCGAGGAACTCCGCGCCGCGAAGGACGATCTGGCGAAATTGGTGACGATCGAGGCGGGCAAGGTCCCGTCCGAGGGCGCGGGCGAAGTGCAGGAGATGATCGACATCTGCGATTTCGCGGTTGGGCTTTCGCGCCAGCTTTACGGCCTGACGATCGCGACCGAACGGCCAGGGCACCGGATGATGGAGGTCTGGCATCCGCTCGGCGTTGTCGGGGTGATTTCCGCGTTCAATTTCCCCGTCGCGGTATGGGCGTGGAACGCGGCGGTCGCGCTGGTGTGCGGCAACAGCGTGGTGTGGAAGCCGTCGGAAAAGACGCCGCTGACCGCACTGGCGACGCAGGCGATTTTCGAGCGAGCGCTGGCGCGCTTCGGTGATGCGCCCGAAGGAGTGGCACAGCTGCTGGTCGGTGGGCGCGAGGCGGGCGAGGCGTTGGTCGACGACAAGCGCGTCGCGTTGGTGTCGGCGACCGGCTCGACGCGGATGGGGCGTGCGGTGGCCCCGCGACTGGCCGGGCGTTTCGCACGGGCGATCCTCGAGCTGGGGGGAAACAACGGCGTAATCGTCGCACCGTCGGCCGACCTCGACCTTGCGCTGCGCGGCGTCGCGTTCGGCGCGATGGGAACCGCGGGACAGCGCTGTACGACGACGCGACGGTTGTTCCTGCACGACAGCATCTATGACGGTTTCGTCGCGAGGCTGAAGGCGGCCTATGCCAGCGTCGGCGTCGGCAACCCGCTCGAGGGCGAGGTACTTGTGGGCCCGCTGATCGATCGCGCGGCCTATGAGATGATGCAGGACGCGTTGACGGCCGCCGAAGCCGCGGGCGGGGTCGTTCATGGCGGCAAGCGGGTGGGTGAGGGTGAAAGCTTCTATGTGAAGCCCGCGCTCGTCGAGATGCCGGGGCAGGTCGGACCGGTGCTGGAGGAGACGTTCGCGCCGATCCTCTATGTGATGCGCTATTATGATCTCGATGCGGTGATCGAGCTGCACAACGATGTTGCGGCCGGACTGTCGTCGGCGATCTTCACCACCGACATGCGCGAGGCCGAACGTTTTCTCGTGGCGAGCGACTGCGGTATCGCGAACGTCAATCTTGGCACTTCGGGCGCAGAGATCGGCGGGGCGTTCGGGGGCGAGAAGGAAACCGGCGGCGGACGCGAGAGCGGATCCGACAGCTGGAAGGCCTATATGCGCCGCGCGACCAACACGCTGAACTATTCGGACGCGCTGCCGTTGGCGCAGGGCGTGTCGTTCGACATCTGACGGGATCGATCAGTAGCAGTCCCATTGGTAGAAGATCTTGCTGAAGTCGCGCTTCAGCAGGTCTTCGCGCCGGATCATGAACTGACCCTGCCCCGAATCGCCCCACATGATATGGTCGTCGCTCCACAGGTTGAGGAGGACGCGGTCGACGTCCTGATAGGGCGGGCTCGAACGCCAGTCTGACTGGGT
The DNA here is from genome assembly GCF_900108295.1 of Sphingopyxis sp. YR583. Classification (NCBI taxonomy): domain Bacteria; kingdom Pseudomonadati; phylum Pseudomonadota; class Alphaproteobacteria; order Sphingomonadales; family Sphingopyxidaceae; genus Sphingopyxis; species Sphingopyxis sp. YR583. The sequence continues at coordinate 839,340 of NZ_FNWK01000001.1, read as the reverse complement.
AAAGCCGGGATGGCCGCCGACATGATGGCCCTGAACCGCCAGCTCATTCTGCTTTTCGGCAAAATCATAGATGCGGTCGCCTTTGGTGCGATCGTTCAGCAGCGTTTCGAGATCGCGTTCGGCGAGCCAGGATTCGACCGAGGGAAACTGATCGGTTCGCTTCGGTTTCAGCGCGATGCCGCGCGCGACCGTGGCGTCGGCAAGCGGTGAGTAATCGTCGATCCCGTGGTCGCCCGAGGGCCGTCCAAAGTGCAGCTTGCCGGGGCCTCCCATCGTCTCGCGCCAGATGACGCGGAACTTGCCGGCCTCGGGCTTTTCGAAATTCGCCCCATAGAGATCGTCGCGGGCGATGAAGAATTGCAGGACGCCGCTGGTCGGATAGTCGGGCAGCGGCGGCAGTTCGGCGAAATCGACCTGTGCGAGGAAAGACATCGGCCGCCCTCCCGCGTCGGCGGGCCAGGCTTCACCTGTCGCCAGCCAGACCGGGCCACCGATGCGCGTGCCGGCTGGGGTCGCGGGCGCGGGACCCGCCGGTTCGAGATCGATGGCGGGGAGGCTGTGCTTTTTCTGCCACGCGGCAAATTCGGCCACCGCCGGATCGCGCAGCATGTTCTGCATCGTCGGCTCGGCCTGTGTTTCAGGTGTGCAGCCCAACGCGCCTGCCAATGCCAATGCGGCGGGGATCAGTATCTTTCGCATGAGCGAGACCTATCGTTTCCGCCGATCGTGCGCGAGCGATTGTTGCGACGCTCCGGTCAGGTCGCGCGCCAACCGAAACGATCTTCACCCATCGCGACGATCTCGCCCGCCGTGCCGACCGGTTCGGCCTTGCCGTCGGTCAGGAATGCCAGCATCGCCGCGTCGGCAACGTCGACATGCGCCAATGTGCGTTTGTCCGCGGGCGTCCGCGCGACGACGACACCGGCTTTCGGCGCGCCATCGCGGCCGTAGAACACTGTGTAGCTTTCGATGGTCGCCGGTCCGGTATAATCCTCGACCAGTTCGGGAACCGGGCCGCGTTTGGTTTCGGCTTCGGCCTGATAGTCGAAGTCCTGCGGGAAATTCGCGGCGGCGATCGGCTGGTTGCCGAGGACGATGCAGTGGTTGTCGGTCGCAAAACCGCCGTTGGCGAAGAGGAAGCCATAGCGGCCTTCGGTGCGCAGCTTGTCCACCATCGAGACGACGGCATGGCTCATATAATTGGCGATCGGGCCGCCTCCGAAGGTCAGGCCGCCGAATACCGTTGCCGGGCGGTCCCACGGCCAGCCGAGGATGCGCCGCGCCATCTTGGGCACACAGGGGAAGCAGCTGTAGAGTTCGACGCAGTCGAAATCATCGACGCTCATCTGGTTCAGTTCCAGCGTGCGGGTGATCGACGTTTCCATACTGACGCTGCCGTCGTAGCGGTCGCGGTGCAGGATGTTTGCCGGCTCCTTTGCCGCGGCGCCCATGCCGACGTAGATCAGCCGGTCTTCCGATATCCCGCGGCGGCGCGCTTCGGCGAGGCTGGCGACGAGGAAACCGGCGCCCTGATTGACCGACGAGTTGGCGACCATCAGCTTCGAATAGGGAAAAGCGATCGGGCGGTTGCGCTCGTCGACCTTGAGAATGTCCTCGGGGGTCGCTGGTTTGCGAATCCAGGCGCCATCGTTCGCGGCGGCGACGTCCGAGAAACGCGACCAGATTTCGGCGCTTTCGAACTGGGCGTCCTCAAGGCTTTCGCCCCATGCCGCGCGGGTCGCATTTTCATAGAGCGGATAGACGTCGACCGGCGCGGCGAGGCCATGCTTCTGCGCATAATTGGGCTCGCGCCGCGTCGCGACCTTGCGGATCGCATTATAGCTTTTGTCTTCGCCGCTCGCGGCCTTGGCAGCGCGTCCGGCGGCGGTGCGCAGCGCCTCGGCCCCCACGATCGCGGCGAGCTTGACTTCGCCCGCGCCGATGCGGTTCGCGGCTTCGTTGAGCAGGCGAATGGGCGTGTCGCCGTGCGGCGCCGCCGACTGATAATTGATCGCGGGCGCGGCGCCGATCGCCGCGGCGAGCGGTTCGGGCAGCTTGCCGAGGCTGTGGAAGCTGATCTGGTCGACGATCGCGAGGCTGTCGATTTCGGCGAGCGGGACGCCGGCGTCCGCCGCCGCGACCTTCAGCGCGGCGACCATCAGGCCGAGCGAGTCGAGCCCCTGATCGGGATCTTCGGGGCGGTCATTGACCTGTCCGACGCCGATGATGACGGGAATGCGTTCGGGATCGATCATCGCCGGTTCCTGGCCCATGTCAGCGCGCCTTCCATTCGGGCTTGCGCTTCTGCGCGAAGGCAAGCGGGCCTTCGCGCGCGTCTTCGCTCGCCATCAACACCTTGCGCTCGCGCTTATTGTCGTCCCAGTGCGTGTCGTCGCCGGCGATCTGACCGTCGATGATGCGGAGTGCGACGCGCTTCGACGCCTGCACCGACAGCGGGGCATTGCCCGCGATCTTTTCGGCGAGTGCGATCGCGGTCGGCATCAGATCGGCGAGCGGGACGACGCGGTTGGCAAAGCCATAGCGCAGCGCGGTCGGCGCGTCGAAAGGGTCGCCGGTCAGCAGATGCTCCATCGCGACTTTCTGCGGCAATTGCTTGACGATGCGGAAGGCTCCGCCCGCTGCGGCGAACAGGCCGACCTTGACCTCGGGTAGACCGAACTGCGCATTTTCAGAAGCGACGACGAGGTCGCACATCAGCGCGAGTTCGCAGCCGCCGCCGAAAGCGAAGCCGTTGACCGCGCCGATCACCGGCTTCGAGATCGGATGCGCGGCAAAACCGCCGAAACCCCATGCCTGCTGGGCCTTGTCCTCGGGGGCAAGCGCCCCACCGCGCGATAATGAGACCAGATCGGCGCCGGCGCAGAAAGCCTTGTCGCCCGCGCCGGTGATGATGACGACACGGATTTCCGCGTCGTTCTCCGCTTCTTCAAGCGCGGTGCCGATGCCGACATGAACGTCCGCATTGACTGCGTTGCGCGCCTCGGGACGGTTGATCGTCACGATCAGAATATGGCCCTGACGGGTGGTCAGAACGGCGGGCTGCGCGGCGTCGGTCATATTGTCTCTCCCTGCGCCGGACCCGCGAGGGCGCGAATCCGGCTGTCGGGAAAACTATCGGCCGAAGTTAACGTTTACGTCAACTGCTAAGAGCGGGAGGCTGGCCTCAGATCGACTGGCCGGTCTTCGCCCAGTCGGCGAGGAAGCCTTCGATGCCCTTTTCGGTGAGGATATGCTTGAACAGCCCCTTGATGACCGACGGCGGCGCGGTCATCACGTCGGCGCCGATCTTGGCGGCTTCGAGGACGTGAATGCCGTGGCGCACGCTCGCGACGAGGATCTCGGTTTCATAGCCGTAATTGTCGTAGATCAAGCGGATGTCGGAAATGAGCTGCATTCCGTCGAAGCCATTGTCGTCGTGGCGGCCGACGAATGGCGAGACGAACGTCGCGCCGGCCTTGGCCGCGAGCAGCGCCTGCGCTGCCGAGAAGCAGAGGGTGACATTGACCATCGTGCCGTCGCCGGTCAGCGCCTTGCAGGTCTTGAGCCCGTCGATCGTCAGCGGCACCTTAATGCAGACATTGGGAGCGATCTTGCGGAGGATTTCGGCCTCTTTCATCATCGTCGCATGGTCGAGCGCGACGACCTCGGCCGACACGGGGCCGTCGGTCAGCGCACAGATTTCCTTCGTCACTTCCTTGAAATCGCGGCCCGACTTGGCGATCAGCGACGGGTTGGTCGTGACCCCGTCGAGCAGGCCCGTTGCGGCGAGTTCCTGGATGTCGGCGATTTCGGCGGTGTCGGCGAAGAATTTCATGGCGCGGGGCTTTCCTGTGGGAAGGTGATTCGGGTTTGAAGCTCCCCTAGAACAACGCGCGATAAATATGAACCGCCGCGCCGGATTTGGACTAGTGTTCGACCTTTGTTCCAGTTAAGCGCGAAGCTATGGCCAAAGCGAAACGTCAATATGTCTGCCAGAATTGCGGGGGCGTCTCATACCGCTGGCAGGGGCAATGCGCCGATTGCGGCGAGTGGAATACGCTCGTCGAAGAGGCCGCCGAAACGGTATTCTCTGCGAAACATGATCTTAGTCGCGGCGGGCGAACGCTCGCGCTCGAAACGCTCGATGCCGAAAGCAAGATGCCCGAACGCATGCTGTGCGGGATCGCCGAGTTCGATCGCGCGCTTGGTGGCGGTTTCGTTGCTGGATCGGCAACGCTGATCGGCGGCGATCCCGGGATTGGCAAATCGACCTTGCTCTTGCAGGCGGCGGGTCGGCTCGCGAAGGCGGGCAAGTCGGTCGTCTATATCAGTGGTGAGGAAGCCGCAGGGCAGGTGCGGCTCCGCGCGCAGAGATTGGGACTCGGCGACGCGCCGGTCGCGCTCGCGAGCGCGACATCGGTGCGCGATATCCTCGCTACGCTCGAAGGACGGCGCGCCGATTTCGTCGTGATCGATTCGATCCAGACGATGCACAGCGACCTGATCGACAGCGCGCCGGGAACGGTGAGCCAGGTCCGCGCGAGCGCGCAGGAACTGATCCGCTATGCCAAGGACAGCGACACCGCGATCGTGCTCGTCGGCCATGTTACCAAGGACGGAACGATCGCGGGACCGCGCGTGCTTGAACATATGGTCGATACGGTGCTGGCGTTCGAGGGCGAGCGCAGCCACCAATATCGCATCCTGCGCGCGGTGAAGAATCGCTTCGGCGGCACCGACGAGATCGGGGTGTTCGCAATGGGCGAGGAGGGGTTGGGCGAGGTGTCGAACCCGTCGAGCCTTTTCCTGACCGATCGCAGCCGCGACGTACCGGGATCGGTCGTGTTTCCGGCGCTGGAGGGAACGCGGCCGGTGCTCGTCGAGGTGCAGGCGCTGACCGTGCGGCTGGCGAGCGGTGCGACACCGCGCAGGGCAGTGGTCGGCTGGGACAGTGGACGGCTCGCCATGGTACTCGCGGTGCTGGAAGCACGGTGCGGGCTCCAGATGGGCGCCGCCGAGGTCTATCTCAACATTGCGGGCGGTTACCGGCTCACCGATCCGGCCGCCGACCTCGCCGTCGCGGCGGCGCTGATCTCTGCGTTCAGCGAGCGGCCGGTCCCCGCCGACGCAATCGTATTCGGCGAACTCTCGCTGTCGGGCGAGGTGCGGCAGGTTTCGCACGACGGGCTGCGGCTGCGCGAGGCGGCGAAGCTCGGTTTCTCCCGCGGTTGGGGGCCAAAGGGCATGAAGCCGGTCGGCGGGATTTCGGTCACGGGTTTCGGCCGGCTCGGCGAACTCGTTGACCTGATGCTCGGGCGGGATTAGCGGACGGCAAATGGGAAGTTTGACCGCTCTGGATATCCTCGTGCTGACGCTGGTGGGCGGCGGCGCGATACTCGGCTTTTCGCGCGGCCTGGTGCAGGAAGTGACGACGCTGCTTGCCTGGGTGCTGGCGATCGCAGCGGTGCGCTTCTTTCACCCGCTCGTCACCGGCCTGCTCGAAGGCTGGGTAGGCGGCGAAGGCGGCGCGGCAATGCTGGCATTCGTGCTGCTGTTCGGCGGCGTGTTCGCGCTCGCCAAATGGGGATCGCGCGCGATGGGTCAGCGCAGCCGCGCATCGCTTGTCGGCGGGTTCGATCGCGGACTTGGCGCAGGCTTCGGTGCGGTCAAGGGGCTGTTGATCGCCTCGATCGGCTTCATGTTGGTGACGCTTCTCTACGATATCGGCTATGGCAATGCACAGCGTCCGGCATGGATGATCGAGAGCCGGACCTATCCGGCGCTCAATGCAACGAGCAGCGCGATGAGCAAAGTGATCGCCGAGCGCCGAGCGCAGGCGCGCGAGGCCGAGACCGAAGCCGCCAAGGCGGACGGGGCCGACAGGTCATGAGCGCGCCGCTCTATAATCGCGACATATTGGCGCTGGCGGTGGCAACCTCAGAATATCTGCCGATCGCCAATGCACGCCACCGGGTGAGCAAGCGCGCGCCGCTGTGCGGCAGCGCGATTATCCTCGATCTCGATACCGACGATGCGGGCCGCATCACGCGTGTCGGCATGCATGTCGAAGCCTGCGCGCTCGGACAGGCGTCGGCGGCGTTGCTCGCGCGCCACGCGTCGGGACTGGCGCTCGCGGAGATCCGCGCGGCGCGTGATGCTATTGCGGGCTGGTTTGCGGGTGAGAGCGACCGGCCCGACTGGCCCGGCTTCGACCTGCTTGCGGCGGCGCAGGGCTATCCCGCGCGTCACGGCGCGATCCTGCTCCCCTTCGATGCCGCCATCGCGGCGCTCGAAGAGCAGGCGACCGCGGCATGACCTTGCTCGCGCTCACGGCTGCTGCTGCGGAAGCCGCCGAAAAGGTTGGAGAGGCGGCGACCGACACGGCGTTGGTCGAAGGCGCGATCCTCCTCGGTGTCGCGACGCTCTTCGTGCTGATTTTTCGCCGACTTGGTCTGGGGGCCGTCCTCGGTTACCTGATCGCCGGTGCCGTCGTCGGGCCGCACGGGCTCGGGCTGGTCGGCGGCGGCGAATCGAAGCTCGCCTTTGCCGAGCTTGGCATCGCCTTCCTGCTTTTCCTCGTGGGGCTCGAACTGTCGCCGCGGCGGCTGTGGGACATGCGCCGTGCGATCTTCGGGTTGGGCATGGTTCAGGTGGTGGTGACAGGGCTCGTGCTGACCGGGCTCATCCATCTGACATTGGGCTTCAGCCCCGCGGCTTCGCTCGCGCTCGGCCTGCCGCTCGCGCTGTCGTCGACCGCGCAGGTGTTGCCGGGGCTCAAAAACTCGGGGCGGATCAATTCGCCCTTCGGCGAAAAGGCATTCTCGATCCTGCTGTTCCAGGATCTGGCGATCGTGCCGATGATCACGATCGTTGCGGTGCTGTCGCGCGCGCCCGCCGATCCGTCGGCGCCGCCGGGATGGCAGATGGCGTTTTTCACGCTGTGGGCGATCGTCGTGCTGGTGCTTGCGGGGCGCTTCGTGGTCAATCCGTTGCTGCGGATCATCGGCCGTTATGGCGAGCGCGAATTGTTCGTCGTCGTCGGGTTGCTGACCATCCTCGCCAGTGCCGCGCTGATGCACAGCCTGCACCTGTCGACCGCGCTCGGCGCTTTCATCGCCGGCGTGATGCTCGCCGACTCGCCCTATCGGCACGAGATCGAATCGGATGTCGAACCCTTCCGCCTGATCCTGCTCGGCCTCTTCTTCCTCGCGGTCGGCATGGTGCTCGATATCGGTGTGGTGATGGAACGCCCGTTGCTGGTGCTCGGGCTTGCAGCGGGGCTGGTTGCGGTCAAGTTCGCGGTGCTGACCTCGATCATTCGCCTGTTCGGCAAGCCTTGGAAAGTCGCGCTCGGTCTTGGGCTCCTGCTCAGCCAGGGCGGCGAATTCGGCTTCCTTCTTTTCACCCAGGCGGCCGACGCCTTGCTGATCCGGCCCGAAGCCGCGAGCCTGTTCAGCGCCGTCGTGACATTGTCGATGATTTCGACGCCTTTCCTGATGCTGTTCGCGCGAAACCTGGAATTCGCGCCCGAGACCGACCAGCCCGTGCTCGACGATCCCGGCGCCGCGCCGCGCGGGTCGGCGATCGTCGTCGGTTTTGGCCGCTTCGGCCAGATCGTGTCGCAGATGCTGCACGGCGTCGCATGTTCGGTGACGCTGATCGACAAGAAGCCGAGCCAGATCGAGCTTTCGAGCCGTTTCGACACCAAAGTCTATTTCGGTGACGGGCTGCGCGTCGACCTTCTCCGCCGTGCGGGTGCCGAAGAGGCGCGGTTGATCATTTTCTGCATGGACGATGCATCGGTCGACGCCGCGGCGATGAAGCCGATTGTCGAGGCCTTTCCCAACGCGAAGATATTGATGCGTGTCTTCGACCGGCGCCAATTGCTCGCGGTCGACGGTTCCGGCGTCGACGGCGTCATCCGCGAAGTGTTCGAAAGTTCGATCGCGATGGGGCTTTCTGCGCTTCGCTATCTCGATGTCGATCCGACCGAAATGGACGATGTCGAGGCGACGTTACGTCAACTCGACGAGACGCGGCTGCAGGCGCAGATCGACGAGGGCGATATTTCGGCGGGCATGGACCATCGGTTCAAGCCTGGAGGCGGCCGCGAGGCGGACAGCGTGCTCGAAAACTTCCGTCGCAAGCGGCAGGCGGCAAAGGCCGCGCGCGAAGAAGATGAGGCGATGGGGCTCGGGGCCGGGAATTAGCCGCCGCGTTGCCGCGCCATCAGGCTGGCTGACATCGCGGCCGCCGCGAGCGCCGGTACGCCGCCGATCGCCATCGCGAGCAGAAGATTGCCGCCGACCGCTCGATCCGACAAGCCGCCGGTCAGGAGCGGGCCGAGCGCGCAGAATGCCGCAATGACGAAGCTGTAGATTGCGAAGCTGCGCGCGCGCAGTTCGGCAGGGACGATGTCCTGCAGGATCGTCGGGATCAGCGCATTGGCGGTGCTGGTCAGCGCAAGGAATAATGCGATCATCGCCAGCGCCTGTTGTTCGGTCGGGGCGGCGCCAAGCCATATGAGGCACGGGATCGCCAGCGTCGCCCCCGCCGCCATCACCGCCGGGCGCGATGCTTCGCCCAGCCGCGGTCGCAGGAAGCGGTCGACGATCCCGGCGACGGCGAGGCTGCCGAGGCTCGTCACGAGCGTGATCAGCCCGAGCGCATGGCCGGTCGGGACGAGGTCGGAGGCATAGCGGCGGACAAGACCCATCGCCGCCATCGGGGCGACCGCCTGCACCGCAATGGCAAGCCCGCCTGCCGCGCCGAGGAACAGCAGGATGCGCCGTTGATGCGCGCGAAGGAAGGGGCCAAGCGCCGCATCCTCGCGCCGCTCGCTCCCGGTCGGGAGGCCGCGCGGCGGATCATGGACGAGCAGGCCGATCGTCAACAGGGGCAGTGCCAGCAAGCTGAGGCACAGCAAGGCGGCACGCCATGGTTCCATGTCAGCGGGCGCGATCGTGCCTGCGAATTCGAGCAAGTTTCCGCCGAAATAGAAGCCCGCGCTCGCGCCCGTCGCCATCAGCGCCGCGAAGGCGAGGTTGGACGGCACGCGATGACGGTCGCTGACGAGGTCGGGGATAAGCGAATAGACCACGGGTATCATTGCGAATTCGGTGATCCCCGACGCGGCGCGGCCGATGAAGAAAAGCTCGAAATCGGGCGCAATGCCGCTGAGTGCCGTCAGCATCCCCCAAAGAAGGATCAATCCGAGCAGGATCGATTTGCGCGAATATCGGTCGGCAAGGCGTGCGAGTGGCACGGCAAGCGCACTTGCGACGAGGATGCCAGCGATGCCGTGCAGCGCGCCGATCACCGCGTCCGAAACGCCGAAGCTCGCCTGGATCGCGGGCGACAGGATCGATTGTAGCCCGCGGTCGCTCATCTGGACGCCCGCGGTCACGCCGAGGAAGGCGACCGTCCATAGTCCCGCCGCCGTCGTCGTTCGTTCGCCGGCGGTCAGGCCCGTCGTATTGGCAATCGCAACCAATTATCCGTCCCCACCGTGCGCATATTGCAAGTCATTTGCAACTGGCTAGACCAAAGCGGCGCCGGGGGGAAGAGGGCGGTTTGGGGGTGGAGAGCCGACGTTTCCTCAGCCTCTTTCGTCATGCCGGACTTGATCCGGCATCCATAGCTGCGCCGTCGTCGTGGACCCCGGATCAAGTCCGGGGTGACGAGAGCGCCGTATCCTCCCTGCGGCGGAGCCGTGGGGAGGGGGACCGTCGCCGCAGGCGATGGTGGAGGGGCTGCGACGCCGCGTCAAACGCCCCTCCGTCAGCCCTTCGGGCTGCCACCTCCCCATGGCTGCGCCACAGGGAGGAGATTAGCGGCAACTAACGGTCGTTAGCGGCCAATATCGGTCTTGTTCTACCCGGAAGCCTTGGATTCAGGCGTCCAGAAATTCGGCGACCGCGTCGAGCCCATAATCCTCGGTGACGAAGCTCCGTCCGATGCCGCGGGTCAGGATCAGCGGCAGTTTGCCGCCGCGCACTTTCTTGTCGTGCGCCATATGACCGGCGAGCGTTGCGCCGTCGGTGTTGACCCCGGCACTGGCGAGGCTGTGCGGCAGGTCGACGCTCGCCAGATGCGCACGCACCCGCTCGGCGTCCTCGGCGGTGCAGAGGCCTCTCGCGGCCGAGAATTGATGCGCGAGGACCATGCCCGCAGCCACCGCCTCGCCGTGGAGCAGGCGGTCCGAATAGCCGGTTTCGGCTTCCAATGCGTGGCCGAAGCTGTGGCCGAGATTAAGCAGTGCGCGGATATCCTGCGTCTCGCGCTCGTCGGCCGCGACGATCCGCGCCTTGGACGCAACGCTGTGGGCAATCGCATGCGCGCGTGCCGAGCTGTCGCCCGCGAGCAGCGCCGCGCCATTGCTTTCGCACCAGGCAAAGAAATCGGCGTCGTCGATCAGACCATATTTGACGACCTCGGCATAGCCCGCACCAAGTTCACGACGCGGCAGCGTTTCGAGCGTCGTCGGGTCGATCACGACCAGTGCGGGTTGATGGAAGGCCCCGATCAAATTCTTTCCGGCGGGCACGTTGATCGCCGTCTTGCCGCCGACGCTGCTGTCGACCTGCGCCAGCAAGGTGGTGGGCACCTGGATGAAATTGCAGCCGCGCTTGACGATGCTGCACGCGAAACCGACGAGATCGCCGATCACGCCGCCGCCCAGCGCGATGACATGGTCGCCGCGTTCAACGCCTTCGCCGATCAGCCATTCGGTCAGCCGCGCAAGACCCGCCCAGCTCTTCGTGCCTTCGCCCGGTTCGAGGACGAAGGAGGAGAAGGAGATATTTTCCATGGCCAGCGCGGTGCCGAGCGGGATCAGATAATGATCGGCGACATGGGTGTCGGTGACGATCATCGTGCGCGGGCGTTTAAGCAGCGGCGCGACATGCGCGCCGATCTCGCGGATCAGTCCGTCGCCGATCAATATCGGATAACTGCGGCTGCCGAGTTCGACGGTCAGGCTTTCCATTACGGATTTTCCCACTTTGACAGGGCCTCGAGGATCGCGCGCACCGTATGGTCGTGCGGTGTGCTCGCCGAACTGACGCGAATATGCGCCTCGGCATAGAGGGGATTACGGATCGCTGCCAGTTCGCGCAGCACCTCGCCGGGGTCGCGGTTTTTGAGCAGCGGGCGATGGCTGCGGCGGCCGACGCGTTCGACGAGCGTCGGAATGTCGGCGTCGAGCCAGATGCAAAGGCTGCCCTGCAGGATCAGGGCGCGCGTCTCTTCATTGACGAAGGCGCCGCCGCCCGTCGCGAGCACCATCGGCTTTTCGCCGAGCAGGCGGGCAATCACGCGCCGTTCGCCGTCGCGGAAATGCGCCTCGCCAAAGCGCGCGAACATGTCGGAGATGGTCATGCCTGCCGCGCGCTCGATTTCATCGTCGGCGTCGGCGAACCGCATGCCGAGGCGTTGTGCGAGGCGGCGGCCGATCGTCGATTTCCCCGACCCCATCAGACCGACGAGCACGATCGACCGGTCGCGGATCGACGCGGGGATGGCCCCTGAAGAAATCGGGCCCGGGCTTTTCGGGTTTCGCGACATGGTGCGCGCGGCTATACCGCCCATGCGGCGCGGGACAATGGTTTTACTGCCTGCGCAATATGGGACGAACGGCAGGCATTGGATATTGCGCACACGGGGCAGATCGGGAAAGAGCCGTTGGATTGCACGATTGATCGTGCTGGCACTGGCGATAACGGCTTTCTTTTTGTTCCTGCTGTTCCTGGGCCGGCCGATCGAGCCGCGAATGATTGAGGTGGATGTGACCGACAAGATTGCCGCAAGCGCGCTGCCCCAGAGTGATGCGTCGGAAGGCCATGTCCAATGAAGATGAAAACGCTGACGCTGACGCTGGGGCTTTCGGGCACGGCACTCGCTGCCGCGCTGGTCCTTCCCGCGCTCGCGCAGGAATCGCTGTTACCCGAAGGTTTCGGTAACCCGGCCGATACGCCAGCACCGCGGCCGACCCCCGCGCCGACGCCAAGCGCGACGCCGACACCGAGTTCGGCACCGGTTAACGGCAGCGCCCCGCCGCCCGCGGTGCCGACGATCGGGACGACGAGCGCGAGCGCAGCCGCTGAAGGCGGCGAGGCGGATGAGGAGGGCGAAGAGACCGAATCGGGCGGGCTGAAATATGACCTGCCGCCGGGCGCGCGTCGTCTGCTGACGCGGGTCGGGCCGCTGACGCCCGAAACGGGCGGGCTGGCGCCCGATGCCTTTGGGGTGCGCGGCCAATATGCCGCTGCGATCATGCGCAAGACGAATGGCCAGCTTGCCTCGCGCTGGGCGCAGATATTGCTTCGTCGTTCGCTTGCCTCGGCGATCGACACGCCCGACACGATCAACGGCGCCGACCTTGCCGCCGATCGTGCGTCGCTGCTGCTGCGCATGGGCGAATCGATCATCGCGCGCCGGATCGTCCAGTCGGTCGACTATGACCGCGCGAGTCCGCGCCTCGTCGCCGCGGCCCAGCAGACCTATCTTGCCAACGCCGATCCGGCGGGCATGTGCCCCTATGTCCCCGCAGGGCTTGCGCATGGCGATGAGCAGGCGTGGCGGCTGACGTCGGCCATCTGTTCGGGACTGTCGGGCGAAGCCGGGCCTGCGGGCTGGGCGATCGGCCGCGTGCGGTCGAGCGGCAAGATTTCGAACTTCGACATATTGCTCGCCGAACGTGTGCTCGGTGCGACGGGCGCCGGCCGCCGCTCGACGACGATCGAATGGGATAAGGTCGACCGATTGACGAGCTGGCGCTTCGGCATGGCGACTGCGACGGCGATCCCGGTGCCCGACGCGCTGCGCACGGCGGCGCCGTCCAATATCAAGAGCTGGACGGTTCTTGCGCCGATGACCGACATGGCGAGCCGCATCGCCGCCGCACCCGAAGCGGCCGCGCGGGGCGTGCTGTCGAGCGAGGCATATGTTTCTTTGCTAAGTGCCGCGGCGAGCGAGGAAGAGCCCACCGAAACGGTCGCAGCGCAGACCGAGCAGCTGCGAGGCGCATTCCGCTTGGCGACCGGTGCTGACCGCTATGCGGCGATGGAGCGTCTGTGGGGCGCTGGCGCCAATCCGACCGGGCGTTATGCCGCGATGGTTGCGACCGCGCGCGCTGCGGCCGCGCTGCCCGTCAATACCGATGTCGGCGGCGATCCCTGGCAGTTGCTGGGGTCGATGCTGGCGGGCGGCTATGATGAGAATGCCGTCGCATGGGTCCCGACGGTTTCGGTCGGCAGCCGCGCATGGGGCGTGCTCGCGGTGGGATCGCCGCGGCCGCTTACGGGCATGAGTGCCGGAGCGGTCGGCCAGTTCGCCGGCGACGACGATAGCGCCGAAGCGCTGCGATCGAAATTCCTGCTTGCCGGTCTGGCCGGTCTTGGACGGCTTGATGCGGGTGCGGCGGCGTCGGCTGCGGGCGACCTCGAGGTCGATCTGGGCAAGCAGACGCGCTGGTCGCGGGCGATCATGGCGGCGGCCGAACGGCGCGAGCCCGGTATGGTGGCCTTGCTTGCTGCGGCGGGATTGCAGGGCGATTGGGCGGATGTCCCGCCCTATCACCTCTATTATATCGTCAGGGCGCTGCGGGACGTCGGTCTCGCATCCGAAGCGCGCATGATCGCCGCCGAAGCGCTGGTGCGTGTCTGACGGCGTTCTGATTGACCGGTTTCTGGAGATGATGGCGGCCGAGCGCGGAGCGTCGCGCAACACGCTGGCCGCCTATCGCCGCGATCTGGAGCAAGCGGCGGAGTGGGTGAAAGGTCCGCTGGCGAACGCCGATGCGCCAACTTTGCGTGGATTGATGGCGGACTATCGATCGCTTGCGGCGAGCAGCGCCGCGCGCAAGCTCTCGGCCCTGCGCCAGTTTTTCGCTTTCCTGGAGGGCGAAGGCGAGCGCGCGGATAATCCTGCGCTCGATATCGCGCGCCCCGCGACCCGCAGGCCGTTACCGCGCATCCTGACCCACGATCATGTCGAAAAGCTGTTCGCGCAGGCCGAGGAGGAGGCCGCGGGAGACGCGCCGCCCGCCGCCTCGGTGCGGATGCTGCTTTTACTGGAATTTCTTTATGGTTCGGGTTTGCGTGCCAGCGAACTGGTGTCGCTTCCTCGCCGGGCGATAGCCGGCGAGCGCCAATATCTGATCATACGCGGAAAGGGCGACAAGGAGCGGCTGGTCCCATTGTCCGAACGCGCGCGCGCCGTACTCGATCGCTGGATGCCGTTTCTCGCCGATGGGTCGCCCTGGCTGTTCCCGTCGGGCAAGGCGCATATCTCGCGCGTGCGGTTGTTCCAGATGCTGCGTGATCTCGCTGCGCGCGCGGGGATCGACCCGGCCGCGATCAGCCCGCATGTCCTGCGCCACGCATTCGCCACCCATTTGCTCGAGGGGGGCGCCGATCTGCGCGCGCTGCAATTGATGCTTGGTCATGCCGATATCGCAACGACGGAAATCTACACCCATGTTGACAGCCGCCGCCTTGTCGAGCTGGTCAACAAGCGGCATCCGCTGGCAAGGATGGATGGCACCCACCCCGAAGTTGACGTTGCCGCGCCTTCGTCCTAGCGCTCGCCTATGACAGCCTTTCTGGATTTCGAAAAACAGGTCGCGGCGCTCGACCGGCAGATTGCCGAGTTGCGCGAAATGGGTGACGATCCCACCCTCAACATCGACAATGACATCGCGCAGTTGGAGGATAAGTCCTCGAAATTGCTTCGAGATATCTATTCGAAACTGACGCCTTGGCAAAAGACGCAGGTCGCGCGACACCCCGATCGTCCGCATTTCAAACATTATGTCGCCGGGCTGTTCGACGATTGGATGCCGCTGGCCGGCGACCGCAATTTCGGCGACGATCAGGCGATCCTTGGTGGGTTGGCGCGCTTCCGCGGTCGCCGCGTGATGGTCATCGGCCACGAAAAGGGCGACGACATCCCGTCGCGAATGAAGCATAATTTCGGGATGGCGAAGCCCGAGGGCTATCGCAAGGCGATCCGCCTGATGCAGCTCGCGGATCGTTTCGGACTGCCGGTGGTAACCCTGGTCGACACGTCGGGTGCCTTTCCGGGCATCCAGGCCGAAGAACGCGGCCAGGCCGAAGCGATCGCGCGGTCGACCGAACAATGTCTGGCGCTTGGCGTGCCGATGGTCGCAGCAGTCGTCGGTGAGGGCGGTTCGGGCGGCGCGATTGCGCTGGCCGCCGCAAACCGTGTGCTGATGTTCGAACATGCCGTCTATTCGGTGATTTCGCCCGAGGGTTGCGCGTCGATCCTTTGGCGCACATCGGACAAGGCGGCGGATGCCGCTGCGGCGATGAAGATGTCGGCGCAGGATCTGCTGGGACTGAAAATCATCGACCGGATCGTCACCGAACCCGTCGGCGGCGCGCATCGTGCCCCCGAGGTCGCGATCAAGGCGCTGGGCGATGCGATTGCGCAGGAACTGGACGCATTGGCGGGTCTGCCGCGCGAGACGTTGCTCGCCGCGCGCGAGGATAAATTCCTGGCGATGGGCCGCGCCTAGGCGTGTTCCGGCGGAACCCGATCACGGGTGTTCGCGTTCCCTTTTTCGAAATCGGCGGCCGCGCTTCATTGCGCGGCTTGCCTTGTCGCACGATGGGAATATCCCTGTCCGACGGAATTGAGTGGGAGGCATTTCGATGAGCTGGAAGAACGGAAAGAAGCTGGCGGTCGTACTGGCGATGGGCGGCCTCGCTGCGACCGGCGCGGCTGACGCGCAGCTGAAGGCGATCAAGACCGCGACGAGCATTTCGCCTGCCGAACGCAAGCAGGGCACCGATGCGCATCCCCAGTTGATGGCCGAATTCGGTGGAGCCTATAGTGGCCCGCAGGCGGCCTATGTAAATCGGATCGGGCAGAATATCGCCGTCCAGTCGGGCCTGTCGCGCTCGCCCAGCGATTTCACCGTCACCTTGCTGAATTCGCCCGTGAACAACGCCTTCGCGATCCCCGGCGGCTATGTCTATGTCACGAGGCAGCTTATGGCGCTGATGAACGACGAGGCGGAGCTTGCCGGGGTGCTCGGGCACGAAGTCGGCCATGTCGCCGCGCAGCACAGCAAGAAGCGTCAGTCGGCGGCGACGCGCAACCAGATCCTCGGCGTGCTCGGCGCGGTGCTCGGTGGCGCGATCGGCGACAATGGCGGGTTGCTCGGCGGTCTGGGTGGGCTCCTCCAGAATAATTCGCTGCGCGTCGCGCAGCTTGCGACGCTCGGCTTTTCGCGCAGCCAGGAATTGCAGGCCGACCAGCTCGGCGTCCAATATCTGCGCAGCGCAGGATATGACCCGCTCGCGCTGTCAACGATGCTGACGAGCCTCGCCAACCAGACGACGCTCGATGCCCGCCTGGCGGGCGGCGACGCGCGTTCGCTTCCCGAATGGGCAAGTACCCACCCCGATCCGGCCTCGCGCGTGCGCAATGCACAGACGCTGGCGAGCAGAGTGGGCGGCAGCGGCGGCAATCGCAATGCCGACGCCTTTCTGGCCTCGGTCGACGGCGTGCTTTATGGTGACGATCCGGCTCAGGGCGTGGTCGAGGGGCGCGACTTCCTGCATCCCGACCTCAAACTGCGTTTCACCGTGCCGAATGGCTATGGCATGCAAAATGGCGCTGATGCGGTATCGGTCAGTGGCAATGGCGGGCAGGCGCAATTTACGACGGGGCCGTACAGCGGCGACATGAACGCCTATATCGGCGCCGCGTTCAAGGCGGTCGCCGGAAATGCGTCGATCACCCCCGGCGCGGTCCAGCGCACGACGGTGAACGGCATCCCGGCATCCTATTCGACGGCGCGCGTGAATACCCAGTCGGGGCAAGTCGACGTCACCATCTTTGCTTATGAATTTTCACGCAGCAGCGCGTTTCACTTCGTCACGCTGACGCAGGCCGGTGCGGGCAGCGTGTTCAACCCGATGTTCAACAGCGTCCGGCGACTGAGCGCAGCGGAAGCGGCGGCGATCAAGCCGCGGCGGATCGACGTCGTGACCGTCGGGCGCGGCGATACGGTTGCCACGCTCGCGCGGCGGATGGCCTATAGCGATTATCAGGCCGAACGTTTCCAGGTGCTCAACCGCCTGACCGCGTCAAGCCGCCTGACCCCGGGGCAGAAAGTGAAAATCGTCGTTTACGCTAGTCGTTGACGCACAAAAAAGGGCGGCCTTGACGGGCCGCCCTTTCTTTTTGTTCCGTCCGGAAAAACCGGGCGTTACGTCAATTAGCTCTTCTTCAGGCCGCTATCGACCTTGTTGAAGGTGTTGGTGACGCTGTTACCAACGGCGCCCATCGCGGCGATGCCGGCGACGGCGATCAGAGCTGCAATGAGGCCATATTCGATGGCGGTCGCGGCTTTGGTATCGCGGACGAATTTCTTGATGAACTTCATGACTGGTCTCCTGATTTCACTTACCCTGTTGACGGTCTGGTCTGGGTCAACATCAGCGGGTTTAGAGTGAATAGGTTTTGAAAATCTTAATGTGGAAGTGCGCGCCCGGAATGGCGATCCCGAAATGAGACGCGGCCGTCCGCCTACATATTATCGGTCGCAGCGGTCGACACCTTGCCCCACATGTTACCGGTAGAATTGGCGACATTTCCCACCGCGGCGAGGGCAGCGATAAAGATAAGGGCCAGAATCAGCCCATATTCGACGGCTGTAGCGGCTCTGGTCGACCGCATCAGCCTGTAAAAGTTTCGCATTGTTCCACCCCTGACTGAAATTATAGTTCCCGAGGGTGCCCATATTTACACAGGAAGGTTAACAATTTGTCCGTGTCAGAAGCCGGAAAGCCGCAGAAAACCTCGCTTGTCGTCGTTGCGGCGGCGCTTGTCGACCGCGACGGGCGATTGCTCGTCCAGCAGCGCCCCGAGGGCCTGTCGATGGCGGGGCTGTGGGAGTTTCCGGGCGGGAAGCTGGAGCCCGGTGAAACGCCCGAGCAGGCGTTGATCCGCGAACTCGATGAGGAGCTGGCGATCGATGTCGACCATGCCTGCCTCGCACCCGCCTGTTTCGCGAGCGATATGCTCGGCGACCGGCACCTTCTTCTGCTGCTTTACGTGTGCCGCAAATGGCGCGGGACACCGGTCGCGCAGCATGCCAGCGCGCTTCGCTGGGTGCGCCCAGTCGAACTACATGGCCTTGACATGCCGCCCGCCGACAAGCCGCTGATCGGCTTGCTGGAGGCGCTGGTCTAGTCTTTCGGCTTCAGCGCCGCAGCCAGCGAGGCGGTGCCGCTGCCGCGCCGTGCCGGTTGGGGCTGGTCGGGATGCGGCGCCCAGCCGCTGAAATGGACGAGGCGAAATGTTTCGCCGATACGGCCGTCAGGGTCGGCCTGGTCCGCGAAAGCGGCTGCAATCCGCATGGCTTCTTCGCGCGTCAATGGCGGGGGCGCTGGCGCGAGCCGGCTCGACAGGCCTGCGGCCCGCAGATCGCGCGCAAGGGTGAACCAGTCGCCATAGCGCACCGTCAGCGCTTCGACATCGACGACGGGTAAGGTGAAGCCGACGCGCTGGAGCAGATTGCCCATCGCGGAAAGGTCGATTTGCGGATGAAGGCGCGCGATCGCACGCACGCCCTCGGTAACGACCGAACGACGCAAGCGCGGCAGGCTGCCGTCGCCGACAAAGGCGCCGAGCAACAACCCGTCGGGCGCTAGCAGCGCGCGGAGGCGAAGCAGCGCGCCCGGCACGTCGTTGACGCTGTCGAGACCGCCGGGCCAAAGGATGAGATCGAAACTGGCGAAGGGCAGGTCGATGGCGTCGGCCTCGACCGCGATCGCGCCGGTTTCGGCCGCGAGGCGCGGTCCGGCTTCGACGAGCGTGAGATCGGTATCCGCCGCGCGCAGATGGTCGACGAGCGTCCTGTCATGTGAACCGATCAAAAGGGTGCGGGGAAACGCACGCGTCACCATCGTCAACCGGTCGAGCAGCGTTTCGGTGATGATTGGCGCAAGAAAGTTGGCCGACGCGGGCAGGCGCGCCATGCGGTCGCGCTGGGCGCGATGGCGGGCGGCGGAAAATAGGGGGCGGGGCGGTTGCGACATGCGCCGCTTGTGCCGTCCCCGGCGATGCGGCACAAGTCGGGGATGGCGACGGCGACGGGGGATGTCGAAAAAGACGAAGCGCCGACAGGGGCGTGGCGCGGCGGTTTGCGCGTCGCCGCCCGTGCGATCGTCGACTATGCCTTGCCGCCGCGCTGTCCGGGCTGCGGAGTCGTCGTGGTCGAAGACCGGCAGTTTTGCCTGACCTGCTGGTCGTCGCTCGATTTTCTCGATGGCCCATCCTGCTCATGCTGTTCGATCCCGTTACCGAGCGCCGTACCTGGCGAGCCGGTCGCGTGCGGTGCGTGCCTCGCGGGCGCCCCGCCGTTCGAGCGCGCTCCCGCCGCCGTCGCTTACGGTCCTGTCGCGCGCACGGTGGCGCTGCGCCTTAAATATGCGCGGCGAACGGGACATGCGCGTCTGATGGCGCGGTTGATGGCGCGGCAACTCACCATGCTGGGCGATATCGACGCGATGCTGCTCGTTCCGGTGCCGCTGCATCGCTGGCGGCTCTGGTCGCGCGGGTTCAACCAGGCGGCACTGGTGGCCGACGAATTATCGCGGCTGACCGGCGTACCGCACGACCATCATCTGCTTTTGCGGGTCAAGGCGACCGCATCGTTACGCGGCAAGGGGCGGCGCGAGCGCGAGCGCATCGTTGCGGGCGCATTTGCGCTGGCAAGCGATGCCAAGGCGCGCGCGGCGGATCGTCATCTGGTGCTGATCGACGATGTCCATGCCAGCGGCGCAACGCTGCGGGCCGCGTCGCGCATGTTGGGACGCTGCGGCGCAGCGCGCGTATCGGCGCTCACTTGGGCAAGAGTGGTCCCCGAAGCCCTGATGACCGGCAACATATTTGACTTTGCTTCGTTGGATTCCGATATGACGGACCTAGTGATGACAGGATAGCCACATGGCCAAGATCGAAGTGTTTACGAAATTTTTCTGCCCCTATTGTTCGCGCGCCAAGGCGTTGCTCGATCGCAAGGGTGTCGAATATCAGGAAATCGACCTGACGACCGACCGCGCCGGGTTCGACGCAATGGTCTCGCGCGCAGGCGGGGCGCGTACCGTTCCTCAGATTTTCATCGACGGAAAGCATATCGGCGGCAGCGATGATATGGCGGCGCTCGACGCGCGTGGTGGGCTCGACCCGCTGTTGGGGCTGGCCTGACTTGATCGTTTTCGACCTTTGTTGTGCCGCCGGAGATCACCGTTTCGAAGCCTGGTTCGCGAGCAGCGAGAGCTTTTCGGATCAACAGGCGCGCGGGCTGATCAGCTGCCCCGTGTGCGGCGATGACAATGTGAAAAAGGCGGTGATGGCGCCTCGGGTCGGAGCGAAGTCGAATCAACTCGTCGCTCAGATCGCTGCCAAACCCGCCGTTTCGGAGGAACCGTCGCCCGAACTGGTGCGCAAACTTCTTGCCGATATTGCTGCGAAACAAGCCGAAATGCTACCACAATCGCGTTGGGTGGGCCGCGATTTTGCCGACGCCGCGCGTGCGATGCACGAAGGCCGCGCGACCGAGGATCTGATCCACGGCCAGGCGTCGCCCGAGGAGGCGCAATCGCTTCGCGATGACGGGATCGCCGCGATGCCGCTACTTGTACCGATCGTCCCACCCGAGGCGGCCAATTAATCCATTGCGATTGACGCTTCGCGCGCTGCGCCGCTACACGAGCGGCGGCGCACCCGTAGCTCAGCAGGATAGAGCATCAGATTCCTAATCTGGGGGCCACTGGTTCGAATCCAGTCGGGTGCACCATCATTTGAGTTCGAAAAGTGTCGGTTCGTCGGGCGATGGTGTTTCGATGACGAGCAGCCCGAGGTGCATGGCTTGGGTTATCAGGTGCGCGCGGTTGCGGGCATTCAGCTTCAATCGCACATTTTCGATATGCCGTTCGACGGTTCGCGGAGCGATATTGATCTCGAGCGCGATCTGCTTGGCCGAGCAGCCGACTGCTACCAATTCGAGTATTTGATGCTCACGAAAGGTCAAATGCGGTTCGACGTTCAAAGCGTTTCGATGCACGGTGCAATCCCCTGACACCCAAGGCGTAGACACTTTGCGACCGACGAGCATCTTTTGCGCGGCAATTGCCGCAACCCACCTGCTCTGGCTTAGATGATATCCCTTTGCGCGCTGTTTAGCAATTAACCTAAGCTAATTAACCATATAGCGACACTGCGTATGTCAATATAGCTATGACATTGAAATCAAGTCGTAATCCATCCTGAAACGCTAAGGAAATTTACGTAAGTGATTTTGCTGGGCGGTTCATACACACAGATTCCTTGGTTTTTATGCGGATGGATTCAACACCCGCAAAGGCAGATGAGACTCGCAAACGGGGTCGCCGCAAATACCAATTCCAGATTGGAGACGTGGCGTGCAAGGTCTGTCGACAGAATTCCAACGTGGATCCATTCCACAGGATACCATCCTAAAATTTCGTAAAGGCGAGATTATTTTTTCGCAGGGCGATCCGGGCGATTGCTGGTTCGAAGTCATCTCCGGAACCGTTCGAACGTGCCATTTTCATGTCGACGGGCACCGCCAGCTGACGGGCTTTTTCTACCAGGGTGACGTGTTCGGCGTCGAATATGGCGCGCGGGACGCTGCGGCCGAGGCGGTCACCAACACGATCCTCACTCGCCGTGCTGCGTCGAATGGCGACCCTGATTCACTCGGACAGAACCGCGCGCTCGAACGGGCGCTGGACAGTGCGAATCAATGCATATTCTTGCTCGGCCGCCGCAATGCCAATGAGCGCGTTGCGGCGTTTCTGTTGATCGCGGCCAAGCGGCTGTCGGCTTTCGGTAGCGTTCCGTTGCCCATGACGCGGGGCGATATCGCCGATCACCTCGGCCTGACGATCCATACGGTTAGCCGGACGATTTCAGGCTTTGTGCGGCAGGGACTGATCGAACTTGAGGGCCCCCAATTGTGCCGGCTGGTCGATTTCGATGGGCTGCGCGCAATCGCCGGTGAAGAAATGGGCGTTGCGATCGATCATATGCGTAGCATGCCGGAGCGCCGGCCGTTTACAGGTCAGGGAGCAGGGGTATGAGCAGCATGATCGCCCCGCCCGTGCTGCGCCATGTCGGCGTGGCTGCTGTCGGCCTCTCGACAGTCTTCGTTCCGTCACAGGCGAGCGCGCACGAAACCCCGGCGCTCGAATGTTTGTGCGCTGCGCTTCCCTTCCTCGACACCGCGCCAACTTGGAATGCGGCTGCGTCCGGGGCGGGTGGCATCGCCGAGAGCACCCCGGCCGCAGGTGCGCAGAGCGAGATCGACGCACAACGCCAAATCCTCGCCGCACAACGTGCGCTGATCGATCAGCAAAATGCGATGCTCGTCGAGCAGCGGCAACAGATCGTGAAGATGCAGGGGCAATTGATAACCCAGCAGGCACAAATCGACCGACTCTCGTCCTTCGCCCTCGCCGAAGCACCGCTGGAGATGTTCCGCGGAACCGGCATGGGGGGGCAGGGCGCCGGCCCCGCGCTTCCGGGCCCGGGAAGCGACTCGGTTGCGCTGCCCGACGCGCCCGTGGGCGAAGCGCCCCCACCGGAGGAGCCGCCCGAACAGCGTGTCGCTGCGGTTCCCGAGGGGCAGGGCGTATTGACGCGCGCCGGCCATCTTATCTTCGAGCCTTCGTTCGAATATACGCGTTCGTCGACCAATCGGCTCGTCTTTCGCGGTATCGAACTGATCCCGGGCATCCAGATCGGATTGATCGAGGCGACCGACGCCGACCGCGACACGCTCGTCGGCACCGCATCGCTTCGTTACGGCATCAGCGACCGGCTCGAAGCCGAAGTGCGGCTGCCTTATCTTTATCGCAACGACAGGATCGAGGTCGTCCAGCAGCGCGATGAAGGGATCGTCCGGTCGATCGCTTTACGCGAGGACGGGATCGGCGACGCCGAATTTTCGCTGCGGTACCAACTCAACCGGCCGGTCGGGCAGAAGCCGATCTTCGTCGGGTCGCTGCGCGTCAAATCGGATACGGGCAAGGGGGCGTTCGATATCGGCTATGACGAGTTCGGCGTCGCAACGGGCCTTGCCACGGGGTCGGGCTTCTGGGCCGTCCAGCCAGGCATCAATTTCCTGATGCCGTCGGATCCCGCAGTCATCTATGGCGGTCTCGCCTATCTTTATCATATCCCGCGCGACGTGAACAAAATGGTCGGTGACGTCCTGATCGGACGCGTCGATCCGGGTGACGCGGTTTCGGCCAATGTCGGTTTCGGCTTCGCGCTCAATCCGCGCTTCTCCTTCTCGCTCGGTTATCGCCACAACTATATCTTCCCGACCCGCTCGGAGATTGGCGACACGATCCAGAAGTCCAACTATATCCATGTCGGTTCGCTCAATTTCGGCATGTCTTATCGTCTGACGGCGCGCGACGTCCTGAACCTCGGCTTCGAAATCGGGGTGACCGAGGATGCACCCGACGTATCGATCACGCTGCGCATGCCGTTCGGCGGAAAGATATAGGTCTTCGACGTTCCAACAATCGCGACAAAGAAAAGCCCCGCCAAAAGGCGGGGCAGGTGAACCGTTCCTGTGAAACAGGATCGGGGGGTCGTTCAGTTGCCGAGCGCGCTGACCGTCTGTGCGCCCATCACGGCGCCGATCGCATCGCTCATCCGGGTAGATGCCAGCGCGTCGCGGAAACCTTCATAACCGCTGATGTCGAGTACGGCGTCGACCTGCTGGTTCAGCGAGACGTTGCTGGCGGTGTTGATCAGGACATTCTGGATCGCATCGGTGCTCTGGATCAGTGCCGTTTGGCCATTGTTCGCCAAAAATACCGGCTGGTCGCCGACGCGCATGGTGATGCCGCCGCTGGTCAGGATGCCGCCCTGTATCTGCGCCGCGTCGACCGCGGTCAGGGCCGGCGAGACGAAGCGTTCGATCGACTGTCCCTCCGGGGTCCAACTGATGACCGTGCGGAGCGCCAGCTCGTCATTCACGAAGCTGCGGATATCGGCACCGAATGCGATAACCATGCCCTGAAAGGCAAAGCCGCCACGCTGTGTCGCGAGCACCTCGTCCGACACCGTCTCGGCCCCGGCGAGCGGATCGCCGCCCGGGGGTTCGCTCGCGGCGAGCAGTATGGGGGCGCAGGCAAGCAGGAGGATGCGGGGGGACATGATGAGCCTCATTTGACGGTGCCGACGCGCACATCGAGCAGGATCTGCGGCGTCAGCTGATATTGCGGGGGGAGGTTGGTCGTCAGATCACCGACCGAAACATGGAGCGCGCCGTCCTCTTCGAGCGGCGCCCGCGACCAGGGCCCCCAGTCGCCGGCAAGGTTGAATGCGGGGCGTTGCTTGCCCCCTTCAACGATGGCCAATGCAATGCCGTTCCAGTGCTTTTCGAAATCGCTGAGCGAATATTCGTTGAGACCGAGAACCGAATCACCGGTGAGCACACGGTCGCCGCGAACGCCCTTGATCACGACAAAATGCTTGAAACCGTTCAGGTTCATCAGAACGATTGTCGGACGCTTTACCTGCTTCAACTGCTCGGCCGTGATCCGGAATCCTTCGGCGCGATAGCCACGTGAGGCGAGATAATTCTTCATGTCGAGCATCGAGAAGCCGACTTTGCGGATCGCCTCGCGGTCGCCCTTTTCCCACATTGCGCGAAAGGGCATCGTTTCCGATGTCGGCGCGCCATAATGATAAGTGAGCAGGGTCGCGACGGCGGCGGATCCGCAGCTGAAGTCGTAGCGCTGGCGAATGACGGAACGGAAGGGGATATCCCACCAGGTCATCACCTCAAGCTGATAGCTGCCACCCGTCTCGGGTCCGGTCAACCGGACCTCGGCAGCAGCAGGTGTCGCCGCCAAGGCGCACACCATGCCCGCGATCAAGGCTCGCATGGGCCGCACGGCGAATTCAGTCGCCGAGGTTGATGGTCAGGTTCATGCCGCTCTGGGCGCTGACCTGCGCACCGGTGTTGATCAGCAGATTGCCGACACCGTTGAAATTCGAAAGAGCGAAATCGCTGAGCGTGACCGCGCCAGCGGTATAGTCGCCCTTCAGGATGTTGCCGCTGACGATCGAATCCATCGTCTGATTGGTAATAACGAGCGATT
The DNA here is from genome assembly GCF_900108295.1 of Sphingopyxis sp. YR583. Lineage (NCBI taxonomy): Bacteria > Pseudomonadati > Pseudomonadota > Alphaproteobacteria > Sphingomonadales > Sphingopyxidaceae > Sphingopyxis > Sphingopyxis sp. YR583. The sequence continues at coordinate 814,156 of NZ_FNWK01000001.1, read as the reverse complement.
GGCCGCCGCGCAGCGTGTCGAGCTCGGTATCTTTCAACATCGGCGATTTGCGTTCGGGGTGCGCTGCGACCGCCGGAGCAGTTACCACGATGTCGGTCGGGACAGCCTCGGTAATCAGGGGAACCGCCGCATCGGGGGGCGGCAGTTGCGCCGATACGGGTACGGACAAACCTGCCAAGGCCAATAGGACCGGGACGATCGGGGGTTTCATGACGGGGCGCTCCTTGAATGCGTAACTGGAAGAAATGGCCGGCCCGTCAGTGGAGCCGGGCCGGCCATCCGGGGGGACTTGATCAGTCGCCGCCGCCGTCGCCGCCACCGGCTGCCGGAGCAGTGGTGTCGCCGAAGCTGACGGTGCCTTGTGCGGCGATGTTGGTTGCTGCCTGGGTGTTGGCGTTGATGCCCGTGTTCCAGGCGGCGTTCAGGATGCCGGCATAGGCAGCAAAGGCGTTGCCGCGGACCGAGTTGTTGCCGCTGTTGTAGCCAACCGAAGACGGCGTACCGTCTTCGCCGTCCAGATCGACGACTTCGTCGAGGTTCTGGTTGGTGTTCGTGGCGGTCAGGACCTGGAACGCGAGGACGCTGTTGTTGCCATTGCCCGAGCCATTGCCGTCATTGTCCTGGAAGCTGTCGGCGGCATTGTCCTGCACGAACAGGTCGATCAGGTCGTTGACGACGATGGTGTCGTTGCCGATACCGTTTGCAGCACCGTTGGTGCTGTTGTCATTGTCCTGATTCTGTTGCGCGAAGGCCGGAGCGGCCGTTGCAACTAGAGCCAGCGTCGACACCGCCAGCATGACTTTCTTCATCATGACTTCTTCCTCTCGATAAAGGGGATGGCTCGCGATGCCCGAACGGCATTGCTGATGCGGATCCTCCCCGACTCCGTCCGCATCGGTGCGAACAAGGCGATCATGATCCGCACGGGCGTCGCCCGCTTTGCGAATTCACAATGTCGGGGGTGGGGAAATACCCAGATGATCCCGGTGGGTGGATTTGCAGAGGGTCAGCCGGAGCCGGAATCGTCCGCGCCGCCTGCGAAATATTCCTTGATCCGTTTCCATGGGCCCGCGCGGCGAGCGTCCTTATAGACGAGGTTCGCTGTAAGGCTCAGCGACACGGTCGTGCCTTTTCCGGGCGCACTGTCGATTGAGAATTTGCCGCCGATCCGTTCGGCCCGTTCGCGCATGGTGATCAGCCCGAAATGGCCTTCGCGCCGTCCCGCGCGCAAAATGGCGTCGGGGATGCCCGCGCCATTGTCGCGAAACCGGATCGTCAGGTCATCGCGGTCGAAGCGCACAATTATGTCGACTTCGGTCGCTCCGGCATGATGCGCGATGTTGAAGAGCGCCTCGCCGCCGATGAGGGCGATTTCGGACGCGACGAAAGGATCGACCGGACATGCTGTGCCCTCGACCTCGACTGTCACCTGAACCGCCGGGTAGAAGGGGTGCGCCTTGACCAGATTGCGGATGACGTTTTCCAGGTCAGTGCTATCCTGATGCCCACGGAGTGCCTGAACGCGTTCGCGACCTTCGAGAATTACGTCGTCTGCCAGATTCAATGCCTTGTGAAGCGAGGCGCGTTCCGCATTCTCGCGCGGCATGCGGTCGGCGACAGCCTGGAATTGCAGCACAAGGCCCTGGACGCCCTGCAGCAACGTGTCGTGCAGGTCGCGGGCGATCCGTTCGCGCTCACTGACGCGCTCCTCGAGCCGGCTGCGCAAGCGCCGCATCGCTTCGGCATAGCGCCACTGCAATATCGCCCATGCCAGAAGAAGCCCCGCCACGACGCACAACAGCAGGAACCAGCGCGACTGGGTGAAGGTCGGCGGGATCTCGAAATCGACGGCGGCGCCCTCTTCGTTCCACACGCCATCGTCGTTCGCGGCAACGACGTGGAAGCGATAAGATCCAGGGGGCAGGTTCGTATAGAAAGCCTGCCGCCGCGTACCGGCGTCGACCCAGCCCCGATCCTGCCCTTCAATGCGGTATCGAACCCGCGTCGCGCGCGGGTTGGAAAAGTTGAGGACGGCAAAGTCGATTTCGACGTCGGATGTGCCGGCAGGCAGTTTGATTCGACGCGGATCGCGATATCGTCGATCGGCGAACAGCCCGCTGATCGCAACGTTGGGCGGGCTGCGCGTGCGCGCAATATCTTCGGGATCGAGCCATAAGGTTCCCGTCTGGGTTGCTATCCACAAACGCCCGTCGCCGCCGCGAACGATCGAACGGCGGCTGTGATCGTGCGGCAGGCTTCGAAGGCCATCGAGGGCGCCGAACACGCGGACCGGCACCGCGGCGCGGGGATCGGCGAAGGCCTTATCCAGCCGGCCGGGTGCGATCTGCATGATCCCCGCAGGGCCAGCGAGCCAGCTTTCGCCGCCAGGTATCACGACCATGCCGTTCACGCCGCTGAACGGCGGCATCCGGTTCGCGGATATCGACTGGAAGCGTCCGCCTCGAAGCCGGGCAAGGCCGAACCGGCCGGCAACGAACAGGCTGCCGTCGGGCGCGGGATAGAGCGCGGCATCGTCGGGCTCATAGCCATGCCAAGGTATTGCGGTTCTGATCGACCGTGCGCCCTCCACCCGCGCGAGCGTGCGGTCGTTCCATTGAACGAAAACACGCCCGTTCGCGTCCGTAGTCATGGATTTGGGAATGAAGTCGCGGCTCGACGGGCCGAAAGGCTGATCCCAAGTCGCGCCGCGCCGCCGCGCCATCCCACCGAGCGACGCGGTGATCCAATAATCGCCGTTCGTGTCGAAGGCGCAGTCATAGATTGTCGAATTGAGCGGAATCCGCCCGGCAAGTTGCCGCACTTGCCCATCGCGCCAGGCGAACAGATTTTTCCGCACACCGATCCATATGGAACCGTCGGGGGCCTCGCAAAGCGTGTTCGGTTCCGCCAAGGGGTGGAAGATCGCTTCCGGATGTCCGCCGGGGCGGACGCGATATACCGTCGATGCCTGACCGATATAGACTGTGCCGTCCGATGCCCGGAGCAAGAGGTCGCCGAAGGCGGCAGGGTCCGTAAGACCGGGCTCGAAACGCACCGTCGCGGGCCAGAAGCGGTCGACGCCATTCTCGGTACCCGCCCAGATATTGCCTTCGGCATCCTGCGATATCGCAGTCGTCGCATTTGACGACAGCCCGTCGCGCGCGGTGAAATGCTCGACGCTGGCGACAGCGTCGGCCTGGCTGGCGGCTCCTCGTGGATCGGGCCGGGCGACGCGCTGGATTCCGTTATAATAGGTTGAAATCCACAAATTTCCCTCGCGGTCGAACATGGGCCAGCCGCGAATTTCGGCGGCGTCGGTTGCATAGGGAAACCGCAGCGGTGGCGGGGCGCCGTGTCCGCCGGGACCGGTGATCGGATAGGAGCCGCCCTGTTCGGTCAGCCAGACGCGTTCCTGCGGATCGAGCGAGAGCCGGCCCAGCGCGCGTTCTTTCTTGCGCACGATCTCGAAGCGCTCCTTGCCGGGAGACATGCGCGCGACCGACCCCGTGAAGGAAACCCAAACGGTGCCGTCGCGCGTGACCACCATACTGAACGGATTGTCGATCGGCGCGGCGGCTCCGGTCCCGAACGACGTCCATCGACCGGCGCGATAGCGCAGCAACGGCAGCCCGATCCGTTCGGTCAGCACCCAGATCGTACCATCGCCGGTTTCGTGCATCGCCTGAACCCGGTCGGGCGAACGCGGCACATCCAGAAAACGAAACCGACCGTCGCGATAAACTGCGAAGCGGCCCGAGCGTCCGAAATTGGTCCAGATATCGCCGTTGCGGCGAACGAGGATGGCCGATGGCGGGCCATTCCGTATCAGATCGATACCCTCGCTGACATTGTCGAACCGGATGCCGTCGAACCGGAACAGGCCGTTCGCGGACGCGATCCAGATATAGCCGCGCCGTCCGTGCTTCACCGCAAAGACCGGTTTGGGCGCGTCGCTTTCTTCGCTCCAGTGGCGGTGATGATATTGATAGACCGAACGCTCGAACGCAGCCATCGCGCTGCCCGCGGAGAAGGCGGACAGGATGCAGATCAGGATGGCGATCAGTTTCCGCATCGTGGCCCCTCCAACGGGAGAAGCCTAGCTTCGCCCGACGCGTGGGCGAAGCATTAAAATGCCGAGGCGAGTTCAAACTTGCGAGGGCCACCTTGTTTGTGGGGTCACGCGGCTGACGGGAAGTTTGACGCGGACCATCGCACCGCCACCGTCGAGATTCTGGATATCGATGCTGCCGCCATGCGCGCCCGCGACCGATTGGCAGACCGCAAGGCCGATCCCCATTCCCGTTTCTTTCGTTGTGAAGAAGCCCTTGAAAACCTTGTCCAGATTTTCGGGTGCGATCCCCGGTCCCGAATCCGTTACCGCAATTTCGATCCAGCCGACGCTGTGGTTGCTCTCGATCTGCACCGACCGTTCGCTGCTCTCGCTGCCGTCGATCGCCTGGAAGCTGTTGACCAGCAAATTGACGAGAAGCTGATTCAGCTGGACCCTGTCACCGCTGATTCTCGGCAGGTCGGGTGCGAGCCGGGTGGCGATCACGATACGCCTTTCGCGGCTTTCGCGGCCGATGAAGCGCAGCGCTTCGTCGACCACGTCGTTGATGTCGAGGTCGGTCCAGACGGGCTCGCGATTTGCGGCCATGCGCTGGATGCGCAAAATAATCTCGTTGGCATGCTCGGCGCTTTCGATGATGCGCTCGATCCGGTCGGCCACCCGATCGAGCGACCCGCCGCGCGACAGCCACCGCATACTGGCGCCGCCGTTGGCGACGATTGCGGTCAGCGGCTGCTTCACTTCATGCGCGATCGTCGCGACCATTTCGCCCAGCATGGAAATGCGTGCGGCGTGGGCAAAGTCCGCCTGCAATTGACGCAATTCGGTCTCTGCGCGGACCTGGTCGGTGATGTCGACCATCGTGATGAAGGTGACGGTCATATCTTCGGGCGGGCGGGGAAAGGTCACGAGGAACAGCACGTCGAGGGCCCTGCCGTCGAATGTGTTGATCCTGATCTCTTCGATATGGTTTCGCTCGCCGTTGAAATGTGCGGTCATCACGCGCACCGCCGCTTCGGGTGTCGCCTCGAAAATATAGCGGACGGGATTCAGAAACTGCACTTCGGTGCCGCCGAGCATCGCAACCGCGGCACGGTTGACGTCGGTGACCACGACCGTGTTGCATGCAAATTCGACCAGTTCGGGATGCCGGGCAAGATAGGAGGCGATGTCGGTGACCCCCTGCATGCGCAAGGTCTCGAAGGCTTGCCCGGGGCTGCGCGCATCGACTTGCCACAACGGAACCGGCATATGTTCGAGGAGCCGTTTGAAGCCGCCGGGCTCGACCGAAGAGTGAAGGGCGGGGGCCTCCTCGTCTCGCTCTCTCGTCCGGGCGGGAGAGGGGGGCTCGGAGTGCTCCGGGACGGGCCCGAATTCGACAAAGCTTGCGGGGCGTCCCGCTGCGCCGCTGAATCGGACAATCCGGACTGCGACATCGATGAAATCTCCGTCGATCCGGCGGCGCGTTACGGTTCCCGACCAGTCCTCGCTGTCACCGATATCGTCTCGGTTGATCCAGCTTTCCCATGCGAGCGGATCGAGACAATATCCGATCGTCGTACTCGCGGGCCAGCCATAAAGGCGGGTAGCGGCGGGGTTCCAGAAGCGGACGATTCCCTCCGCGTCATAAACGATGATGCTCTGCGTCGCCTGTTCGACGATGCCGGAAAAGGGCGGAGCATCGTCGCCGGTCAATCCGTGCGCTTCCGCCTCTCCTGCGCCGTTTTCATGCATCGTTCCGCCCCCGAATTCGATAGAATGTCATCTTTGTTTTCATTGTTCAGGGAAGAGCGCGATCGCCGAAAGTCCGGTGTCTATGTTCTCCTGCGCTTGGCGAGACCGTGCCGTTCAGGTCGCGTAAGCGGCTCTCCCGCCGATGGGGGCTGGCGGTCTTGCAGCAATTTTCGGCACGTCAGATACGGCTCGGCCGTCCGCCGGTCGCGGCAGGTGCGGCGCAATGGTTTCCCACGACCGAACCAGATCGCTCGCCGACGCCAAATTCATTTTGCGCATCACATTGCTTCGGTGCAGTTTCACCGTCACCTCGGTAATCCCGAGATCATAGGCGATCTGTTTGTTCAGTCGCCCCATCGCGACGTGCTGCATGACCTCGCGCTCGCGCGGCGTCAGCGCAGAGAAACGCTCGAGGTGCCCGTTGCAGATCCAGCTGGCTCTTCGCTGCGTACAATCGCGCGCAATCGCCGTCTGGATCGCGTCGAGCAGCGTCTGGTCGCGAAACGGTTTGGTGAGGAAGTCGATCGCGCCCGCCTTCATTGCCTGCACCGACATCGGTATGTCGCCATGGGCGGTCAGGAAAATGACGGGCTTGCCGCGGCCCGGTCCCGTGCAAAGCTGCCGCTGGAAATCAAGGCCGCTCGCGCCGGGCATGCGGACATCGAGGATGAAGCAGCCAGGGCGGTCGGGCAGCGACGCCTTTTCGGCCTCGGCCGGCGATCCGAAACCAATGGCGTCGATGCCGACCGATGCGAGCAGGTTCGCCACTGCGTCGCGAATGGCGTCGTCGTCGTCGACGACAATTATGAGGGGATCATCATTCTCCATGACTTCCTCCAGCGCGGCGTGGGCGTGTGGTCGCTTGACGTGTGACGTTGCAAAGTGGCGCGGTGCCCGGCGCGAGGATAAATGGCGGTCGCCGATATGCCATCCCCGTCGCCGGGAGCCCTCGCTGCCCCGTTCGGGGGTGGAATCAGGTGCCCAACATGCCCCGCTCCATCGCCACGGTGACCGCGCGGGTGCGATCGTTGACGTCGAGCTTGACGAAGATATTCTTGAGATGCGCCTTGACGGTTTCTTCGGCGAGGCCGAGCGCCGCGGCAGCCTGTTTGTTCGCATGTCCCTGCGCGACGAGTTCGAGGACCGACAACTCGCGTTCGGTCAGGGGTTCGTCGGCGACATGCAGCGCGATCTGTTCGGACACGTCGGGGTCGATATGCCGTTTGCCGGCATGGACGGCGCGAACGGCGTCGACGATTTGCGTGCGCAGGCTGTTCTTGAGCAGATAACCGGTCGCTCCGGCGCGGAGCGCGCGCACCGCCTGGGCGTCGCCCGCATAGGTGGTCAGGACCAGGATTTTTGCAGATGGTGCTTCAGCGCGGATCGCTGCCGTTGCCTCGACCCCGTTCATTCCGGGCATCTGCAGGTCCATCACTACCACATCGGGATACAGCGATCGAAATTGTTCGAGTGCCTCAGCCCCGTCGCCGGCCTCGCCAATGACGAGCAGGTCCGACTGATTGCCCAGCATCGCCGCGACGCCGGCGCGCAGCACCGGGTGATCGTCGACGATCAATATCCTTATGGGGGGACGGTCTTCACTCATGGCTGGAATGTCCCGAGCTCCGCGCGGTTCCGGGCACCGGCGCGCGTGTCGCTGCAATCGTCATTAATCGGATCGGCGACAAAGGAACAGCGACAAGTACGTGCGTCATTTTCCCATCAGGCCTATCTCGGCACGCATCGTCGTGCGTCCGGTCGCGTCGCACGCCCACGATCGCACGGCATCGCCTTCGCGGGCGAGGCAGAGGTCGAAGGGCGCTCCGTCGATCAGCGGCGCCTCGGCACGGAAGTTGAACCAGCGTGGAAGTGTACCCGGCGCGGTGCGCAGGAAATGATCCATCAGCAGGGTCGCGATCAGCGGGCCGTGGACGACGAGACCGGGGTAGCCTTCGACATCGCGGGCATAGTCGCGGTCATAATGGATGCGGTGGGCGTTGAAGGTCAGCGCCGAATAGCGGAACAACAGCGCCGCATCTGCCGCCAGGCTGCGCGTCGCATCGGCGGGTTCGCGTTCTGCCGGCGCGACCGGGGCGGGGGCGGCAGGTGCCATCGGCGCGGGTTCGCGAAAGACGATGTCCTGTTCCTCGCGAATGGCGGCGATACCGTCGGCCGTGACATCGTGGCGCAGCGTGACGAACAGCAGGTTACCGCTCGCTCCGCGCTTGGGCTTGATGGCCTCGATCGTCGTGACGCGGGTCAGCGCGGCGCCGACCGCGACGGGCGCCAGGAACTCGATGCGGCTGCCAGCCCACATGCGGCGCGGTAGCGGAACGGGCGGCAGCAGGCCCGTTCCGTCGCGGCGCGGATGACCGTCCTCACCGATCGCCGACTGGCGCGCGGTGGGCAGGAAATAGAGCCAATGGCCGAGCGGTGGGACGGTGCCTGGCACCCACGGTGAGACATCGTGATCGAGCAGGGCCGCGAGACCGGCGAGCGGCGCTGCGGTCGCGGTATCCTCGCGCGTTTCGCTGCGGCCGACCCAGGCGAAATAATCGTCCATCAGAAGCTCTTGGGCAGGCCGAGCGCGTGGGTGGCGACATGGCTGAGGATGAGGTTCGTACTGATCGGCGCGACCTGATAGAGCCGCGTTTCGCGAAATTTGCGCTCGATGTCATATTCCTCGGCAAAGCCGAAGCCGCCGTGCGTCTGGACGCACATATCGGCCGCGTACCAACTCGCTTCGGACGCCAGCATCTTCGCCATATTCGCCTCGGTCCCGCAGTCGTGCCCGGCGTCGAACATCCGCGCGGCGTTGTCGACCATCCCGGCGGCGGCGGCGATCTGGACATAGGCGCGCGCGATCGGGAACTGGACGCCCTGATTTTCGCCGATCGCGCGGCCAAAGACCGAGCGGTCTTTCGCATAGGCCGTGGCACGGTCGATAAAGAAGCGGCCGTCGCCGATGCACTCCGACGCGATCAGGATGCGTTCGGCGTTCATGCCCGACAGGATATAGCGAAAGCCTTTGCCCTCCTCGCCGATCAAATTGGCGGCGGGGACTTCGAGATCGTCGAAGAACAGCTCGGTCGTTGCGTGGTTCAGCATCGTGCGCACGGGACGGATGGTGAGGCCGTTGCCGACCGCTTCGCGCATGTCCACGAGCAAGACGCTCATCCCGTCGGAGGGCTTGGCGCTTTCGTCACGCGGGGTGGTGCGGCAGAGCAGGACCATCAGGTCCGAATGTTCGGCGCGGCTGATCCAGATTTTCTGCCCGTTGACGATATATTTGTCGCCGACCCTTTTGGCGAAGGTGCGGATGCGCGTCGTGTCGGTGCCCGCCGTGGGCTCGGTTACGCCGAACGCTTGAAGACGGAGATCGCCGTTGGCTATCGCAGGAAGATAGGCCTGCTTTTGTGCGTCCGATCCGTGTTTGAGCAGGGTGCCCATCGTGTACATCTGGGCGTGGCAGGCGCCGCCGTTGCAGCCCGAACGATGGATTTCCTCAAGCACCGCGGTTGCGGCCCCGAGCCCGAGTCCCGAGCCGCCATAATCCTCGGGAATCAGGACTGACAGAAAACCCGCCTCGGTCAACGTGCGCACGAACTCCGCAGGATAAATGCGGTCGCGGTCGAGCTTTTGCCAATATTCGCCGGGGAAATCAGCGCAGAGGCGACGCACCGCCTCGCGGATTTCGGGATAGCTCTGCGGTTGTGCTTCGGACATTGACGTTCGGCTCTCCCCTGTAGGTCGGGGAGAGCCTTAGAATGCGAAGCTGTTTCGGTGCAACCGAAACAAATGTTAGATGCTCGGCAAGTCGAGACCCTTTTCGCGCGCGCAGTCGATCGCGATATCGTAGCCCGCATCGGCGTGGCGCATCACACCGGTGCCGGGGTCGTTCCACAATACGCGTTCAAGGCGCTTTGCCGCTTCGGGCGTGCCGTCGGCGACGATCACCATGCCGCTGTGCTGCGAATAGCCCATGCCGACGCCGCCGCCGTGGTGCAGCGATACCCAGGTCGCGCCCGAGGCGGTGTTGAGGAGGGCGTTGAGCAGCGGCCAGTCTGAAACCGCATCCGACCCGTCGCGCATCGCCTCGGTCTCGCGGTTCGGCGACGCGACCGATCCCGAATCCAGATGATCGCGGCCGATCACGACGGGTGCGCTCAGTTCGCCCGACGCCACCATTTCGTTGAACGCAAGGCCGAGCCGGTGGCGGTCGCCGAGCCCGACCCAGCAGATGCGCGCGGGCAGGCCCTGAAACTGGATCTTCTCGCGCGCCATATCGAGCCAGTTGTGGAGATGCTTGTTGTCGGGAAGCAGTTCCTTCACCTTTGCGTCGGTCTTGTAGATATCCTCGGGATCGCCCGACAGCGCCGCCCAGCGGAAGGGGCCGATGCCGCGGCAGAAGAGCGGGCGGACATAGGCCGGGACGAAGCCCGGGAAGTCGAAAGCATTTTCGACGCCCTCGTCCTTCGCCATCTGGCGGATGTTGTTTCCATAGTCGGTCGTCGGGACGCCCGCGGCCTGCAGGTCGAGCATCGCCTGCACATGGACGGCCATCGAGGCCTTGGCGGCTTTCGATACGGACGCGGGGTCGCTCTCGCGCTTCGAAAACCATTCGTCGAGCGTCCATCCGGCGGGGAGGTAACCGTTGACCGGATCGTGCGCCGACGTCTGGTCGGTGAGCAGGTCGGGGCGGATACCGCGGCGGACGATCTCGGGCAGGATTTCGGCAGCATTGCCGAGCAAGCCGACCGAGACGGGCTTGCCCTCGGCGTGGCTCGCCTCGATCATCGCGACCGCCTCATCGATGGTCGAGGCCTGCTTGTCCAAGTAGCCAGTGCGCAGGCGCATTTCGATGCGGCTTGGCTGGCATTCGATCGCGAGGCAGCTCGCGCCCGCCATCACCGCCGCGAGCGGCTGTGCGCCGCCCATGCCGCCGAGGCCGGCGGTGAGCAACCAGCGGCCGGCGAGGCTGCCGCCATAATGCTGGCGCCCCATTTCGACGAAGGTTTCGTATGTGCCCTGAACGATGCCCTGGCTGCCGATGTAGATCCAGCTGCCCGCGGTCATCTGACCGTACATCATCAGGCCCTTTTTATCGAGCTCGTGGAAATGGTCCCAGTTCGCCCATTCGGGGACGAGGTTCGAGTTGGCGAGCAGCACGCGCGGCGCATTCTCATGCGTGCGGAAGACGCCGACGGGCTTGCCCGACTGGATCAGCAAAGTCTCATCGCCCTCGAGCCGTTTCAGCGTCTCGACGATCCGGTCATAGCTTTCCCAGTCGCGCGCGGCGCGGCCGATGCCGCCATAGACGACGAGTTCGTGCGGCGCCTCGGCGACGTCGGGGTGGAGATTGTTCATCAGCATCCGCATCGGCGCTTCGGTGAGCCAGCTTTTCGCGCTGATCTCGGTCCCGGTCGCCGGGCGGATCACGCGGCTGTTGTCCAGTCTCGCATTCAGGGGGCGGGTCATGAATGTCCTTTCGCAAAATCGAGGGTCGCGGCGATCACTTGCTCCAGCACGGGCCGGATCGCGGGATTGGGGTCGAGGGGGGAGGGCCAGTTGGCGTGCGTGATCGTTTCGGGCTCGGTCATGTAACCGCGCTGCGCGAGTTCCATTTGGATCGCATGGATGCCGTCGTCGGGGCGGCCGTAATGCCGCGTCGTCCAGCCGCCTTTGAAGCGGCCGTTGACGACATGGCTCTTGCCGCTCGCGGCGCAGATGTTCGCGACGATGGTTTCGAGTTCGGGGGCTGCGGTCGCGCCGCCGTTGGTGCCGATGTTGAATTGCGGCAGCTCGCCGTCGAACAGGCGCAGGACATGGCTGCGGATCGAATGGGCGTCGTAGAGGACGACGCGGCCGTGGGCGGATTTCAGGCGGGCCAGCTCTTCGCTCAACACCTCATGATAGGGTCGGTGATAAGAGTTCAGCCGCTGCAAGATCTCGGCCTCGTCGGGCGCATCAAAGCGATAGAGCGGGTCGCCGTCGAAGGTCGTCGTCGGGCACAGCTCGGTCGTCGCCTGCCCCGGATAGAGCGACGCACCCGATGGGTCGCGGTTCATGTCGATCACGCTGCGCGAAATATCGGTGGCGATCAGCGTCGCGCCGAGGTCGGCGGCGAAGGCGTAAAGTTCGGCGATCCACCAGTCGGTGTCGATCTGCGCGTGCCAGGGCGAAACGAACTGCTCGTCGAGACCTGCGAGGTCCGTCCCGCCGTGCGGGAAGGCGATGACGAGCGGCGCTTCGCCGCGGTGGACGCGCAGCCAGTCCATCAGCCGACGCCCGGCAGGCTGGCGGGCACCGCTGCGACGAGGCTGCCGGTGCGGACCAATGCGGTCGCGGCTTCCATATCGGGATGGAAATGCCGGTCGTCTTCGAGTGTGGGGACTTCGGCGCGCAGATGCTTGTGCGCGGCTTCCAGCGCGTCGCTCGATTTGAGCGGCGCGTGGAAGTCGATTCCCTGGCACGCCGCCAGCAGTTCGATGCCGATCACCGCGCTGGCATTGTCGGCCATGTCGAGCAGGCGGCGCGCGCCGTGCGCGGCCATCGAGACATGATCTTCCTGATTGGCGCTGGTCGGGATCGAATCGACGCTGGCGGGATAGGCGCGCTGCTTGTTCTCGCTGACGAGTGCGGCGGCGGTGACCTGCGGGATCATGAAGCCCGAATTGAGCCCGGGGCGCGGGGTGAGGAAGGCGGGGAGGCCCGAGAGCGCAGGGTCGACGAGCATTGCGATCCGGCGCTCGGATATGGAGCCGATCTCGCACAGTGCCATTGCGATCATGTCGGCGGCGAAGGCGACGGGTTCGGCGTGGAAATTGCCGCCCGACAGCGCCTCGTCGGTATCGGCGAAGATCAGCGGGTTGTCCGAAACGCCGTTCGCCTCGATGCCGAGCGTCGTTCCTGCCTGTCGCAAGAGGTCGAGCGCGGCGCCCATGACTTGCGGCTGGCAGCGGAGGCAATAGGGATCCTGCACGCGCGGATCGTCGACCGCGTGCGATGCGCGGATCGCTGATCCCGCCATCAGGCCGCGCAGCGCATCGCCGACTTCGCGCTGGCCGGCATGGCCGCGCAATGCGTGGATACGCGCATCGAAGGGTGCGTCGGAGCCTTTGGCCGCTTCGGTCGAGAGTGCGCCGGTGATGAGTGCGGAGCGCAACACGGTTTCGGCGCGAAACAGGCCGGCAAGCGCATTGGCGGTGGAGAATTGGGTGCCGTTGAGGAGCGCGAGGCCTTCTTTGGGGCCGAGGTCGAGCGGGACGAGGCCTGCCTGTGCTAGTGCCTCGGCGGCGGGTGACGTCTTGCCGCCGATTTCGATCTCGCCGACGCCGATCATCGCTGCGGCCATGTGCGACAGCGGCGCGAGGTCGCCGCTCGCGCCGACCGAACCTTGCGACGGGACGACGGGGGTCAGTCCCTTCGCCAGCATCGCCTCGAGCATCACAACCGTCTCACGCTTCACGCCCGATGCGCCCATGCCGAAGCTTGCGAGCTTGAGCGCCATCATCAGCCGCACGATCTTCGTCGGCGACGGCGCGCCGGTGCCCGCAGCGTGGCTGAGCACGATATTGCGCTGGAGCGTCGCCAGATCGTCGTCGGCGATCCGCACGCTCGCGAGCTTTCCGAAGCCGGTGTTGATGCCGTAAACGGGCGCGCCCTTCGCAACGATGCGCGCAACCGCAGCGGCGCTGGCGTCGATCGCATCCCATGCATCGGCGCTCAGTTCGGCACTCGCGCCCTCATAGATTTCGCGCCAGTCGGCGAGCGAGATATGCCCGGGCTCGATGATCATTGTCCGTCCTTGATGCGTTGGTGAAGCGGGTTGAAGCCGATGCGGTAGACAAGCTCGGCCGGGTCGCCGACGTCCCAGATCGCGAGGTCGCACGCCTTGCCGGCCTCGAGCGTGCCGATCTCGCCGGAAAGGCCGAGCGCAGCGGCGGCGTTGACCGTGACGCCGCGGAGCGCCTCGACGACCGTCAGCCCGAACAAAGTCGCGCCCATGTTGAGCATGAGCAGCAGCGAGGTCGTCGGCGAGGTACCGGGGTTGTTGTCGGTCGCGAGCGCGATGCGCGTGCCGTGTCGGCGCATCGCGTCGATCGGCGGCAGCTTCGTCTCGCGCATGAAATAATAGGCGCCGGGCAGCAGCACCGCGACGGTGCCCGCCTCGGCCATCGCGCGGACGTCGTCGTCGGTCGCATGTTCGAGATGGTCGGCCGACAGCGCGCCGTGGCTTGCGGCGAGCGCGCTGCCGTGGAGCGCCGACAATTGTTCGGCGTGGATCTTGACGGCTAGGCCGCGCGCCTTTGCCGTCTCGATCACGCGCGTACATTGCGCGGGCGAGAAGCCGATGCCTTCGCAAAAGGCGTCGACCGCGGTCGCGAGCGGCGCGGCGGCGGGGATCATCTCGTTCACGACGAGGTCGATATAGGCGTCGCTGTCTTCCTTATATTCGGGGGGTAGGGCGTGCGCGCCGAGGAAGGTCGGTTCGACGCGAATGTTGCGATGGCTGGCAAGCGCGCGCGCGGCGCGCAGCATCTTGAGTTCGTCGTCGGTCGAGAGGCCGTAACCCGACTTGATCTCGATCGTCGTGACGCCTTCGGCGATCAGCGCGTCGAGGCGCGGGAGCGCGGTTGCGACGAGGTCGCCTTCGCTCGCTTCGCGTGTCGCGCGCATCGTCGAGACGATGCCGCCGCCCGCGCGCGCAATCTCTTCATAGCTCGCACCCGCAAGCCGCATCGCCCATTCGTTCGCGCGGTTGCCGCCGTGGACGAGGTGGGTGTGGCAGTCGATCAGGCCCGGCGTGATGAGGCGACCGCCGCAATCATGGACGGTTCCCATCGCCGCGGGCGCACCATCGGCGGGCCCGGCATAAACGATCTGGCCGTCCTTCGCCGCCAACACGCCATCGTCGATCAAGCCGAGGTCTTCACCGGCCATCGTTGCGAGTCGGGCGTTCGTCCAGCGTTGCTCCATCTGGACTATGTCGTTCGATTGCGCCATTATGTCTAGACATAATATGAGGACGAACGATGATGGCTCTCTGGTTCGAACGCGCGTGGATCGATGGTGGCTGGGCAAAAGATGTGCGGATCAGCGTCGCCGACGGCCGGATTGCGTCGATCGAAGCCGGTGTTGCGGCGGCCGACGATGAGCGGCATCGCGTTGCGCTTCCCGGCCTTTGCAATGTCCACAGCCATGGCTTCCAGCGCGGCATGGCGGGTTTGTCGGAACGCCGCAGCCGACCCGACGATAATTTTTGGAGCTGGCGCGAGATCATGTACCGCTTCCTCGACCGGTTGACGCCCGAGGACGTCGCGGCGATCACGGCGCAGGCTTATGCCGAGATGCTGGAAACCGGATTCACGCGCGTCGGCGAGTTTCATTATCTGCACCACGATCCGGCGGGTGCGGCCTATGCCGACCCGGCGGAGATGGCGGGCGCGATCGTGCGGGCGAGCGACGAGACGGGGATCGGCCTGACGTTGCTTCCTGTCTTCTACGCGCATGGCAATTTCGATGCGGCGCCGCCAAGCCCCGGCCAGCGGCGTTTCCTCAACGACGTTGACGGTTTTGCGGCGCTTCTCGATGCGTCGCGGGTGAAGCTTGCGGGCGACGCCAATATCGGCATCGCGCCGCACTCGCTGCGCGCGGTGACGCCGGACGAACTCGCTGCGCTGCTTGAATTGTTGCCGACCGGCCCCGTGCATATTCACGCCGCCGAGCAAGTGAAGGAGGTCGCCGACTGCGTCGCATGGAGCGGCGCGCGGCCGGTCGAATGGCTGCTCGATAACGCCGGCGTCGATGAGCGCTGGTGCCTGATCCATTCGACGCATCTCGACGCAAACGAAGTCGGTCGGCTTGCCGCGAGCGGCGCGGTCGCCGGGCTGTGCCCGATCACCGAGGGTAATCTGGGCGACGGCATTTTTCCGGCGGTCGATTATCTCGCGGCGGGCGGCCGCTTGGGGGTCGGCACCGACAGCAACATTCTCGTCGATGCGGCGCAGGAACTGCGCGCGCTCGAATATTCGCAGCGACTGGCGCAGCGCGCGCGGGCGCTGCTCGCGAGCGAAGCGGCGCCCTTCGTCGGCGCCAATCTGTTCGCGCGCGCGGTGCAGGGCGGGGCGCAGGCGCTCGGCGTGGCCGCCGGGCTGGCCGTTGGCCACGCCGCCGACATTGTTTCGCTCGATCTCGATCACCCGGCTTTTGCCGGAACCGACGATGAAACGCTGCTCGACCGCTGGATTTTCGCGGCGCGTGCGGGGGCGATCGACAGCGTGTGGCGCGCGGGCATCAAGCGCGTCGAAAAGGGACGCCATGTCGAGGCCGACGCGATCGGTGCTGCCTATCGCACCTGTGTCGCGCGGCTGCTCGCATGAATCCTGCACGCCGCATTCGCGAAGAAATTGCCGCGTCGATCCAGTCGGGCGAATGGCGCCCCGGCGACCGCGTTCCCACCGAACAGGAACTCGCCGCGCGCTATGGTTGCGCGCGTGCGACGGTGAGCAAGGCGCTCGGCGAACTTGCGGCTTCAGGACTGGTCGAACGCCGCCGCAAGGCGGGAACGTTCGTCGCGCATCCGCCGGTCCATTCGGCGGTGATGACCGTGCCCGACCTTGCCGAACTCATCGCCGCGCGCGGCGAGGCTTATCGCTGGGAGCTGGCGTCGATCGAAACCGAGGAAGCCGGCGACGATCTGCTGGCCGGACCGGCGCTGCGCATCGAGGGCGTGCATATGGCGGCGGGCGAAGCGTTCGCGCTCGAACGCCGGTTCATCGCACTCGATGAAGTGCCCGAGGCGGCGGACGCGGACTTTACGAGCGAGGCGCCGGGGACATGGCTGCTCGGCCATATCCCCTGGACGCAGGCACGCCATGTGATCCGCGCGGTGACCCCGACGCGCAAGGAAGCGGCGTTGCTCACGGGCTCCGCCTGCCTCGAACTCGACCGGACGACCTGGCGTGCCGGCCGTGTCGTGACCCATGTCCGGCAGTTGTTTCGTGGCGATCGTTTCGATCTTGTAGCGGAATTCAACGCCGGACCCTGACAATCAGCTAAAGGTCTCGCGTAGTCGCTCTGCCCGCCGCCGCACGGATCATCCTGTATCCGGCACGTGCTCGCGCGGTCCGCTTGTATTCGCCGATAGGCGCGGCATGTTGCATTGCAACAAGATCACGTAAATTCAGGGAGCCTCCCCATCCCATGACCAAGATCGACTTGGCGCTCGACGGCGCGCCCGTCCGAACGCCGCTCGCGAAGGCGGCGCGGCGCGACGCCAAGATATGGCTTTGTCTCGGGCTGATCGCTCTGGACGCGGCGGCGCTTGGCGTCGGCTTTGCCGTAACGCTGATGATTGAGCAGACGCGCGGCGTTTCGGACGGATTATTGACCGCGATGCTGGGCGCCCTGTTTGTCCATTTCGCGATCGCCTTTCAGAATCAGGCCTATAATCCGCGGTGCCTGACCCGCCCGGTCAAAAGCGTTCGCCAGACCCTATTGTCGTTCGCGACCACTCTGTTCGTTTTCTTGCTCGTCGCTTTCTCGTTGCGGATGACCGGCAAGGTGCCGCGGCTTGCGATCGGCACGGGTATGGTAACCGCGGTGACGCTGCTGGTGGCGCAGCGGCTTCTCGTCTGCCGGATCGTGCGCCGGGCTTTTGGCGACATGACCAGCGAACTTGTGATCGTCGATGGCGCGAATCTGCCGCCGTCCTATCTTGATCGCGAGATCATCAACGCGCGCGTGTCGGGGCTGCGGACCGACCTCGACGATCCCTATATGCTCGATCGGCTCGGCACGGTGCTGCAGGATTATGATCGCGTGACGATCGTTTGCGCGCCCGCGCACAGGGCCGAATGGGCGCGCGCGCTGAAGGGCGTGAACATCGTGGGCGAGATTGTGATGCCCGAGATCGCCGAGCTGGAACCGCTCACCACGCGCCAGCGTGGCGGAGTTACGACGCTCGTCGTATCGTGGGGGCCGCTCAACCGGGCGAACCGGGTGAAGAAGCGCGCGCTCGACCTTGCCGTGACGATCCCGGCATTGGTCCTGCTGTCGCCGCTGCTCTTGATCGTCGCGCTGGCGATCAAGCTCGACACGCCAGGGCCGGTCTTTTTCCGTCAGGAGCGGATGGGGCGCGGCAACCGCATCTTCCGCATTCTGAAATTCCGCAGCATGCGCGTCGAGACGACCGACGCGAACGGCGCGCGCTCGGCGAGCCGCGACGACGACCGGATCACGCGCGTCGGCAGGTTCATCCGGGCGACGAGCATCGACGAGTTGCCGCAGCTGATCAACGTGCTCTCGGGCAAGATGAGCCTCGTCGGGCCGCGCCCGCACGCGCTGGGTTCGACCGCCGGCAACGAACTATTCTGGCGCGTCGATCGGCAATATTGGCACCGCCACGCGCTCAAGCCCGGTATCACCGGCCTCGCCCAGATCCGCGGGTTCAGGGGGGCGACCAACACGAAGCGCGACATTCTCGACCGGCTCGAATCCGATCTCGAATATCAGCATGGCTGGTCGCTGCTCCGCGATGTTTCGATCCTCGCGCGGACCGCGCAGGTGCTCGTCCACCGCAACGCCTATTGAGGGCGTCAGCCGTCGACAATTTGCGGAGCGCGGCAGGCCAGCGCGGTGTCGAAGGCCCCGGCACGGCTTGTCGCGCGCATCAGCCCCGCATAGTCGCCCGTCCATTGATCGGCGAAACCCGCAACCTTGCCATAGCTGTTGTCGAGCAGCACATGCGGGATGTCGAGCAGCAGCGACAGGATATGCGCGTGGAGCCGGTCGGTCACGACGAGCTCGCCGGAGGACAGCATTGCAAGGCCGCGCTGGAACCGCCATTCGGCCAGGCGCTGTTGCCGCGCGGCGCGCTGCGCCATGGGATCGCGCGTGAAGAGGCGGCCAAGCTTCAGCGACAGGCGCAGGCGGCGTTTCTGGCCGGCATCTTCTTCGAGCCAATCGTCGGCGACGACGCCGGCGGGGAGCGCGGTCTCGCCCGCCGCGCGTTCATGGTCGGTGCGAAGAAGGGCGAAGACGGGCACGGTTGCCGGATCCTTCCTCTGCCGTCCGAGCATCAGCGCGGCATCGGGGCACAGCCGGATATCGCAATCGAAATGCTGTTCGGCAAAGGCGAGCGAGCGCGCGTCGCGGACGAGCAGGGTGAATTGCCCGTGCGCGCGGATCGCTTCGGCCATTTCGGCCGCGGCCGCGGGATCGGCATAATGGATCGATTGCGGCATCTGGATGATCGGACGTCCGCGATGCGTGCGGAGGAGGTGCAGGCGGAAGGCTTCATGCTTCGGCCAGAGCGTTCCCATGTTCCCGCCGCCATGGATCAGTATCGCTCCGCCGCCGATCGCCGCCCGACACGCCGCGTCGTCGAAATCGGCGATGGCCGAATAATATGCGGGAAGGCGCCCCGTCTTGCGCAGATACGCCATTTCGCCGAGCCAGATCGCCGAGTCGCCGACGTTCGAATGATCGGGGAAGTCGACCAGCGCGAGCTTGCCCGCGGGAAGCACCCGGTCGAGCTGCTGCGAAAAACGCTGGGCGAGTTCGCCGACGAGCTGATCGGCGGTCTTCTGGGTCATGTCGGGCTCTTTCTGATGCGTTTTAACAGGAACAGGAAGCGGTCGCGCCAGGGGCGCGAGATGACGAGCAGCGCGAGGCCGTAGAATATGCCGCCGATCGCGACGAGCAGCAGCAGTGACTGCCAGTCGGCGAGATGCGCATCGAGCAGGCGCATGGCGATCGCCAGTACCAGTCCCATCAGCGTCGAGGCGATGAGCGGTGCGCCGACCGCACGCAGGCTGTCGATCGGGCGGATGCCCGAGGCGCGGCGGAGCAGCCAGATCTGCATCGGCAAGGTCAGGTAAGCGCGCCCGACATAGGCGATGGCGACCGCAAACAACCCGAAGGGCAAGGCCGCGAGTGTCAGGATCACGCCGAGCACGAGCTGCGTCGTCGAGAGCGAAATCAGGCTGCGCGACGCGCCAAGCACGCTGAGCGATGGCGAGGCAAAGAAATTGAGCGTGAAGGGCACCGCCATGAAGGCGAAAATCTGTGCAAGCTGGCCGGCCTCGTCCCATTTCGGCCCGAACA
The DNA here is from genome assembly GCF_900108295.1 of Sphingopyxis sp. YR583. Lineage (NCBI taxonomy): Bacteria > Pseudomonadati > Pseudomonadota > Alphaproteobacteria > Sphingomonadales > Sphingopyxidaceae > Sphingopyxis > Sphingopyxis sp. YR583. Next base: position 794,244 of record NZ_FNWK01000001.1, on the reverse strand, counting down.
CGGTGGGTATGGCGATTGGAGCGAGCGCGCCGAAGCCCACGAGCGCGGGAAAGGACAACGCCGAAGCGCGCGAAATCATCCAGCGATAGGCCTCGCGCAGTTCGGCAGGCTCGTCCTTGACGCGCGCGAGCGTCTGTACCGCGACCTGCGTGAAGGGCTGGATCGCGCCGCGCCCGATCAGTTCGACGGTGCGCCAGGCGGTACGATAGACGCCGACTGCGGCGAGCCCGATCCCGGCGCCGATTGCCATTTCCTGCACGCGCACCGTCGCGAGAAAGGCGAGCTGGACATAGATTAGGCTGGCGTTGAGCATCAGGGTGCCGCGCAGGATGACCCAGTCGAACTGCCAGCCCGGTTTCCAGTCATAGGACGCGCGCGACAGGATGACCCCGACGATTTCGGTGACGAGGCGCTGGATGACGAGGCTCCAGAGACCGAGCCCGGCAAAGGCGGCAGCGACAGCACATGCGCCGCCGATCAGTCCGCCGACGACCGAGCGCAGCGCCGTTGTGCGGTGTCCGAATTCGCGCAGGCGCAGCGCCATATGGGTCGCGCCGAACGAGGAGATCGGAAGCGAAAGGCTCATCACCGCGAGCGGGAGGGCGATGTTCGGTGCCCCCATCCAATCCGCGATCGGTGCGGCCAGTGCCATGATCAGAATCGCCGACAGGAAGGAAAAGGCCTGCTGCGAGCGATAGATGGTGTCGAGGAAGGCCGGCGTGATCTCGCGCTTGCGGGCGATCGTCTGCACCAGCCCTGCGGTTGCGATGATGCGGAAGGCTTCGGCCGTCACCGCCATCACCGCAAAGGCGCCGATGTCGGCGCGCGTGAGCAGGCGGGCGAGGATCACGAAGACGACGAACGAGAAGATCTGGTCCGACAGGAAGCGCGTGACCGTCCAGCCGATCGAGCTCCGGCTGCGTGCGCGTAACCCGTCGTCGAAGCGGGCGGGCAGGTCAGCGCTCAAGCAGGCGTCTCGCTTTCAGCATCCGCATGCGCGCGCGTTCGACCTGCCGCCAGGCCCTTTGTTTCATCGAGTGATAGAGCGGGTCGGCCTTGGGCCCGAAGCGCGAACTGCCGATGTCGGAGACGATCGCCGCTTCAAGGATCGGTGCGGGATAAAGCGCGAGATTGGGCAGGCCGTGCGCCCACGACCGGTCCATCTCGTCGTCGATCGGGCGGCGGACGGTGCGGCAATGCTCCGCCAGCCGGCGCGCGCCTTCGAGCGTGATCGCATAGCCCTGTGTGCCATAGGCATGGCCGACGAGTTCGACGACCGCGCGCGAATGCTGGAGGAAATCTTGCCGAACGACGCGCTGCCAGGTCGGCCGCTTCGCATAAAGCCTGAGATAGTCGATACCCTCGGCGTGAAGGTCGGTGCGCGCGAGCGGTTCGAGATAGGCCCAGTCGACGACCGTATCGTCCTCGAGGACGATCGCCTGCCGCACGTCGCGGGCGATCATATCCTGCCAGATCGAGAAATGGCTGGCATAGCAGCCGATCTCGCCCTTGCTCATCGCGCGGCCCTTGTTGCGGCGGATCGCGGGTTCGTCGATCACCATTCCCGGCGCCGGGGCGGTGCAGGCATCGAAGAAGCGCCAGCCGAGCGACGTGCTTTCGGCTCGCTCGGCAAAAGCCGCGCGGCGCGCCGCGGCCGTTTCAAGCGACACCACCAGCACTTCGGTTGCTACGCCCGATTCGGGTAGGGAATCGCCCAATTGATATCGCCTTTTCAACTGCGGTTGCGCATCGCTGCGCGGTTCAGAACCAACGACGGGCCCGACGCGATCCTTGGTAGCGGGCAATTATTTGAGAGCGAAGGCGCCGACGCTCCGGTCGTCCGGCCAACGGGGCAACTCGTCTTCGCAGGTGCAGCATCCGGTTGACCGGCACGTCGCGAGAGGTCGATTGGGCCGGTGCGGGGGCACTGGACAGGCGTATCTATGTTTCAAGTCGCAGTCGTCATACCCGTATGGAACGGCGAGGCCGTGCTCGGCCGCTGCCTCGACGCGCTGATGCGTCAGACGCTCCCTCGCGCGGCCTATCAGATCATCGTCGTCGACAACGGATCGAGCGACGCAACGCGCAATATTGCCCGCAGCTATGCGGGCGTCGAATTGCTCGAAGAGAAGAGGCCGGGTTCCTATGTCGCGCGCAACCTCGGCATCGGGCGCGTGCGGGCGCCGATAACCGCCTTTACCGACGCCGATTGCGAGCCGGCCCCAGACTGGCTGGAAGGGATATTGCGCGCTGCGGCGGCGAATCCGGGATATGGTGTGCTCGCGGGCAAGATCGAGCTGTTCGATGAGATTGTTCAGGAGCGCGAGGTCTTTGGCGATTACGAGCGGCTGTTCAGCTTTCCGCAGGCGCATGCCGCGCGCGGCAATTGCGCGACGGCCAATTGGGCGAGCGAAACGGCGTTGCTGAAGGCGCTCGGCGGATTCGATGCGGCGCTCAAATCGGGCGGCGACCGGCAGATGGCGCTGCGCATCCGCGATAGCGGTCATCCGCTCGTCTATGTGCCGGCGATGGTCGTGCGCCATCCGGTGCGCGCAAGCCGCGCCGAACTGGTGCGCAAACGCCAGCGGCTGAGCGGCGGGCGCTGGGATCGTACCAGCCAGCGGCCGCGCCTCGTTCATGTGCTGGGTATCACCGCCGTCGACACGATCCGGCGGCTGCGCCGCGCCGCGATCTCGCGCGAACTGCCCTTGCGGCGGCGACTGGCGGTCATGGGCCTGACGTTGCAGCTCGCCGGGGTGGCGGTGGGCGAATATATCAATCTCGCGGGGGGACGAAAGGCAGCGCGCGACTGATGACTCTTCCCCATGATGCCCCGCGTTTTTCCGTGGTCATGCCGCTCTACAACAAGGCCGCGCATGTCCGCGCGGCGATCGAGAGCATATTCGCCCAAAGCTTCCCGGCGTTCGAAATATTGGTGATCGACAATCGCTCGACCGACGGTGGGCGGGAGATCGTCGCAGCAATGAACGACGATCGGATCAAGCTCCTCGACCTGTCGACACCGGGCCCCGGCGGTTATGCCGGGCGTAATATCGGGATTCGTGCCGCGCGTGGCGACTGGATCGCCTTTCTCGACGCCGATGACCTCTGGCAGCCCGATCATCTCGCGGTGTTCGCCGAGGGGCTCGCTGCAGACCCGGACGTGCGTGCCCTGGCGACGCGGTTCGATCATGTTTTCGATGATCGCGTGCAGCCCCAGCGCCTCGCGCCAGAACTCAATCAAGCGCAAAGCATCGATTTCGAGGGCTTTCTTGCAAGCTGGCTAGCGGTCCGCGAGTGCCCGATGTGGACCGGCGCGATCGCGATCCGGCGCGACATGCTGTTCGCGGCGGGGCTGTTTCCCGAAGGGCGCGCGGTGCGCGGTGGTGACAAGGATTTGTGGCTGCGCGTGCTTGCGCGAGGGACATTGCGTTATGACCCGCGCATCACCGCAATCTTTCACCGCGACAGCGACAACAAGGTCAGCAAGTCGACGACGACGCTCGACGTCCCCTGTCTCGTCGAAACCGCTCGATCAATGCTTGCCGGTGCGACGCCGCGCGAGACGGCGTTGCTGCGGCGGCTCGTGAATCAGGAAATCGCGCACTACGCCCGCTATGCGATGAAATATCCGGGCCGCACGGCGATCCGGCTCAGCGATCTCTATCTGCCCGAAGGGGCGAGCACCGCGGCGCTGTTGCTCGCCGCGAAGCTGGTCCCTGCGTCGCTCCGCCAATCCAGCTATGCCCTGCGCAACCGGCTGCTTGCGCGAGCGTGAAGCGCATCCGGGCTCTTGGCACCCTGCTGGCTGGCGGGGCGGGCCTCGCCGCGTGGCTGTCGCTTGCCGGCGGGTTTGTGCCGATGCTCGATTTGCTGGCGTCGTTCCTGCCGCTGTTCGGCTTCATGGTCGTGGCGGGATTGCTCATCGCGTGGCGGCACCCGCGCTGGACGGTTGTCGCGGCGCTGGTCGGCCTGACTCCGGTTGCGATCGGGGTGATCCCCGAACTCACGCGGGCGATTCCCCCTGCATCCGCGGGCGCGAACCAGATTCGCGTGCTGACGCACAATGTCTGGCAGATCAACCGCGACCCTGCGGGCACCGCGCAAGCGATCATCGATGCGAAACCCGATATCGTGATGGTGCAGGAGGTGGATGGCAGCTTTGCGCCGATGCTGGCGGCGTTGCGCCAGCATTTCGACTATGCGACCCAATGCCCGCCGGGCTGTGACCTCGCCATCTTTTCGCGCTGGCCGATCGCCGACAGGGACTATTTCCTGAAGGACGACCGGGGCCGGAAATTCGGTCCGCCGCTGCTTTGGGCGCGGATCGCCGAACCTGGCGGGCGTGCTTTCACCGTGGCGACGCTTCACTATCCTTGGCCGACATCGCGCGATCAGGCGGTGCGCAGGCGCGATGTGGCGCGTGCGCTGGCACGGATCGAACGCGGGTCGTTGATCGTTGCAGGCGACATGAACCTTACTCCTTGGGCTGCTGCGATGCGTGAGCAGGACCACGCCCTTGCACCGCTCACCCGCATGACGCGTGCGCTGCCAAGCTGGCCGCGCGCCTTTCCCGCGCTGCCGATCGACCAGCTTTACGCCGGGCCCGATTGGGGGCTGGTGTCGGCGCGGCGACTGCCGCCGACGGGATCGGATCATGCGCCGATCCTCGTGACGCTGGCGCCCCGGTGAAGCGAGCGATCACCTTTGCGCTGCTCGGCAGCTGCGGTGTCGCGGTGCCCGCGTTCGGTCAGCAATCGGACGCGACCGACGGTCTCGGCTCGGTTTCGAGCGAGAACAGCTTCGGCCGCGACCGCAATATAGCGGTGCTCGAGCGGCGCCGGCCCGACTACACGCCCGAACCGATCCAGTTCGGCGTTCTCGAACTGACGCCGCGTATGGCGATCGGCGCGGGTTATGACGACAATCTGTATGCGCAGCAGGACGACCGGATCGGCGATGCCTATCTGCGCATCCGCCCGCGCGTCTCGCTGGTCCGGCCGTCGCCTGATCTCAAGCTGTCGGTTGACGGCGAACTCGACCTTCTGCGCTACGCAAGCCGCGCGAGCGAAAACGCCACCCAATATTCGGTGAATGCGGGCGCGCTCTATACGATCAGCAAGTCGGACACGCTGAACCTCACCTTGCGGAACGGGCGATACAGCCAGGAACGCGTTTCGCCCGACAGCCCGACACAGGCCGACAGACCCGTCCGCTTTACGCTGAACGGGGGGACAGCCACTTATACCCATGTCTTCAACCGGCTGCGTGTCCGCGGGGTCGTCGACGTCGAGAACCGCAACTACAGCGATAGCGTGACCCCCGGCGGCGATCCGATCGACCAGGATTTCCGCGACCACACAATCTATACCGGAACAGCCGTCGGCGAATATGCGCTGAGCCCCAGCATCGCGCTATTCGTGGCAGGGTCGGTCAACAAACGCGATTATCGCGAACGGACCGGCCCGGTGCCGGCGCGCGATTCGAAAGGCTTCGAACTTGCCGGCGGCGCGAGTTTCGAGCTGGGCCGCAAGGCCAGAGGGGCGCTGCGGCTGGGCTATTTTCGGCAGGATTACCGGCCGTCCGAGTTCGAGGATGTCTCGGGCCTCCTCGTGCGCGGTGAACTGGCCTATTTCCTGACCCCGCTCGTGACGATCACCGGGACGGTCGACCGCGGGATCAAGGAAACGGGCGTCAATGGCGCCACCGGTTATCTTGCGACCAATATGACGCTGCGCGCCGATTACGAGCTGCTGCGCAACCTGATGATCAGCGCGGGCGGCGAGCTCGAGAAACGCGATTTCAACAATATCGACCGCAAGGATGATCGCTGGACCTGGCGTGGCAGCGCATCCTATCTGGTGAGCAAGCGGATGGCGCTGCGCTTTGACCTCCAGCGCCGCACCCAGTCGAGCTGGGGTGCGACGGCGGGGCGTGAGTTTGCGGACAATCGCGTCTCGGTCGGTGTGACCTTCTCGGGCCTGTGAGGCCCGGTCAGCGCGATCTGTAGAGCGCGCCTTCGCAGGCCGCGAGCAGTTCGGGCGGCGCCAGCCGATTGATATAGCCGTCGGAGCCCTGATCGGAGAGCAGTTTCGCCGGAATACCGCCGACGACGCCGCGTTCCGGCACGTCCCTTGTCACCACGGCGTTGGCGCCGATCGCGGCCTCGGCGCCGACGTTGACGCCGCCGATCACCTTGGCGCCCGATCCCAGAAAACTACGGTCGCCGATCACCGGCGCGCCGCGTCGACTGCCCCGGTTCATATAGCCGAGCACAACGCCATGCGTGACGTTGACGTTGCTGCCCAGCACCGTGTCGCCATGGAAATAGAAGCCGCCGAAGCGGTTGAGGAACAGGCCGGGCCCGATCTCCATATATTCGGGGATTGCAAAACCATATTTGTAGCGCGCACGAAGTAGTAGCCATTTGGCAACGAGGTAGAGGCCAAAAGCCTTGGCGGGCTTGAGTTTGAGCCATCCCGTCGTGCGCATCAGGACCGTATATTTATACCCCGGTGTGAAAGCGTAATGTTTCGCGAAAGCGCCGAAACCGACGCGCCCTGCATAACGGTAAAGATCGGCCGCGAGCAGTGCCTTCAATTTGGCGAAGCTCACCGGACAACCGCGAAGATGCGGCTTGCCGGCTTCTTCGGACACGGGTTCCTCGAACGCCGGAACGGGCGCCCGCGATGTACTGGCGATATCCATCAGAAATAACGTTCGCCGAAACGGATCGTGTCGCCGGGGAGCACCGCAAAATCGGCGGTCATCGGATATTCCTTCTCGCCCGCTTCGCCGGCGCGCTTCAGGAAAACGCGTTTTTCATTGGCGCGATAGGTGAAGCCATCGGCCTTCGCGACCGCGCCGCGAACGGTGAGGCCTTGTGTGTAGGGATATTCGCCGGGCTTGTTCACTTCGCCGAGCAAATAAATCGGACGGAAGCTTGCGACCTGAACCGAGACTTTGGGCTCGAGCAGATAGCCGTCGCCAAGCTTCGCTTCGATATCCTTCGAGAGCTGTTCGGTCTGGAGCCCCGCAGCCTTGACCTCACCGATCAGCGGGAACGCGATCGTCCCGGCGGGCGAGACCTCGAAATCCCCGGTCAGCTTTTCTTCGCCATAGGTCGCGACCTTGACCTTGTCACCGGGGGAGAGGACGAACGCTGCGGCGGGCGGCGGCGCGTCTCCGCTTCCCGCGAGCGGGGTCTGTCCGGCGCACCCGCCGAGTATCGCAAGCGCCCCCGCCAACGCGATCTGCCTGTGCCATTTCATGTACTTGCTCCCGGACTTCATGCTGCAATTTCGGTCGGTGCGGGCAGGGTAAGCGGTGCGTTCAGCGCCGCTTCGATCCGTGCCCAGTAATTGGCCGCAGCCCGTTCGACGCCATAGGCCAGCGAAGATGTGCGAGCGTGCTCGCCACAGATGCTGCGCCGCGGTTCGGTGAGGGTGCGGGTGAGCGCCGCCGCAAAGGCGGAGATGTCATCGGTCGGCACCAACGCGCCGGCGTCGACATCGATGCCGCCGCGTACCGCGTCGCGCGGGCAGCAGGCCAGAATTTCGGATGGGCCCGATGCGCAGTTGGTCGCGACCACCGGAACACCGCATGCCATCGCTTCGACCAATCCGTTCGGAAAGCCTTCGGCATTTGACGGCATCGCGTAAAGCCGCGCGCGCGATACCAGCGCGAACGGATTGGCGGCAAAGCCAGGCATGTCGACGCGATCGGCAATGCCGAGTGCGCGGGCCAGCGCTTCTAGCGCGCCGCGTTCGGGCCCTTCTCCAAGAATGACGAGGCGCTCCTCGGGGGCCGCTTCGGCATAGGCGCGAAGGAGCAGCGGGAAATTCTTGTTCGGCATCAATCGTCCGGCCGCGACGATATAGGGGCCGGAGGGGGTGAAAGCGGGCGCCTCGGCGGCGAGTTCGGCAATGCGCCGATGGTCGACTGGATTGGCGATCGCCGACATGCGGCTACGCGCGACGCCGAAATTGACGGCAAGGTCGTCGACCACGCCCTCGGAGACCGCAATGATATGCGCTGCGCGCGGATAGACCATGCGGACCATTGTCTTGGCCGCGAACGCGCCGCCCAGATGGGCGCTGGTGTTGACCCGCTCGCTGATCAGCCAGCGCCGGCCGCGCCCCGCCATTGCCCAGGCATTTGCGATATTGGCGCGGGTCAGGAAGCTGAGCGTCGCGTCGGGCGAAAGCCGCGCCGCCAGCGTGCGAAGCTGGGTCAGGCTCGGCAGCAATTTGTGTCGGGCATCCAGTTGATGAACCTCGACCCATTCGGGGACATCATAAGCGCGCGGTTCGTCGTCGAGCAGCGCGAGATGGATATCATAGCGCGTGCGCCAAGGTTCGGAGCCGCCGAGTAGCGTGACGAGCACGCGCTCAGCCCCGCCGCCCGCAAGCGAGTTGATCGCGAATAATATCCGCTTTCGATGCAGCATGTTTCCTCGTTGAAATGGGTTGCGAAATTCGCTTCGAAAGAACGCTTACCACGGCCATTTGTTGCGGTGCACACAGCCCGCCCCGCTTCATCGCCCCGGCGGGGCGGCTGGCCGATTTCAAAGGGTTTCGCGCCCCGATCCGCCTATCACAGGACCATCGACGGACATTTTGCGGAGGTGTTTTATGGACATTCGGCGAGTCGAGTGTCTGGATGGCCTGCGCGGTGTCGCGGCCCTCTGGGTGCTCATCGGGCATATGATGATCCTCACCGGTTTTCGCCTGCCGCTGGTGGGCAAGCCCGACCTTGGCGTCGACCTGTTCATCCTCCTTTCGGGCTTTCTGATGATGTTCCAGTATCGGCTCCGCGCGGGAAGCGAGGATTGGAACGCGCCGGGCACATGGGGGGCATTCTGGACGCGCCGTTTCTTCCGGTTGGCGCCGCTGTTCTATGTAACGCTCGCAGCCGCGCTGATCGCGGGCCCCGCAATCTATGCCGACCGCGTCGCGATCGACAGCTTCCTCGGACAGGGGCTCCAGCCTCCCGAACGGTATAACGACGCCAGCCTGACCAATATCGTGCTGCACCTGAGTTTCCTGTTCGGACTGCTGCCCGAATATGCCTTTCGCACACCGCTGCCCGACTGGAGCCTCGGGCTCGAGATGCAATTCTACCTGCTGTTTCCCTTCCTCATCCTGCTCGGGCAGCGCATCGGCTGGATCCCTGCGGCGTTGGTCGCGGCGGGTGGCGGCGTGATCGTCGCCTTGCTCGCGAAGGCGGCGGGGCTGGACTATCCGATGCCGTCCTTCCTGCCCCTGAAGCTCCAGCTTTTCCTCGCCGGCATGCTGATCGCTGCGAGTCCGGGGGAGCGTGGAACGCAACTATGGATACGTCTCTTCGCGGCGATGCTGCTCGCCGCGATTCCGATCGGGGGCGAGCAGGATATGCTGCACTTCGCCGTGCGCGAGTTGCTCGTGTTGGGCTTTTTCGCGCTGGTGCATTGGCGCGCAGTTGCGCCGATCGGGTCGATTTCCCGCCTGTTCGGCAGCCGGCCCTTCTATTGGCTGGGCGAACTTTCCTATGGCGCCTATCTGATCCATCTTCTGATCCTGCAACCCGTCGCGGCGGGAGTGATCGGGCGTTTCGGCACCGGAATCGGCGCGGTGGAGCGCTTTGTCCTGACTGGCGCGATCGTGATCCCCGCGACCTATGCGCTTGCCTTTGCTACCTACAGACTCGTCGAACTGCCCGGGCAGCGCCTGGGCAAGGCGGCGATCAAACGGGTGGTCGGCCGCAACACTTCGCGTGCGCGTCAGACGGTTCCCGAAACGATCGCCGCGCCATGACCATCTTTCGAGGAGAGTTTCCATGGATCGCCGAACGCTGCTGACTTCGATTGCAGGCACCGCTGCGGCAGGCGCCTGCACCGCGAAAGGCGCGGGATCGGAAAGCGCCGGGCGGCCGACACTGACGATCGATGCCGTAGGGGCGGGGCGCTGGCGCGTCCGTAGCTGGCAGTGGCGGGCCAACGCCTGGCACCCGCTGATCGCATGGGCGACGCGGTCCGATGCAGGGATCGAGGTCAGCGGGGCGATCGAGGCGGCGGATCGGGCGAAGGTCTTGGCCCGGCTCGGCGTCTAGGCTTCGACTATACCCGAATAGACGGCCCGGCGTGGAGCCTTGCGCCCGGGTGCGAGCGTCGCGCGATAGACGTCGAGCGTCTCCTCCGCCGCTCTGTCCCAACTGAAGCGCGCGCGGACGGCGTCGCGGTCGATCTGAAAGTTGGCGCAGTCCGTATTCAGTCGCTCGGTAAGCGCCGCGACATCGCCGACCGGGAAATAATTCGCCGGATCAAGCCCGATGTCGAGATTGGCGGAGATGTCGCTCAGCAGCATTCGCGCGCCGCAATTCGCCGCCTCCAGCGCCGCGATCGGCAGGCCCTCGTGATAGGATGGCATCACGAACAGCGCGCAATGTTCGTACAGGCATTTCAGCGTTGCGCGCGACTGCACCCCGGCGAAGATCACGCGCTCGCTGGCGCGGGCGAGCAGGTCGCGGGCATATTCGCTTTCATGGTCGGCCGAACCCGCGATCACCAGTTTTGCCGTGCAATTCGACCGCTCATAGGCGTCGATCAGGTCGTGCAGACCCTTTTCGGGAACGAGCCGCGCGACTGCGAGAAGGAAATTTCCATCCTCGAGCCCCAGGCGTTCGAGCACCAGCGCCGGATCGGCCTCGCCGGGCAGGTCGGAGGTGCCGTTGGGAATGTAGGATATCGCCTCCGCGCGTTTCGGGAAGCTCCGTTGTAACTGCGTCGCGAGCGAAGGTGAGACGGCGATCACCCGGTTGGCGAACGTCAGCGCCAGCCATTCGCCGGCACGCAGGGCGCTGCGCGCGAGGAGGCCCCATTTGGCGCGATGATAGTCGGTGCCGTGGTGCGTCATGACGACCTTCAGTCCCAGCAGCCGGGCCAATGGCGCGAGCAGCCCCGGGCCGATCGCATGGATATGGATCAATCCGGCGCGACGCTTGCGCGCGGACAGGACGGCGAGGAAGGTCGATACCAAGGCCTCCAGATTTTGCGAGCGTGGGCAGGGAATGCCGACGATCTCGACCCCGCGATGCTCGCCCAGCGGTTCGGGCAAGTAGGGCGCGCGGCCGAGCACCACCGAACGATGATCGGGCCAGATCGCCTTGATCCGCGGCAGCAATTCCTCGCAGTGGCTTTCGATCCCGCCCATCACATGCGGAAAGCCGCGGAGGCCGGTCACGCAGATGACGGGCGCGCCCGCGGGCTCGCCGGAAGACATATTCGTCCGTTGCAGCATTATTCGACTCCACTAGCGCCCCGCCGGATTTTCCGGCTCAGGCCACCGCTGCCATCGGCCCTCTTCCACCACTTTCGATTTCACCCAGATACCAGTCGACGAACCGCTCGATCCCCCGCGCAAGCGGGACCTTGGGGCTGTATCCGGTGAGCGCGTTGATCGCCGAGATGTCGGCATAAGTCGCGGTCACGTCGCCCGGCTGCATCGGCCGCATGAGCTTGATCGCCGGACGTCCGAGCGCGCGTTCGAGGACCGAGATCATGTCCATCAATCCGACGGGATTGCAGTCGCCGATGTTGAGCAACCGGTTCTCGCCGCCCGCGGGTGGGCGGTCGAGAACGCCGACGACGCCGTCGACGATATCGTCGATATAGGTGAAATCGCGCGCCATCCGACCTTCGCCGAATACTTCGATCGGCTGGCCGAGCAGGATTTTCTGCGCGAAGCCATAATAGGCCATGTCGGGTCGGCCCCATGGACCATAGACGGTGAAGAAGCGCAGCCCGCTGAGCGGCAGGTGATAGAGCTTGGCATAGCTCTCGCTCATCAACTCGCAGCTCCGCTTGGTCGCCGCATAGAGCGAAACCGGCGCAGTGCAGGGCTCGTCCTCGCGAAAACCCGTGCCGCCGAGCGGTCGGTCGCCATAGACCGAACTCGACGAGGCATAGACGAGATGCTCGATATTGCCCGCGTGGCGCGCCGCCTCGAGCACCGCGAGATGTCCTTTGAGATTGCTGTGCTCATAGGCGAAGGGGTTTTCGAGGCTGTAGCGTACCCCTGCCTGCGCAGCGAGATGGACGATCCGGCGAATGCCATTCGCCTCGACGAGTTCGCTGATCAGCCCGGGGCTGGCGATGTCTCCGTCGATCAACCGGAAATTGAAATTGTCCGTCAGCCGCGCTGTACGCGCCTTCTTGAGCGCGACATCATAGTAGTCGGTGAAATTATCGAGCCCAAGCACGCGTTCGCCGCGCGCAAGCAGCCGTTCGGACACCGCATGACCGATGAAGCCCGCGGCGCCGGTTACCAATATGGGACTGCCGTTGGTCATGCGGCGCGCCTCGCGTTCGCGGTGTCCGCGTCGTCGGAGGGCTGGCCCGGCAGGCCGACACCGACATAGTGCAGGCCCGCTTCCTCAGCCCGTGCCTGCGGATAGATATTGCGGAGGTCGACGAGCACGGGATCGGCCATCACGGCCTTGATCCGCGCAAGGTCGAGCGCGCGGAATGCGTCCCATTCGGTGACGATCACCGTCGCTGCCGCGCCTTCGGCGGCGGCATAGGCGGAGGATGCATATTCGACATCGTTCAGCACGGCCTTGGCCGCGTCCATGCCCTCCGGGTCATAGGCGCGAACCTTGGCGCCCGCATCCTGCAACGTCTGGATGATCGCGATCGACGGCGCATCGCGCATGTCGTCGGTGTTCGGTTTGAAGGTCAGCCCGAGCACGGCGACCGTGCGGCCGCGCACCCGCCCGCCCATCGCGGCGATAACCTTGCGGCCCATCGCGCGCTTGCGTTGCTCGTTCACCGCGACCGTCGCTTCGATCAGCCGCAGCGGCGCGTCATGGTCCTGCGCCGTCTTCATCAGTGCAAGCGTGTCCTTGGGAAAGCAGGAGCCTCCATAACCGGGACCGGCATTCAGGAACTTCGCGCCGATCCGGTTGTCGAGCCCGATACCGCGCGCAACTTCCTGAACATCGGCTCCCACCCGTTCGCACAGGTCCGCCATCTCGTTGATGTAGGTGATCTTCATCGCGAGGAAGGCATTGGCGGCATATTTGGTCAGTTCACTGGTGCGCCGGCTGGTGAAGACGATCGGGGCCTTGTTCAGCGACAGCGGGCGATAGACTTCCTCGAGCGGCGCGCGGGCACGCTCGTCCTCGATGCCGATCACGACGCGGTCGGGGCGCTTGAAATCCTCGATCGCGGCCCCTTCGCGCAGGAATTCGGGGTTCGAGGCGACGGCGAATTCGGCGACAGGGTTGCACTCGCGAATGATCCGCTCGACCTCGTCGCCGGTACCGACGGGCACGGTCGACTTGGTTACGATGACGGTGAACCCGGACAGCGCCCCGGCGATCTCGCGCGCCGCATCATGGACATAGGACAGGTCGGCATGGCCATCGCCGCGGCGGCTGGGGGTGCCGACCGCAATAAACACGACATCGGCGGCGCCGACCGCCTCGGACAACTCGGTGGTAAAGGCGAGGTTACCTGCCGCGACATTGCGCGCGACCAGCCCGTCGAGCCCGGGTTCATAGATGGGGATGCCGCCGGCGTGCAGGCGGGCGATCTTGCTAGCGTCCTTGTCGACACAGGTCACATGATGGCCGAAATCGGCAAAACACGCGCCAGATACGAGCCCGACATAGCCGGACCCGATCATTACGATACGCATTACGCGTTGCTCCCTTTTTGTATGAAGGCGATTTTTGTGCGCCTGCGAACAATCGCGTCGCGACGGTTAACGGTCAACTTGCCAGCTTTGAGCGGAGGCAATTGGAAGGCGAAATGATCGTTCCCAAAATCCCGACCCAGAACGGGACAGGCTGAGGAAATGCTATATATCAGAAGCAGATAATTCGCGGCTTCGGCTAAACGACGGTCAGGCGATTTGGCTGCAATGCGACGAAACGCTTCGACTTGAACTTGCCTCGGGTCGGCGGCGAAGTAGAAGCTGGACGGGATAAAGGGTGGGAAGGGCAGGATGCTGGAAGCGCAACGCGCGGCATTTTTCGCCGACTTGCCGGTCTCGCTGGCCATTCGCCGCGACCGGCTGCGGCGCGCAATGCTGATGATCGAACAAAATGACGATGCGCTCTGCGCCGCGCTCGCTGCGGATCAGGCGAATCAGGATGCCGAGTCTGCACTACTTACTGAAGTGACGCCGGCGATCGCGGCGCTACGTGCATCGCTGGGCAATGTCGGCCGCTGGATGCGGTCCGAAGGCGGCGGCGGTCTGCTCGCGCGGTTGGGCGGGGGCAGCGACTATGCCGAATATCAGCCGCTCGGGGTTGTCGGCATATCGGTGCCAGCGTCCTTGCCGCTCCTCCAGACGGCGAATATCGTTGCGAGCGCGCTCGCCGCGGGCAACCGGGTGATGCTGAAATTCGACGCGGCTTCGCCCGAACTTGGCCGGCTGATCGGCGATCTGGCCCCCGCTTTTTTCGATCCGCTAGAACTGGCGGTGGCGTCCAATGACGACTTTGCCGAACAGGCTTTCGACCTTTTGGTTACCGACGAACCGCAGGACGGCGGGGGGATGACGATCGCGCGTTCGAGCAAATCGCCAGCCATTATCGGTCGCTCGGCCGATTATGTGAAGACGTCAGGCAATGTTATCGCCCGTAAATGCCGCAAGGGCGGACGGATGCCGTTTGCGCCCGATTATCTTTTGGTGCCCGAGGAGCAGGAGGAGGCTATCGCCGCGTGGTTGTGGCGTGCGGCGATGCAGTCGGCTCGCGACGAGACTGCATCGACGGATGCTGAACGGCAGCGGCTGGCCCGGCTATTGGACGACGCGCGTGCGCGTGGAGGCGAGGTAATGACTGCCGAGCCGCGCGGGCGCGGCGTACCGTTCCACATTATCCGCCACGCCAGCGAGGATATGCTTGTGATGCGCGAGGATATCGCGGGCCCGATCCTGCCGCTGCGCAACTATGCGCGGATAGAGGACGCGATCGCCACGATCCGCCGTCGGCCGCCACCGCTCGCCATCTATTATTTCGGGCGCGATTCGGCTGAGCGCCGACATGTGCTCGAACAGACGCTGTCATCGGTCATTGCGTTCGACGGCCGGTGTCCTGTGGCCGCCAAGCTCGAAGTCGGCATGGCACCTAACATCGGGCATGACGAAGCCGGCTTCCGCCAGTTCAGCCGGATCCGGCATGTATATCGCCAGCCTTTGCTCGGTTTCATGCGTCGACCCGACCGCGAAGTTCGTGACGATCTCGGCGGAGCGGCATCGGCGCTGCGCTAATCCCGGGCATGCCACGCAACGCCTCATAGTACTGGCATCATATCGCATGGGATGGCTAACGCCGTGACGTATGGACGGCACATCCTCTCTTTTTGGCGGCGTGGTTTCGGTCGTCGCGGGCGGAGAGCCGGTCTATTTCGTGCAATCGGACGGCATTTATCGCGGTATAAGGGCGCGTGATGTCGGCAATGGCCTGTTCGTGATCCGCGAACCGGTTCGCGATGTGCAGATTGCCGGTATCCGTGTGGATGGCGGCTACCGGGTGATCGAGAATAGCGCCGCGCCCGACCTGGTCGCCGCCGGCTGTGTGGGGCTTCGCGTCCGCGGCGCGCGCGCCAGCAATCTCCGGCGCAGCTTCGCCCGAATCCGCTATGACAGCCACGATGGCGTGATCGAGGATGTCAGCGCGAGCGGTACGCTCGTCACCGGCGCCACCGATCTGCCGGTCGGCATCGCCTTCGACGGGACGGCGCATGATTTTCGGGTCGAGCGATGCTTCATGCGCGGCTTTCAATGGCAACGCGACGCCGGGCAATATTGGAACGGCGACGGCTTTTCGACCGAGCGCGGCAATGCGCGGTTCCAGTTCCGCCTATGCGCCGCATGGGACAATAGCGACGGCGGATTCGACCTCAAATCGACCGAAACGACGCTCGACGATTGTGTAAGCGGCCGGAATGCACGCAATTTCCGGCTGTGGTCGAGCATTCGGGCGACGCGGCTCATCAGCCTCGATCCCGTGAAGATCGGGGGTATCGGCGACACCAACCATTTCACCATCATGGCGGCGAAAGATGCAAGCGAGCCGCTGGTCATCGCTATCGACCATCTGGTCGTGAAGAGTGATCGCGGCTGGCCGATCTTCGACGTCCACAACGGCCCCGCAAAAATCATCGTGGGCTCGCACGACATCCAGGTGCCCGCGGGC
The DNA here is from genome assembly GCF_900108295.1 of Sphingopyxis sp. YR583. Lineage (NCBI taxonomy): Bacteria > Pseudomonadati > Pseudomonadota > Alphaproteobacteria > Sphingomonadales > Sphingopyxidaceae > Sphingopyxis > Sphingopyxis sp. YR583. The sequence continues at coordinate 778,059 of NZ_FNWK01000001.1, read as the reverse complement.
ACGCCGCTCGTGCGTTCGCGCGGCGGAGGATCGGTGCCGGGCGGAGTGTCCTTTGCCGGGACACCTCCAAAGCTTTAACTGTCCGGGCGCACTTTGCACACGCTTTGGCGCCGGGCTCTTGCTGCGATGCAGCGTAAGGGCGCAGTTGCCGTCCGTCAGCGCGCGGCGATCGTGTCTGCAAAAATCCGAATGCTGGTTTTGGGGGGGAGCCCAGTGACCAGAAAAGGGTGAAAAGATGCGAAAAATACGCAAGGCCGTGTTCCCCATCGGCGGCCTTGGAACCCGGTTCCTTCCGGCTACCAAATCGATGCCGAAGGAGATGCTGCCGGTCGTCGACCGGCCGCTGATCCAATATGCTGTCGATGAGGCCCGCGAAGCGGGCATCGAGCAGTTCATCTTCGTGACGAGCCGCGGCAAGAGCCTGATCGAGGATCATTTCGACCATGCCTTCGAACTCGAAGAGGCGATGGCCCGGCGCGGCAAGTCGCTTGCCGCGCTCGACGGAACCCGCCCGCCGCCGGGCGATATCAACATCGTGCGGCAGCAGGAGCCGTTGGGGCTCGGCCACGCCGTGTGGTGCGCGCGCCGCCTCGTCGGCGACGAGCCCTTTGCGGTCCTTCTCCCCGACGATCTGATGGTCGGTGAACCCGGGTGCCTCAAGCAGATGGTCGAAGCCTATGCCGACCTCGGCGGCAATCTCATTTGCACCGAGGAAGTGGCGGCGGAGGACACGCACAAATATGGCATTGTCACGCCGGGCGTGAGCGCCGGCGCGATCACCGAAGTGAAGGGGCTGGTCGAAAAGCCCGCTCCGGATGTTGCGCCGTCGCGCCTTGCCGTCATCGGCCGCTATATCCTGCAACCCGAGGTGATGGGCGTTCTCGGCAGTCAGGAGGAAGGCGCCGGGGGCGAAATCCAGCTTACCGACGCGCTGGCGCGGATGATCGGCGAGCAGCCGTTTCACGGCGTCACCTTCGAAGGGAAGCGGTACGATTGCGGCGACAAGAGCGGTTTCGTGACTGCAACGCTCGCACTGGCACTAGGCCGCCCCGACATCGCCCCCGCGGTGCGCGCGTTCCTGGCTGCGGCGTGATATGGACGCTGTCACAAGGCATATGCCGCGCGGCCGGCAAGCGGACCCGCAGGTCGATCGCGGTGCGCTGATCGACCTGCGAAGGGTCGGCGGCGTCCTGCGCCGGCGATGGATGATATTATGTGCGGCGATGGCCGCGGCGATCGTGATCGCCGCGGCCGCCTATCTGGCTGCCGAACCGCGTTATTTCGCCACCGCGCAGGTCGCGCTCGAGCGGACGGCCGAGCAGGTCATCAAGGTCGATTCGGTGATCCCCACCACCGACCCCGATTCGGCGGCGGTCGATACCGAGGTGCAGGTCTTGCGCTCGCCCGAATTGATCGGGCGGGTGGTCGACAGGCTCAAGCTCGACCGCGACCCGGCGTTCAACGAAGCTGCGGGGCAGGGGACGCCGAAGCAGCCCGACCTGATCGGGCGGCAGCGTGCGATCGGCACCATATTGAGTGGTCTGACGGTCAAGCGCGACGGGCTTTCCTATGCCATCAGCGTGTCGTTCGAGGGCGCCACACCGGTGCAATCGGCGCAGGTCGCCAACGCCCTCGTCGACAATTATGTCGCTGGGCAAACTGGCGCAAAGACCGAGGCGACGCACCGCGCGCGTGGCTTCCTTGAGCAAAGACTTCAGGACCTTCGCGCGCAGGTCGTCGGTGCCGAGCGCGAAGTCGCCGATTATCGTGCGGCGCACAGCCTGTTCGCGGTCTCCGAAGCGAGCACGGTGACGCAGCAGGAATTGTCGGGTCTTTCGACCCAGCTCGCGCAGGCCAAGGCCGAAAATGCCGCAGCGCAGGCTCGCCTTTCCGCCGCGCGCGCGCAGTTGAGGGGCGGGCGCACCGGCGAAGAGCTTGGCGATTCGCTCGATTCCCCTGTGGTCAGCCAGCTTCGCGCCCAGCGCGCCGAGGTGGCGCGCGAGGTCGGGGCGCTGGAAAAACGCTATGGCCCGCGCCATCCCGATCTCGTCCGCGCGCAGAGCCAGCTTCGCGTTGCCGATCAGCAGATCGCGGCCGAGGTGCAGCGTATCGTCTCCAACGTCTCGATCCAGGCGAGTATCGCCAGCCAGCGTGCGGGTTCGCTGGCAGGGTCGGTGGCGCAGTCGCAGGGCAAGCTTGCCAGCGACAATGAGGCGTCAGTGCGGCTGAACGAACTGGAGCGAAACGCCGAATCCGCGCGGACGCTCTATCAGGCATTCCTTGACCGCTATCGCCAGACGGTCGCGCAATCGGGGCTGGAGCGCAGCGATGCCTATATCGTCAGCCGCGCGCGCGTTCCGGGTGCGCCGAGTTCGCCCAACATGCTGATCTATGCCGCGATGGCGGTCGTGGGCGGACTGGGCATCGGTGTGTTGCTCGTCGTCCTGCTCCAACTGCTCGAACGTGGCATCGAAACGAGCGACGCGGTCGAGGAAATATTGGGCCTGTCGACGCTCGCGTCTATCCCCGATGCGAATACGCTGCCCGGCTATCGCAAGCTGGGTCCGCCGGCGCCGCCGGCGGAGTTGCTGCTCAAGCGGCCGCAATCGACCTATGCCGAGGCTTTCCGTATCCTGCGAACGTCGATCCAGTTCGCCGAGGCGGCGCAGCCGGTGCGTGTGGTCGCGATCACCTCGGCGGTACCGGGCGAGGGCAAGACGACCACCGCGATGGGTCTCGCCCGGGCGGTCGCGGCGGCAGGCGGCAAGGTGCTGTTGATCGATGCCGACGCGCGGCGGCGTGCCTCCAGCCGGCAGTTTGCCGACGGTGTCACGCTGGGACTCGACGAGGTTCTTGCGGGACAGGCGACGCTCGATCAGGCGATCGTGAAGGATAGCATGTCGGGCGCGTTCCTGCTGCCGCAGCGGATCGATTCCAAAGGCGTCGGCCTGACCGAGAGCCCGCGACTTGCCGAACTGATCGAGCAGGTGCGCGAGCGTTACGACCTTGTGATCCTCGACACGCCGCCGGTGCTGCCGGTCGACGAGGCGCGCGTGATCGCCAGCATGGCCGATGGCGTGGTGCTTCTCGTGCGCTGGCGCAAGACGCCGTCGAAGGCAGTTTCGGTGGCATTGCGGCGGCTGTACGACGTCCATGCCGAAATGCTGGGCGCGGTGCTGACATTGGTCGACGTGCGCGAACAGGAGCGGGCCGGTTATGAAGATGGCGGTACCTTCCTGAAGGCGTATCGCCCCTATTATGCCGACTGACCAAGGGGCGCTATGACCGCGCAGGCGCTACCCTATGGTCCGTCGTTCGGGCTCGCGATCCTGCTGCCGGTCACCGCGGTGCTGCTCGTCTCGCTCGTCATCGCGGCGCGGCGGGCGGGCAGCGTCGCGGGCGCATTTGTCGTGGTGGCGCTGTGGATGCGCTATACCGCCGGCGCCTATCATCTCTACATGTTCAAACCGCTCGCCGGCGGCCTTTCGGGCAATGCGCTGCTGTCGATCGGCGTGACCGCGTTCGGACTGCTTTTCGTCGTCAGGCCCGCCAATCTGGCGCTCAAATGGCTGCTGCCGGTCTATGCGCTGATCTTGCTCGCGCTGTTCAGCGCCGCGCTGAATGGCGATGCGGCGGGCGGCATCAACGCGGCGGTCAAATATGCCTATATGATCGTCATCCTGGTCGCGGTGTTTCAGGCGCTGCGCATCGACCCCGAGGCACGCTTTCTCAGCTGGGCGATGGTTTCTTTCCTGCCGCTGCTCGTTTTCCAGATGCTCTCGCTGGCGCTGAACCTGCCCAAGGGGTCGGAGGATGGAGACGGGCTCGTCTGGATCGGCGGCTATAATCACGAAGCGGCGTTTTCGGTCGCGATGATGACGGGGTTTCTGGTCGGCTGCTTTGCGAAGTCGGCGCCGCGATGGGTCCGGATCGCGTTCCTGACCGCGACCTTCATCGGCGTCCTCCTCGCCGGCTATCGCACGACGATCCTGGCCTTTGCTCCGCTCGCGCTGGCGGTGTTCCTGAGCGGGCTGACAATGAGCGTGCGGCGCGACCAGCGCGCCGCGATGGCGGTCACCGCGATGGTGGCGGGTGTCCTGTTCGTCTCGGTCGCGGCGCTGTTCTACAGCGAGAAATTCGCCGACCTTGCCGCCTTTCTCGCGGACCCGGCCGGCATGATCAAACCCCCGCGCGATTTCGACCTTCTCGAACGGCAGGTGATGTCGGCACGCCCGCTGATCTGGAGCAGCTATATCTATGCCTGGGCCGAGGGGACGCCGATCCAGCATCTGTTCGGCTTGGGGCCGGAGAGCTGGGAGGGCGTGTTCAAGGTCTATCCTCACAACACGCTGGTCGCGACGCTCTATGAACTCGGCTGGTCCGGGATTGCGGCGATGGTCACGCTATGGACGGCGATGTTCGCTGCGGCGGCATCGGCGCGCGGCGAGCGCTTCAAGCTGCTCGCCGCGCATTTTGCTTTCTTCCTGCTCAACATGGCGACAATGCCCTTCTGGCAGGTCGAGGGGCTGGCGCTCTACGGATTGCTTTGTGGTTACACCATCCATGCCGCCCGGTCGGCGCCGCGTCCGCTGTTTCGGTCACGGCGCCTGATTTCGGACGCGAGGGTGCGGCCTTCATTCTAGCGGCGTCTAGTGTCGCCCCAGTTCGTCGCGGCCGACCACCATGTAATGAACCTCGTCCGGACCGTCGGCAAAGCGCAAGTGGCGCACGTCGGCGTACAGGTCCGCCAGCGGCGTCCATTGCGAGATGCCGGTCGCGCCGTGGATCTGGATCGCCTGGTCGATGATCTGGCACGTGCGTTCGGGGACCATCGCCTTTGCCATGCTGACCCAGACGCGCGCCTCGCGATTGCCGAGCAGGTCCATCGCCTTTGCGGCCTTGAGTACGATCAGGCGCATCGCCTCGATCTCGATCCGCGCGCGCGCGATGACTTCCAGATTTTTGCCGAGTTGCGAAATCTGGCGGCCGAAGGCGGTACGCGAATTGCCGCGTTTCACCATCAGGTCGAGCGCACGTTCGGCCTTGCCGATCGTGCGCATGCAGTGGTGAATACGGCCCGGCCCGAGGCGCATCTGCGAAATCTCGAACCCGCGGCCTTCGCCGAGCAGGATATTCTCCTTGGGCACGCGGACGTTTTCGAAGCGCATGTGCATATGCCCCTGCGGTGCATGGTCGGCGCCAAAGACGTGCATCGGACCGAGTACTTTCACCCCCGGCGTGTCCATCGGCACGAGGATCTGCGAATGTTGCGCCTTTCGCGCGGCTTCGGGGTTGGTGTTGACCATGCAGATCAGGATCTTGCAGCGCGGGTCGCCGGCGCCGCTGATGAAATATTTCTCGCCGTTGATGACCCATTCGTCGCCTTCGAGGCGCGCGCTCGTCTCAAGGTTGCTGGCATCCGACGAGGCGACGCCGGGTTCGGTCATCACATAGGCCGAGCGGATTTCGCCGTTGAGAAGCGGCTTGAGCCAGCGTTCCTTCTGCTCGGGTGTGCCGACCATTTCGAGCACTTCCATATTGCCCGTGTCGGGCGCCGAGCAGTTCAGCGATTCCGATGCCAGCGGCGACTTGCCGAGTTCGGCCGCGATATAGGCATAGTCGAGGTTGGTGAGCGGCGTTCCCGTGTCGCCGTGCGGCAGGAAGAAATTCCACAGGCCTGCGGCCTTCGCCTTGTTCTTTGCGCCTTCGAGCAGCTCGAGCTGGCCCGGCGCCCAACTCCAGCGATCGGCGCGGCCTTCGCCGAGACGGAAAAACTCTTGGGTGATCGGATCGACATTTTCGGCGATGTGGCGTTTGACCGCATCGAACAGTGGCTGCGCTTCCTTCGACATACGAAGGTCGTTGAGTTCGGTTTCGAGTTCGATCTCGGTCATGGCAATTCTCCGCTAGGTTTCGCCGGAAATCTAGCCGCGCCTTGTCATCGAGGAAAATGATAGGAACGAATATAGGATATTCGCACGGCGAATGACTATTCGGGCTGCGTCAGCTCGTCGGCAATGATCGCACGGAGCCAGCGAAGACCCGGGTCTGCCTGCGCCGCCTGATGCCAGTAAAGATAGCTTCCGCCCTGTTCGACCGGAAGCGGGAGGTCGACGAGTTGCATCGGCCACATCGCGCCCAGCATCTCGGCATGCGACCGGGGCAGTGAAAACAGCATGTCGGATGTCGCGACGATCTGCCACGCGGTGATCGCATGCTGACAGCGCACCGCGACGCGCCGTGCGAGGCCCATGCGGTCGAGCGCCATATCCTCGATCCCGGGGCCATAGGGCCGCGATGTCGCGATGATATGTTCGAGCGAGAGATAGGTATCGAGGTCGATCTTCCCGTCGACGCGCGGATGTCCCTTGCGCGCCACGATAACGAGGGGTTCGGTCCCGAGATAATGACGCTGGAGCCGGTCGTCGGCGGGCAGCGCGACGTCGAGCGCGAGGTCGAGGTCGCCGCTCGCGAGCATCAAGACGAGATCGCGGCGGCGGAAGGTCACGCTTGCGAGTGCGACATGCGGAGCCTCACGCCGGACGCGCGCGACGAGCGAGGAGAAGCGCGGCATTTCGCCCGACAGGCGCACGCCGATGCGGAACTCGCGCGCCGCCTCGGCGGGATCGAACGACGCGGCGGCATCGAGCGCCGCGTCGAGCCCGCGCAATGCTTCGCGCACCGGACCCGCAATTGCACGCGCCGCAGGGGTGGGCACCAGCTTGTTGCCCTGCCGCACGAAGAGCGGGTCGTCGAACTGTGTTCGCAAGCGTGTCAGCGCATGGCTGATCGCGGGCTGCGACAGGTTCAGATGACGCGCGGCCGCCGACACGCCGCCCTTGACGAAAATGGCGTCGAATATTCGCAGCAGGTTGAGATCGAACCTGGCGAGCTGCCGCAACATCCTCCTCCTCCGCGCCGTGACATATGACGATCGGCCCTAATCGCTAACGGAGCGGAAGGAAACCGTGGCTACACCGGGCCGACGGACCACATCTGCAGGCTGATGGTGATATGGTTCGGAAGAAGTCATGAGGCTGATTCATCGCTGCGGTCGGGCAGCTGAAACCCGTCGCCACCCGAGGAATATCGCATTCGCAGCCGGTCAGAGGTGCCACAAATTTACGATGCTACCGGATCAGTGTGCCACCGCCCGCCATACGTTCGAGAATATCGTCACGCCACCAGAAGCGGTGCAGCACCACCATCGCGACATGCCCGACGATCAACGCGAGGAGCGTCCAGGCGAGCAGGCCATGGAGCGCGTTCGCCGGTGCCGTCATCCATGCGATCTCTGATCCGGTTGGCGGGGAAAGCTGGATGCCGAACAGGGTGATACCCTTGCCGCTCCCAATCATTCGCAGGACCGCGAGGCCCGGGACGACAATCATCAGAGCGTAAAGAAGGATATGGCCCGCGCGTGCTGCATTGCCGATCATATTGCGCTGATAGGCCGGACGCCGGCGTCGTTGGCGAAACGCCCAGAGCGCGCGTATGGCGATAAGAGCGAAAAGCAGCACGCCGATCGACGCGTGCGTGCCGACCCAGAATTTCATCAACGGGATGCGGCCCAGAATGTTTTTCATGATCATGCCGCCGAGTTGCCAAAAGAGCAGCAACGCCATGGTCCAGTGAAAGAGGCGCGTCACCGTTCCGTAGCGGCGCGATGTGTCGGAAAGCGGCATGGGAAATCCTCCTTTGCCTATGGCGCCGTTGACGATGCGAGGCGAAGCGCGCGGGGAATGGCGGCTGACACGATCGACGCATGATCCTCTTCGGCGAGAAGCCGGTACTGGACCTTGTCGGCGCCGATTTGCCCGGCCAGCAGGTCCGCGAACTCATGCGCGCGGCGAACCATCTGCCGGTCGGCGCGCCGTTGTCGGACGTCGTCGCGATCTGCGCGGGCATCTTGCCAGGGCGGCAGGGCGTCCTCCCACTCGCCGACACATAGCAGGACGGTCGGGTTCGACGGCGCTTTTCGGGCAAGGGCATTTCGTAGCGCATCGGCGTCCCACCAGATCGACGGGCTGATCGCTGCGGCCGCAGCGAACAGGTGCGGGCGATGCGTCAGCATCCAAAGCGCGAAATATCCGCCGAGCGAATGACCGAACAAAGTGAGCGCGGACCGATCGACCGGCACCTTGTTAGCGACGGAAGGTAGCAGCTCGGTCTCGATGAAATCGGCGAAGGGGGATGCCGAACCGCGCGGTCCGAAATCCTGTTCGCGATGCCGCCTTTGCGGATCGCGCCCGGACGCGGACAGGCCGATCAGGACGAGCGGTGATGTGCCGGTCGCGTCCGGGCGCCGGCTCATGCGTGCTAGCGCCTCGACAGCCGTTTCGAAACATCCCTCGCCGTCGAGCATCACCATCGCGGGCCAGCCGCCCGCGGGCGGGGCCCCTGCGGGCGCATGGACCGCAATGCGATACGCGCCGTCCTGATACGGAAGCGTCAGAGAAAGGCGCTTTACCGCGCTGCTGTCGTCTGTCGGGGCGGCGGAAAGGGGCATGATCCGATTAGGGCTGGAATTGCGAGCGATTTTCAATAAGGCGGATGGCATTGATGCGCCTTTCGATCAACCCATGCCAATCCCGGGGAAACAAAATGTCATGATCCAGTCGGCCGGACTCTCTCCGACGATGGAAAACATGCTGGGCGATTATCGGCGTGCAGTGCGGCGGCGGTTGATCGTGATTGCGGTCATCGCCATTCTCGCTGTTGCCGCCTTTGTCGCCGACCTGGTGACCGGGCCGTCGGGCATGGGCGCGTCGGACGTGCTGTACGGCATCGTCCATTCCGACCGCATCACGGCGGGCCAGCGGGCGATCATATGGGACGTGCGATTTCCCTATGCGATGATGGCGGTGATGGTTGGCGGCGCGTTGTCGCTTGCCGGTGCGGAAATGCAGACCATCCTCGACAATCCGATGGCGAGCCCCTTTACGCTGGGCGTATCCTCGGCGGCGTCCTTTGGCGCGTCACTCGCGATCGTGCTGGGCATCAGCCTGCCGTTCGCCGGGGGCTGGGCGACCGACTGGATGGTCTCGCTCAACGCCTTTCTCTTCGCCTTCCTCGCGATGATGCTGCTTCAAGCGGTGTCGCGGCAGCGCGTAGGCGGGGCGCAAACGCTCGTTCTGCTCGGCATCGCGCTTGTCTTTGCCTTCAACGCGCTGACCTCGCTCGTGCAGTTTCTCTCGTCGCAGGAGGCGCTTCAGCAACTGGTATTCTGGACGATGGGTTCGCTGTCGCGCGCGACTTGGAGCAATGTCAGCGTGCTTGCGCTCGTTCTGCTCGGCATCGCGCCCTTTTCGCTGGCATCGGCCAAGGCGCTGACCGCGCTGCGGCTGGGCGAGGATCGGGCGCAAAGCTTCGGGGTCGATGTCGCCCGGCTGCGTTTCCTGTCGCTGCTGCGCATCAGTCTGCTTGCCGCGACCGCGGTCGCGTTTGTCGGGGCGATCGGGTTCATCGGGCTCGTCGGTCCCCATATCGCACGCATGTTGCTGGGCGAAGATCATCGCTATCTGCTTCCGGCCAGCATGCTGACGGGGGCTGCGATCATGTCGATCGCATCGACGCTGTCAAAACTGCTGGTGCCCGGTGTGCTGATGCCGGTCGGTATCGTGACGGCGATGATCGGCGTTCCAATCTTCCTGTTCCTGATCTTTCGCAGCGGAAGGCGCGGCGCATGAGTGCAGGGCTTCATGTCAGCGGCCTGTCCGCGGGGTATCGCGACCGCCGGGTGATCGAAAACCTATCGTTGCCGCCGATCGCCGCCGGCGAGACGGTCGTGTTGCTTGGTCCAAATGCAGCCGGAAAGAGCACTTTGCTGCGTGCCTTGGCGGGGCTAGCGCCCGCGTCGGGATCGGTGCGGCTCGATGGCGTCGAACTTACCGGCCTGCCGCTTGCCGATCGAGCAAAAGCGGTGACCTATATGCCGCAGACGCTGCCGCAGGGCGTGGCGTTAACGGTCCTCGAAACGGTGATCGGTGCGCTGGAAGCATCGCCGACCGGGCGGCGTGACGGTGGAGATTCCGCGGAGCGCGCCATGACGGTACTCGGCCGTGTCGGTATCGACACGCTGGCGATGCGCGGGATCGACGAGCTGTCGGGCGGACAACGCCAACTCGCGGCGCTGGCGCAGGCGTTGATACGCTCGCCGCGATTGCTACTGCTCGACGAACCGACGAGCGCGCTCGATCTCAATCATCAACTACGCGTGCTCGACCTCGCGCGAAATCTGGCGCGAGAGCAGGGGATGATTGCGGTACTGGTCCTTCACGACCTTCAGGCCGCGGCGCGGATAGCCGATCGCGTCGTCGTGCTGTCGGACGGTCAGGTGACGGCCACGGGCACTCCCGAAGAGGCGATTACGCCTGCGGTTCTTGCCGACGTGTGGCGCGTTCAGGCGCGTATCGATCATTGCGAGCGCGGTTCGCTCCGCATGGTCATCGACGACGTTTTGTAAACGGCAACGCCCGGCCCCGTGAGGGACCGGGCGCGCCGGAGAGCATGGAATTTCCGAAATCAGGGGGTGATTCGCGTAACGGTATCGCCCTTCGGATCGTCGATAGGCGGCGTGCCGGGCGCGGCGTCGCGCGGCAGGCCGCGGGCCTTGTTCGTCACATAGACGCTGTTGTCGGCGCGGTTGATCGCGATCGTCTGCGGGAAGGTGCCGGTTTCCAGATCGGCAAGCTTTTCGTAGCTTTTCGCATCGACGACGCTGAGCGTGCCGGCCCGGCGGTTCGCGACATAGATCTGGCCGACCGCTCCGTTGTAGGCGACGCTCAGTGCGCCCTCGCCAGTCGGGATCGCCTTGATGAGCGAGCCATCCTTCGCGTTCAGCACGCCGAGGATGCCGTTGCCCTGATTGGCGACGAACAGGCGCTGGCTGGCGCTGTCGAATGCGACGTTGATCGCATTCTCACCGCCGCTCGCCCAACGCGATTTGACCGCGCCGCTCTCGCTGTCGAGGACGATGACGTCGTTGCTGTTCATGCCGGTCGAGAAAATCTGCTTGTTGGCGGGATCGAGCGCGAGGCCGGTCAGTGAAATGCCCGGGACGGAGAGGACGCGGTCGAGCTTGTTACTCTTGCCGTCGATCACCCAGATCGCACTCGGCGTATCGCTGCCGCGCATGGCGCCGACTACGGTGACGTAGACCTTGTTCGCGCCTTCATCGACCGCGATCTGGCGGACATGCGCCTTTTCGCCGACCTGCACGGTTCCGACGATCTTGCCGGTCGCGATGTCGACCGCCGACACCGAGCCGTTGCGCGTGTCGGTGCCATAAAGAATCTGGGTCTTCTGGTTGATCGCGAGACCGTAAAGCGGGCTGGCCGACACATCGATCGACCCCTTGGGCTGCAAGGTGTTGCCGTCGAGCCGTGCGATGGCGCCCTTGGTTTCACCGCGCGGGCCGACCGCCGCGATGTAAAGCTCGTTATTGGCGCTGTTCTGCACGATCTCGTACAGCCCGCCCGGCGCGACCTTGGCCGACTGGTTCACGGTGGGCTGCGCCCAGGCGATTGTCACGGTTGCGAGCGTGACGAGGGCGGCCGACAGGCCGAAAGCATTGCGCATGGTCATATCAATCTCCTGATACAGCGGGGGAGGGCTGAAGGTCGGTCCAATATGATCCTTCATAAGGGACGGCGAGGAAGTCCTTGTTGATCGCGGCGAGCGTGGCTTGCGGATCGAGGTCGCCGAACAGGTCGGGATGGATCCATTTTGCGAGCGCCTCGGTCGCGACGATGTCGATCGGCGAATTGATGAGCTGATGTGACAGTCCATGGACGCGGCCCGCGCTGATCGCCGCGAGGCTGCTGATCCCGCGGCGCTCGGTCACTTTCTTGAGCGAGGCGCGCGATCGCGCTTCGTCATATTGCGGGCCGACGACAAACCCGCCCGCCTTTTCCAGATGTGGTCCGCCGGTGGCGATATAGACGTCGGGATTCTTGTCGATCACATATTCGAGGTTGAGCTTGCCGAACGGCGCCTTGATCACATCTTCGCCGATATTCTTGCCGCCGACGAAGCTGATATAGTCGCCGACATTGCCCTTGCCCGGCGAGTTGCAGCAGTCGGGGCCATTCCCGGCATGCGCTTCCAGAAATACCGTCGGGCGCTTGTCGGCGGGGATCGACGCGACGCGCTTGCTGATGACGTCGAGCTTGTCCTGGCGGAATTTATTGTAAGCAGCCGCCTGTTCCTCGCGGCCGATCAGGCGGCCGAGCAGCGTCAGGCTGCGCGGCTGATTTTCGAACGGGTGGGAGAAGAAGTCGATGAAGACCACGCCGACCTTGGCGCCGGTCAACTGACTGACCTGCGCGTCGGTCGGTCCCGAACCCAAGGACACGATCGCGGCCTTGGGCGCCGCGGCCAGTACCGCTTCGACACTGAACTCGTCCGACGAATTGGACGTCTTGGGCAGCGTCGCCAGCTTGGGGAAGCGTGCGACATAGGCCTTATATTGTTCGGGACTGATGCGGTTGACGTCGCCCGACCAGCCCGACAGCAGGCTGACCGGGTCGGGATGGATCAGCGACAGCGCGATCAGATAGCGGCCGTCATCGATCGTTAGCGGGGTAGCGGGCGACGTCAGGTCGAGCGGCCGGTCACGAAGATCGGTCAGCGCGGCCTTTTTGTCACCCTTGGTTCCGTCCTCACCCTTGCCGCAGCCCGCAAGGACGAGCGGCAGGGCGCCGAGCAGCATCAGTGCGCCGCGGCGCGAGGTGGCCGAACGTTCGAGAGTCACCCTTCTGCCTTCCATGATTACCACCGATATTGCAGGCGTGCGGTCGCCGTCCGGCCCTGACCATAATAGCAGGCCTGCGCCGCGGTGCAGGTCGACACATAGCGTTTGTCGAACAGGTTGCGGGCGTTGATCGCGAGCGACAGGCCCGAGTCCGGCGCGTCATAACGGACGAAGGCGTCGAACAAGGTGAAGGACGGGATTTCGAAGAGCGGATCGTTGCTCACGAGCCCCCGGCTTTCGCCCGTGTAACGGACGCCGCCGCCGAACCCGATCCCTTTGAGCGCGCCCGCCTTGATGCGGTAATCGGCGAAGGCCGAGGCTTGCCAGTCGGGGATCTGGGGCAGATCGTTGCCAATCTGCGCGGCAACGCCGTTGCGGACCGTCGCCTTGGTCCGCGTTGCCGTTGCGATCAGCGTCAGGCCATCGGCCGGCGTCGCGCGGCCTTCGAATTCGATCCCGCGATAGCGGCCTTCGCCAATCTGGATTTGGCATGGAGTGAGCGTCGGGCCGCAACGGTTCACCGGATCGGCGGTCAGCAGATTCTGCTGGGTGATCTGGAATGCCGACAGCGTCAGATAGATGTTCCGCCCCGGCGGCTGAAAACGCAGGCCAGCTTCATATTGCTGCCCCGTTGTCGGGACGAACGGCTTGCCCGTTGCATTGGTGACGGGGTCATTCTGAAGCGGCAGGAAGGATTCGGAATAGCTGGCATAGGGCGCGAGCCCGAAATCGAAGAGATAGACGGCGCCGATGTTCCAGGTGAAGGATTCCGCCTTCAATTTGAAAGCCGAGGTTGTCAGGCTGTTCGACAGCGTGTCGGTCGCCCAGTCGTTGCGCGCGCCGACGGCGAGGCGCAGATTGCCGACCGAAATCTGATCCTGCAGATAGATGCCAGTCTGCTTCGATACCGCGCCGCCATGAACTTGCGGGCTGAGCGCGCCGGCATAACCTGACGTTCCGCGCGGGACGGGATTGAAGATGTCGATCAAAGGCAGCACGAGTGCGTTCGCGACACCATCACGGTCGTGCGACCAGTCGGTGTGGAAATAATCGACACCGCCCAATACGACATGCTCGACCGCGCCGGTCGAAAAGCGCGCTTCGATCTGTGTGTCGGTAGCCCAGCCTTCCGATTTGCCGACACCCTGAACCGCGCGGCGCTGGATCGACTGGCCCGGAATGCAGCCCGGGATGTTGACGGGGCAGGTCGCGAGCGTATCGCCGCCCATCACGACGGCGCGATAGAGGCTGTCGATCTTGGTATAGCGTGTGTTGTTGCGGATCGCGAAGCTGTCGCCAAAACGATGTTCGAAGGAAGAGCCGACCATATATTGGTTGCGGTCGAAATCGTTCCAGCCCGGCTCGCCCAGATTGGCGTCGAGCGAGATATATTTGCCGTTCGACGGGACCAGCGTCCCGAGCCGCGGCAGGAATTGGAAGGTCGATGCGCCTTCGTCGCGCTGATATTGGCCGAGCAGCGTCCATGTCGTGTCTTCGCCAAGACGGAAGGTGATGCTGGGCGCCAGATAATAGCGCGAATTTGGCATGTCCTTCGCGCGCGTTTCGCCATGCGACGCGACTCCGACCAGCCTGACCGCGACTGCATCGGACAGCGGCGCGCCGACGTCGGCGCTGACGAGCAGGCGTGCGCGATCCAGGTCGCCAAAGGCCTGCGTCTGGAACAGGATCTCGCCATGCGCCTGGAAGGTTGGCCTTTTGGTCACCAGATTGACGATGCCGCCCGGCGCGGTCTGGCCATAGAGAACGCTCGATGGCCCCTTGAGCACGTCGACCTGTTGCAGGCCGAAGGGGTCGAAGGCCGGGCGTGTCCATTGGCCGCCAGCGGGCAGACGCAGGCCGTCGACGAAATTATTGTTGCTGCCGAAGCCTCCGGCACCGAAACCGCGCACCGTGACTTCGTCGACGCGATTGTCGTTGCCCTGCGGCTGCGCCTGAACCCCCGCAACATAGGAGAGTGCGTCGGATACGCTGTCCACTGCGCGAATATCCATTTCGGCGCGGTTGACGACCGTGATCGTCTGCGGATTTTCGATCAGCGGCGTATCGGTCTTGGTGCTCGCTGACGCTGTGCTCTGCCCGGTCGCGATGACGAGGATTTCTTCATTTGCTACGTTTTGCGGGCCCGGTTCCTGCGCGAGCAATGTTGTCGGCAGAAATGCCGCGACGGCTGCGCCGACAGTTCGGACTCGCATGATCACTCCCTCAATCGGCCAATACGGCAACGAAAAGGGCGCTTATTAATAATCAGTCGCAATAGCAATATGAAATTTGTATCATATTGTTGCAGCCGTCGCAGAAGCCGGCCCAGCCCAGCCCATAGGTCAGGGTTTCGCCGCCACCGGAAGACGAAATGGCGCGCCTAGCCTGTTGAACGCGTTCATGGCCGCGATCGCGATCGTCAGATCGACGAGGTCTTTGGCTTCGAAAGCTTCCGATGCTGCGGCATAGGCCTCGTCCGAAGCATGTGTCTCGCTGACTCGCGTGACTTCTTCGGCCCATGCGAGCGCCGCGCGATACTGGTCGGGAAACAGGTGCGGGACTTCCTCCCAGACCGGAAGGAGCGCGACCTTGTCGATTGGCATCGTCTTGAGAAGATCGCGGGTGTGTAGATCGATACAGTGGGCGCATCCATTGATCTGTGACACCCGGAGGAAGACTAGGTGGATCAGTTCTTCCGGGAGGGCGGTGTTATTGGTGACGTAATGATGCACGCCATACAGCGCTTTTGCTCCAGCCGGAGCCACCTCGGGCCAATTCAAGCGCTTCATTTGATCTTCCTTTCCTGTTTGAGCCGGTATTGGCGTCATCATGCCTGACGAGCGGGAACCGCCGGCTGTGACATCGCACCCGAAAAAAGCTGGCGTACACCAAGTGTCGGCCAAGGAGGCGGAGAGGAAAGCCCCAAGGCAGGGCGATTGAAGTGTACCAATCCGGATGCGTCGCCATGGGGCATGCGCCATTGGTCAGCGAAAAGAGCGTTCGCTTGATTTGGTCGGAATTGAAAGCTGCCGGTCTGTGACAGCGGATCATTGAACTCCGGTCGTTCGAACGTAGGGAAGCCAAACCGAGATGGCGGTTCCTTCGCCAGGTATGGAAGATAAAAGAAACAGGCCGCCTATCGCTTCGGCACGGCTGCGCATGCCGCTGAGGCCCTGGCCACCCGACGTGACGCGGCCGACGTCGAAACCCGAGCCATTGTCCTTGATCGAGACGGTCACGCCGGATGCGGTGCCACGTATATCCTCGACGCACGCCAGGTCGATTCTCGTCGCCCCCGAATGCACCATCACATTGGCGAGCGCCTCTTGGAACAGTCGAAGCAGGTGCAGCGAATTGGTCGCATCCAGCCATTCGATCCTGTCGCACCGATCGACATTCCAGTGAAGCTTGATGCCCGCCTCGATCAGATCGGGTTCGGCCCGATGACGAAAGTTCCCGAGCAAAGCCACGACATCCCCTGCAAGGGGTTCCAATGAATCGACGGTCAATTTCAGATCGGATAGCGCGCGCTTCAGCGTCGCGATCGATGCGGGCGGGTGATTTTGACGCTCGGCTACGGTCAGCGCGGCGACGAGGTTCGATCCGATCCCGTCGTGCATTTCGCGCATGATGCGACCGCGTTCGGTTTCGAGTGCGCGCGCGACCTCCAGTTCGCGGACTTCCCTTTCGCGTTCCTCAAGGGCCGCGCGGGCATCGTCCACCCTGGATTCGAGCTCGGCATTAATGCCTTCCAGTCGTCCGAAGGCGAGGTTCGCTCGCCTCCCGAAAGACAACAGCAGGACGAGGCAGAACAGGCTGCCGATATAGGGCTGGAGGAAAAATCCGAGACCGTCCCAAAGGCGGCTGTCCCATTGCCGGCCGATGTCGTGGGTCGTACCGGCGATAATCGCAGCAAGGCACACGGTCATCAGAGCCGCACCGGCGTCGTGGGTCCGACGCCAATGCATGAGCAACAGGAAGGCGGTATAGGCCACGCAGGCCACGGCCAGCAAATTCCCGATCGAGTCCGTGCCAAAGGCGCCGGTCCATCCCCACTCGACCGTCGCAAACCTTATCAGGCACAGGAGCACGCCAGCGGTCAGCAGGATCGCGCCATGAAGCTTCCACCGTCGCAGTCGGACATAGACGAGGCAAAAGGCGAGGCTCGCCGACATGGCCGGATAAACGACATAATAGGTCATCGTCTTGAACGCGATGATGTTGAAAGGCGCCCGGACGGCGGTGAAGTTATAGTCGCGCGCGAACCACATCAAACCGAGGATGGCGAGGAGAAGCAGTTCCGTATCGCCCCGGCGAAGCAGCCAGAACCAGAGCGCGGCCGCGGCGAGCACGATCATTGTCAGGTTGGCGGCCTGTACGCCCGTGATGCGCCAGAAATGCGTTCGCTCGTGCCGCGCATCGAGCGCGGCGGCGGGGCCGATGTAATAATCGCCGCTGACCAGATCATAGTTGCTTTCGATCTTGACCATCAAAGTGTTCGTGCCCTCGGCAAGCAAGGGGGCGGGCAGGCGAACGATCTCGGGGCGATACCAGCCGAGCGCGCGATCGTCGCCCTCGGTGAAATTGCGGAAAATGTCCTGCCCGTTGAGCAGGACCGCGATGCGCTCGTAATTATTTTCGGTGTAGAGCGCGATGGGGCCGGCGGGGAGCATCCGGCGATCGAAACGTAGCCGCAGCCAGAGCGTCTTCGTCGTCGAGGTTGCCCCCATCTTCTCGAACGCGAAACCCTGGCGCGCGGGGCCGCGCTCCCATCCGCCGGTCGGTACGAGCGAACTGTCGGTGCGAATATAGTCGGCATCGGTAAAGCGCAGAATCTCCGCGCCATTGCTGTTTTCGCGGGCGATGCCGTTGAGCGAGGGCTCGGCCAGCGCGTGCGCGGGCCAGGCCAGCAGCAACAGGATCAGCGCCTTAATTGCGCGCGATAAGGCCCTGACTTCCCGCTTCAAACAATGCCTCCGCCCTGCTGTTTACCTCAAGCTTACGGTAGATGTTCTTCACGTGAAACCCGATCGTGTTGAGCGAGACGTGCAGGATGTCACCGCATTCGGCATAGGAAAACCCCCGCGCCAGCAATTGCAGAACCTCGGTCTCGCGCTCCGAAAGCGGCGACACGGGCGGCGGAAGCGTTGGCGAACGATCCTCGACCATTTGCTCCATGATACGGCGCGCGATGACTGGCGATATCGGAGAACCGCCGCGCCGTATCTCCGATATCGCTTCGACACAGGATTCGATGCGCTGGTCCTTGAGGAGATAGCCGCGTGCACCGGCGCGGATACTGTCCAGAACCTTCTGCTGATCGGCGAACTGGGTGATGACCAATATATCGGTGTCGCGCCCCTTGGCCGCCTCCTTGGCGATCAATGTGGTGCCGTCGCCGTCGGGAAGACCGAGGTCGCACAGCAGCACGTCGTAGCCGCCCGCATCGACGAGGCCGCTGCCGCTGATTACGCTGTTCGCCTTGTTGACGACCATCATGCCGGTCGCGGCGTTGACGGCGTCGGCGAAACGCCCGGCCAGGATCGGGTCATCCTCGATAATCGCAACGCGTATCACCTTCGTCGCCTCCAGTTCTGTTGTCCCGCGGACGATAGCCGCGCGGCTCGCGCAGTAAACCCACATGAATGGGTAGGTGGGGGCCACATGCTCATGTGGGGCGAGGCTTCGCCGCCCGCGCTAACCGCATCGCAGGGTCAGCGTGCGGGACCAGCGAGCCGTATCAAGCAAGCGGCGCGTCCCATTTTTGGAGCCATGAACATGATCAATACCAAGCATTTTCTGACCAGATCCGCGCCGTTGGCGCTTGCTGCTTCCTTGCTGGCACCGGGCGTTGCCCATGCCGACCCAACCCCCGAATGCAACATCGGCGATCCCTTGGCGCCGAGCTCGACCGAATGCGGCGTCGACGCCACGGTCACCAGCGACGATGGCACACAGGTCGCGGTGCAAGCGACCGCCGTGGGTTCCAACGCCAAGGCCCTTGGGAACGGTAGCAACGCGGTTGGCTACAGAGCCAGGGCGAACAACAATAATTCGACGGCGCTGGGCACCAGTGCTCTGACCTACGCCGATGGCGCAACCGCCGTTGGGAATGGCGCCGTCGTCGATATCGTGGGTTTGACCAAACTCAATCCCAATCCCGATGGTCTTCCGGATGTGCCGGATGCAAGCGTCGCCATCGGCTATCGCGCGCAGGCGGATGGCAATCGCACTGTCGTGATCGGCGGAAACGCGCGGGTTGGCGGTACCTTGGCAGAGCCGGGGATCGAACCCGACGACGCGACCGCAATCGGCTCTACCAGCCTGATCCTTTCCGACCGAAGCACGGCGATTGGCGCATTCTCTCAGGCGGGCGCCGGCAATGACACGCAAACCGACGCCACCGCAGTCGGTTTTCTGGCGAGGGCCAACGCGCGAAATGCCACGGCTCTCGGTAGCAACGCGTCGGCCGGGGCGGCCGATGCCGTGGTGCTCGGCGGTGGTGCCAAAACAGCTCTCAGCAATTCCATCGCGATCGGCGCCAATTCCAATGCGGACCGTGGCGCGGTTGCCGGGTACACCGCCTATGGCTTGGCCGCTCCCCAGTCTTCGACAGGCGAATTTTCCGTCGGCGGCGCTTATGTGGATGCCACGCTGACGCCGCAGGTGAATCTTCGTCAGATCACCAATGTTGCGGCGGGCAGCGCGGATAGCGACGCGGCAACGGTGGGGCAGCTCAAAGGCGCCCTCGCGTCAGCGGCGAACCCTTATGTGAAAGTCAACAGCACGGGCGCCGACGCGGTTGCTTTTGGTAGCAATTCCGTTGCCGTCGGTCAGGGGGCGTCGGTCAGTCATGCCGACGGCGTTGCCGTCGGCCGGGACAGCAAAGTGACTGGTGAATTTGGGGTCGCACTGGGACTTAGTGCGGAAGCGACCAATTTCGGCGTCTCCATCGGCGGACAGAGCAAGGCCGGATTTTTCGGCACCGCGCTCGGCTATAGCGCGACATCGGGGAGTTCCAGCACCGCAGTCGGCAACCGCGTCGAAGCCTCCGGAGTTTCGAGCACCGCGATGGGGGGATATGATTCCACCACCTTCTCCTCCACGACGGCGTCGGGGGATTTCAGCTCCGCATATGGCGTAGGCAGCACGGCGTCGGCGAATAACAGCAGCGCATTTGGCGCAAGCAGCCGGGCCACCGCGGCGAACAGCGTCGCGTTGGGCAACGGGTCGGTAGCCAATCAGGCCAACAGCGTTTCGGTCGGGCTGGTTGGCGGCGAACGCCGTGTCGTCAACGTTGCCGCCGGAACCGGTGCGACCGATGCCGTGAACAAGGCGCAGCTTGATGTCGTGGATGCGAAGGCCGCCGCGGCGCAGGCAACCGCCAATTCGGCGCTGGCGGCGGCGAATGCCGGTGCCGGAAGTGCCACCGCGGCACAGGCAACCGCCGACGCAGCTGTCGCCAGCGCGGCGGCGGCCCAGACGACAGCAAATACCGCACGGACCGAGGCGGCAGCGGCGCAGGCCACGGCGACGGGCGCTGCGACCGATGCCAGCGCGGCCTTGGCCCAGAATGTCGTGCAGGATGGACGGCTCACCGCTGTGGAGGGTGCCAACACGGCGCAGGATGCGCAAATTGCCACGGTGCAGACGGTCAATGCGACCCAAAATGGCCGGATCGCGTCGCTCGAGACCATGACGTCGACGGCTCTTCCGGCACTGCAGGCACTGGCCGCAACGCACAGTGCCCAGATCGGCGACCTCTACGCGATCACCGATCGCGATCGCCGCGAGGCGCAGCGCGGTACGGCCGCTGCGGTGGCTCTGACCCCCGCACCGATGCCTTCGGAGCCTGGCAAGACCAGCTATACCTTCAACCTTGCGACCTTCCGCGGGGAGCAGGCGGTTGGCGCGTCGATTGCACATCGCTTCGATACCGGGGCGCCGATGGCCTTCACTGCCGGCGTTTCCTATGCGGGCAGCAACAACACCGCCGTGCGGGTCGGTGTGGCCGGCGAGTTCTAAAATCTCGCCCGCTTGCAATAATCCCCGAAACGGCGGCGTGGGTCGATGAAAACCACGCCGCCGGATCGGCGGTCTTCCTCCGGCCTCGAAGCTGATCTGGACGTGCATGATAGGAATCCCCGGTGGCGAAGAGCCATCGACAGAATTTGACCTTTCGATACCGCGCAGCCAAATGGTCCGATGAGTGAGATAGCCTCCGTTCCCGTTTCCAGCCGGCCGCGCCGGATGACGCAACGCGGGATCGACACGCGCGAAAAGATTCTTGATGCGACGATCAAATGTATCGTGCGTGCGGGTTTCACCGCGACGACGATCGAACATGTGATGGTCGAAGCCGGACTGAGCCGCGGTTCGGTATTGCACCAGTTTCCTAACCGGGTTGCGCTGATGGCGGCGGCGGCGGAACTGGCGATGCGCCGCGTGATGGACTCGGCGCGTGTCATGGCGGAGGCGATCGACGACCCGTTCGAACGATTGTCCGACTACGCACGTATCTCGTGGGAAACGCATTCGTTGCCCGAGGGACTGGCGCTGACAGATATCCTGCTGGCGGCGCGCTGGGACCGCGAATTGCTCGACGGCTTGCAGCCGATCACCAGCAGGGTCGAACAGGAAATCCACGACGAGTTCATCAAGCTCGCAAGCGAGGCGGGTTTTACCGATGCCGAGGCATTGGTTCCCCACGGCTGGTTGCTGATCGCAAGCGTGCGCGGCCTGATCATCGAGAATAGCGTGAACCAGTCGCGCCCGATGATCATCGCTGCGATCGAACGAATGAAGGAGCGGCACCGACGCTTTTGCGCCAATCTTGCCGCACGTTCCGCGCCATAGAATAAAAATAGTCACCACTGATTAGTCGATCTTGACTAATTTTAGGTAATCTGGTTTCCTAACTGGGAGCCGGCATCAAAAGCCGGCCCCAAAAAGGAGAGTATGATGCCCAAGGGATTGGCGGCGCAGCTGTGCGCCGGTGTTACCTACGCTGCGCTGATCGTTGCCACGCCTGCTATGGCGCAAACGGCGGAGGCAGGTGCCGATGACGTGGCCGCCAGCGCGCCGGCCGACAATGCGGGCGAGATTATCGTTACCGCGCAGCGCCGCGAACAGTCGCTAAACTCGGTCCCGATGTCGATCACCGCGATCGGCGGCGACCAGCTCACAGCGCAGGGGATCAGCACGGTCGCAGACCTCGCCAAGATCGTCCCCGGCCTGACCTTTACACAGAGCCAGATCGCGACCCCGGTCTATACGATCCGCGGCGTTGGCTTTTACGAATCGACGCTTGCCGCATCGCCGGCGGTCAGCGTCTATGTCGACGAAGTGCCGTTGCCCTTTGCGATCCTGACGCAGGGCGCCGCGCTTGACCTGTCGCGCGTCGAGGTTCTGAAGGGGCCGCAGGGCACGCTTTACGGCCAGAATGCCACCGGCGGCGCGATCAATTATATCTCGGCCAAGCCGGGCAGCGATTTCGAGGCGGGCGCTGACGCGAGTTTCGGCCGTTTCGGCGCGCTCGAACTGTCGGGTTTCGTCAGTGCGCCGCTTACCGACACGCTGGGCGTGCGGCTCAGCGCACGCGTCGACGAGGGCGGCGCCTGGCAGCAGAATTACACGCGCGACGACAAGCTGGGCAGTTCGCGCCGCATTGCGGGTCGTGCGCTCGTCGTATGGAACCCGGTCGACACGCTGGAGGTGACGCTCAACCTCAATGGCTGGCGCGACAAGTCGGATGTGCAGGCGCCGCAGCTGACCGGCCACACGCCCTACAACCCCGCCGGGGCCTACCCCTATGTGCTCGCGACTCCGCTGGCGCCCGAAAATGCCCGCGCCGCCAACTGGTCGGCATCGACGCCGATGCGCCGCGACGATGATTTCTATCAGGCCTCGCTGCGCGCAGATTACGACGTATCGGACGACGTCCGCCTGACCTCGATCACATCGTGGCTCGAATTCAACACCGACGCGACGCAGGATCTCGACGCGACGCAGTGGCGCCAACTCGACAGCTATACGCCGGGCAGCGTCAAGAGTTTCTTCCAGGAACTGCGTCTAACCGGCACCAGCGGCGACGCGCGCTGGATCCTCGGCGCCAATTATTCGCACGACAAGGCAAGCGAGCAGCAGATCCTCTTCACGAACGATCTCAGCAGCAATGTGATCATCCCCGGCCTGCCGATCCTGACCGTCTCGGCGGTGTTCACCAACCAGAAGGTGACCACCTATGCGGGCTATGCGAACGTCGAATATGATCTGACGCCGAACCTGACCGCGCAAGGCGGCATCCGCTACACGCGCAACGAGCGCAGCTTCAATGGCTGCGGCTATGACGGTGACGGCACGACCTATTTGAGCTTCAACGTGCTTACCGAGCTGTTCACCGGAGCGCCGCCGATCACGCCGATCCCCGCTGGCGGCTGTTTGACCTTCAGCCCTGCCTTCCAACCGTCGCTGGTCGTCGACGAACTCAAGCAGGACAATATCTCGTGGCGTGGCGGGCTCACCTATACGTTCGACAATCGCGCGATCGTCTACGCCAATATTTCGCGCGGGTGGAAAGCGGGCGGTTTTCCGACGGTGCCGGCCTCGTCCTTCACCGGCTTCCTGCCGGCGACGCAGGAATCGCTGCTTGCCTATGAAGCGGGCTTCAAGCTGCCGCTCGCGGACCGCACGCTGCAGCTCAACGCCGCGGGCTTCTATTACGACTATTCGGACAAGCAGGTGCGTGGCCGCATTCTCGATCCGATTTTCGGGCTGCTCGAACGGCTGGTCAACATTCCGACGTCGCGCATCTATGGCGTCGAGGCGGCGATCGACTGGCGCCCCGTCGAGGGGCTGACCGCGAACCTGTCGGGCACCTATGTGAAAAGCCGGATCGACGAATTCACCGGCTATAATGGCACCGGGGTCTTCGCCGACTATGAAGGATCGGCATTCCCCTTTACGCCCAAGTGGCAGCTGACCGGCGACGTCCAGTATAAATGGCCGGTGAGCGATCGCTGGAATGCGGTGATCGGCACCAACGTCAATTACAACAGCGCGACCAATTCGACCTTCGGCGATCCCGCGATCCTGCGGATCAACGTCCGCACGCTCGTCGATGTGCGGGCGGGCGTCGAGAGTGAGGACGGCAAGCTGCGCGTCCAGCTCTGGGGCCGCAACATCTTCAACGAATATTATTGGAACTCGACCTTCCAGGCCGACACCGCGTGGCGGATGGCGGGGCGCCCCGCGACCTACGGCATCTCGGTCGGCTGGCGTTACTAAGGGAGCTGAAGCGATGCGATTTGCAGGCAAGACCGCGATCGTCACCGGCGGCGCCTCGGGTATCGGGGAGGCGTTCGTGCGCCGCTTCGTCGCCGAGGGCGGATCGGTGATGATCGCCGAACTCGATGTCGAGCGCGCCGCCGCGCTCGGCACCGAACTGGGCGAACGCGTTGCCTATGAACTGGTCGATGTGGCGGACGCGGAGGCGTTCGCGCCGCTCGCCGACGAAACGGTCCGGCGGTTCGGCGGGATCGACATATTGTTCAACAATGCCGGTATCGGTAATTTCGGTCTGACGCCGGACATGGACGTCGAGCAGTGGCGCCGCTGCATCGCGGTTAATCTCGACGCCGTCTTCTACGCCTGTCGTGCGATCATCCCGCATCTGAAGGCGCGAGGCGGGGGCGCGATCGTCAACACCGCGTCAGCCTCGGGCATGGCTGCCGACTATGGTTTTACGGCCTATAATGCGGCGAAGGCGGGGGTGATCAATTACACCCGATGCGTCGCCATCGACCATGCGCGCGACAATATCCGCGCCAATGCGATCTGCCCCGGCCCCGTCGATACCCCGCTGCTGACGACCGGCGTCGATGAGATTGAGGGGTTGCGCGCCGAGTGGGAACGGATCGTACCGTCGGGCCGTTTCGCCCGCGCGGAAGAAATCGCCTCCGTCGCGCTGTTCCTCGCCTCCGACGATGCCAGTGGCGTGACCGGCGCCTCGATTCCGGTCGACGGCGGGCTGACCGCGCACACCGGGCAACCCGATCTCCGCGACGTCATGGCCGCCGCCGCGCAAGCGTGAAAGGACAGACAAGATGACTGCCAAGAAACCGAGCTTTGAAGTCTATCGCGCGGCCGATGCGCCGCCGTATAGCGAGACATCGTGCATGGAATATTCGGGCATCACCCCGGTGATCGAGGAAGGGATCGTCCGCGCGACAGCCGAGGGCGCCGATGACGGAAACGAGGTGAAACTGCTCTTCTCGATGCCGGGAATGAGCCTGACCTATGCCTGGTTCAAAAGCGGTTTTCCGTTGCCGCTGCACAGCCACAATGCCGACTGCCTCTATTATATTATCGCCGGTTCGCTGAAGCTCGGCACCGAGGTGCTCGGCCCGGGTGACGGCTTCTATGTCGGCACCGATGTACCCTATACCTACAAGCCCGGCCCCGAGGGCGTCGAGGTGCTGGAGTTCCGCACCGCCGACGCGTTCGACATACGTTTCCGCGGCAACACCGCCGCTTTCTGGGACAAGATCGTCGACGGGCTGCGCAAGGAGAAGCCGGGATGGGAAGGTCAGCGCAAGCCGACCGAACTCGCAGGCATCAAATGAGCGGCGCCACGATGCGCGCCGCCGTCCGTCGCGGCGCCGCACTGACCGTCGACGACGTCCCAGACGTCGTTCCCGCGGCCGGACAGATCGTCGCGAAAACGCTCGCGTGCGGCATTTGCGGATCGGACCTGCACGCCGTCCATCATCTTGAGCATGGCGTCGAGATCGGGCGCCGCTGCGGCGCGCCCGACACCATCGATCCGTCGCGGGATCTGGTTCTGGGGCACGAATTTTGCGCCGAAATCCTCGATCATGGGCCGGATACCGAGAAGCGTTTCGCGGCGGGCACGCGCGTCGTCTCGACACCTTTCGCCTTCGGTCCGCTGGGCGCCGAACTGATCGGCTTTTCGACCCGCTATCGCGGCGCGCTCGCCGAGCGGGTGGCGCTCACCGAGGCGCTGTTGTTGCCCGTGCCGAACGGGCTCCCCTCGGAAATTGCGGCGCTGACGGAGCCGTTGTCGGTGGGAACCCATGCCGTCGCGGTGGCCAGTCCGGGGCCCGGCAGCGTCGCGATGGTCATCGGCTGCGGCCCGATCGGGCTCGCGGTGATCGTCGCGCTGAAACGCCGGGGTGTCGGCCCGATCATCGCCGCCGATTTCTCGCCCGCGCGCCGCGCGCGCGCCGAGAAACTGGGCGCCGACATCGTCGTCGATCCCGCCGCGACCTCGCCGCACGACCATTGGGAGGCGCTCGACGTCCCCGCGACGCTTGCCTCCTTCGGCACCGCACAGCTTTCGGGCCGGTCGATGCGCGACGCCATCGTCTTCGAATGCGTCGGCGTACCGGGCATGCTGCAAAACCTGCTCGAACAGGCACCCCCACTGGCGCATATCGTCGTCGTCGGTGCGTGCATGGAGGATGACCGCATCCTGCCGGTGCTGGGCATCAACAAGCAGATGCGCTTCAGCTTCGTATGGGCCTATTCACCCGACGAGTTCGCCGAAACGCTGCACGCTTTGGGTGAAGGGGAGATCGACGGATCGGCATTCCTGACCGATCGGGTCGGCCTCGGCGATGCGCCCGCAGCGTTCGATCGGCTGGCGTCGCCGGGCGACCAGGTGAAGATCGTCGTGGAGCCTTGGCGGTGAGCGATGAAACGACCCAAGCGATGGGCGGCGGCATGGCGGCGATCGTCACCGGCGGCGTCGTGCTTCTGATCGCGGGCTTCATTGTGCTGGGTCTCCTTCTCGGACTCACGCCGCTTTACGCGGGCTTCCTGCTGCTCTGGTATTGGGGTAGCGTTGACATGGTCGAGGGCAAGGCGCTGGCACCGCTCCTTGTCGGCGCGTGCGGCGGGACTGCGACGGCATGGCTGCTGCAATATGGCGCCATTCATGGCGGGCTGACGGGGGTGCTGCCGGTGCTCGGCCTGATCGTCGCGGCGATTTACGTGCAGCTGCGCGGTTGGCTGCCGTTGCTGATCAACCGGCCCTATATGCTCTATCTGACCGTGATGGCGGCCCCGCTGCTGCAGGCAGGCGAGAGCTTTGTCCATGTGATGGCGGCGATCGGCGCGGCGACGCTCTATTTCGGCGGTGTCGTCGCGGCCGGACGTGCGATCATGGCACGGCGCGCGGTCGCATCGGCATGACGGGGCTCGCAATCACCCAGGCGCTGCACCGTTCGGCGCGCGAAACACCGGGTCGCATCGCGACGGTCGACGGTGGGCGGCAGCGCGACTGGCGCGAGGTTATGTTACGAACACGCCGCATCGCCGCCGTCCTGCAAGCGCTCGGCATCGCACCGGGCGACCGCGTCGCATTGCTGGCGCCCAATGGCGACCTGTTCGTCGATTTCCTGTTCGGCAGCCTGTGGGCGGGGGCGGTCGCCTGTCCGGTCAACACACGCTGGACGCCGGGAGAAATCGCCTATGCGATCGCCGATTGCGGTGCGGAGATACTGATCGTCGATCCGGGTTTCCGGGCGATGCTGGCGGACATTCGCCGCGAAGCGCCGACGCTGCGCGAGGTCGTGATCGCGGGGCCGGTATTCGAGCAACTGATTGCCGCGACCGTTGAACCCGACGAGCATCTGCGCCACGGCGACGATCTGGCGATGATCCTTTACACCGGCGGGACGACCGGGCGGTCGAAAGGCGTTATGCTCTCGCACCGCGCGCTGATGGCCTATGCCCTGTGTCTTGCGGGATCGGGTGATGCGGCGCCGGGTGCCTGCATGCTCCACACCGCGCCGCTGTTTCATGTCGGTGCGATCTCAGGCTTTCTCGCCTGCCTGCTCGGCGGCGGGCGGCATGTCTTCCTGCCCGCCTTCGAGGCCGAGGCGGTGATGGCGGCGATAGCCGGGCAGCGCGTTACCGACATCTTCCTTGTCCCGACGATGCTGCAAGCGCTGCTCGATCATCCGCGTTTCGGCGAGCATGACCTCACCAGCGTCGAGCGCATCTATTATGGCGCCGCGCCGATGCCGCCCGCGCTGATGGACCGCGCGATTGCCGCCATGCCGCGTGTCGGCTTGGTGCAGGGCTATGGCATGACCGAAACGTCGGGGTCGATCTCGCTGCTGAAACCCTCCGACCATCGCGATCCTGACCGAGTGCGTTCCGCGGGCCGAGCGGTCATGGCGATCGAGGCGCGCATTGTCGATACAGATGACCGCGAAGTGCCGGTTGGCGAAATCGGCGAGATCGTCGCGCGCGGCGAGGCGGTGATGACCGGCTACTGGAACCGGCAGGAAGAGACCGCCGAGGCGTTGCGCGGCGGCTGGATGCATACCGGCGACGTCGGGCGGATGGACAAGGATGGTTATATCCATATCGTCGACCGGCTGAAGGACATGATCATCACAGGCGGCGAGAATGTCTATTCGGTCGAGGTCGAGGCGGTGCTCGCCGATCATCCGGGGGTGTCGCAATGCGCCGTCGTCGGACTGGCCGATGCACGCTGGGGTGAGCGCGTACATGCGGTGATCGTCCCGAAACCGGGGATGGCGGCGGATGCCGACGACATCATCGCGCATGCGCGCAAAACGCTCGCCGCCTATAAATGCCCGCGCTCGGTCGAGTTTCGCGCCGAAATGCCGCTTTCGGCCGCGGGAAAGATATTGAAGGCCGAACTGCGGAACTGAGCTGCGATCAGCCGTCGACGATGGCCGCGAGGGCTTCCGCCACGCGGTGCAGCGTCTGCGGATGCGACCACATCGGATGGTCGCGCGACTTGTCGGCGAGTTCGGTTTCGCGGCCTGCCAATATGCCGCTGATTGCGCCGCCCATGAAGACAAGCCGTTGGTTCAATATATCCGCGGGGACGTCGGGCTTCAGCTTTCGCACGGCGTCGAGGCAGCGTTGATAACCCGAGTTCCAGCACCCCGCGAGCGCATCCATGAACAGCGCGCGGTTCGACACTTGCAGCCCGACGACGAAGCGGTTGTAGCATTCTCCCCACGCCGGCGGATCGGGATCGATCGAGGTTTCGACGAGTATCTCCATGACCTCGAGGACGCTATGCGGGCCGCCCGTCGCGTTCGCGCGGTCGAGCGCAGCGTTCCGGCGACTGTCGATCTGCATTGCGCCATCCACGATCAATTCGCGGATCAGCGCTTCTTTGGAACCGAAATGATAAGTCAGCGCGGAATGGTTCCGGCTCCCGAGTGCCTCGGCAATTTGTCGCAAGGTAACCCCGTCGATCCCGCGTTCTGCAAAAAGCCGCAACGCGACCGATTTCATCAGGGTGACCGACGCCAAAGGTAGGGGATCATTTTTCGCCTTCATCATCGGGCAAATGCCATTGACATATCTGTCCGTCAATACCATCCATCTGGATGGATGAATCATTAGCAGGACGATGACAGTTGGAAAATGTCGATCTTTCGGCGCTGGAGCGATGGATGGCCGGGCAGGGCGTCGGCACCGGCCCGATCGCCGACGCGCGGCTGCTGTCGGGTGGGACACAGAATATCCTGATGCGCTTTCGCCGCGGCGACGCCGCTTTTGTGCTCCGCCGCCCGCCGCCGGTGCCGCGCGCCAATTCGAATGAGACGATGCGCCGCGAGGCGCGGGTGCTTGCGGCGCTCGACGGCACGGCCGTGCCGCATCCGCGCCTCGTCGCGGCCTGTCCGGAAGAGGATGTGCTGGGTGTTGCCTTCTACCTGATGGAGCCGGTCGAAGGCTTCAATCCGACACAGGGACTGCCCGCGCTCCACGCGGGCGACGCCGCGGTGCGCCACCGCATCGGCCTGTCGATGGTCGAGGCGATCGCCGCGCTCGGTGCCATCGATTATCGCGCGGTCGGGCTCGACGGCTTCGGCAAGCCCGACAATTATCTCGAACGGCAGGTCGGCCGGTGGAAAGCGCAGCTCGCCAGCTATCGCGATTTTGCCGAATGGCCCGGACCCGAAGCCATCCCCGGCGTCGAGCGCGTCGCGGGCTGGCTCGAGGCGCATCGCCCGGGGGAGTTTTTCCCCGGTATCATTCACGGCGATTTCCATCTCGCGAACGTGATGGTGCGCCCCGACAGCGGCGATCTCGCTGCAGTCGTCGACTGGGAACTCAGCACGATCGGCGATCCGCTGCTCGATCTCGGCTGGTTGCTTGCGACCTGGCCCGAGGATGACACGCCGCGTGCGACCGATGTCGCGATCACGCCGTGGGAGGGGTTCGCGACGCCCGACGAACTTGTCGCGCATTATGCCGCCGTCAGCGGTCGCGATCTCTCGGCGCTCGACTGGTATGTCGTGCTCGCCTGCTACAAGCTCGGGATCATCCTCGAAGGGACGCATGCCCGAGCGTGCGCCGGCAAGGCGCCGAAAGATACCGGCGACCGCCTCCACGCCCACACCATCGACCTGTTCGACCGCGCGCTGCGCCGCATTAGCTGAAGGAATGACGATGAAAGACGATACCGATTTCACGGGCCGGCGCGTGCTGGTCGTCGGCGGATCGAGCGGAATCGGCAACGGCGTCGCGCACGGCTTCCGCCTGCGCGGCGCCGATGTGCATGTCTGGGGCACGCGCGGGGCGGCGGGCGATTATGACGCGGCCGACGGCTCGGACCTGACCGGCCTCGGCTACACCTGCGTCGACGTCGGCGACCCCGATGCGATCGAGGCGGCACCGCTGCCGTTCGGCTCGCTCGACGTGCTGATCCTCTGTCAGGGCACCGTCGTCTATCGCCGCGGTGAGTTCGAGCGTGAGGGCTGGGACCGCGTCATGGCGGTCAACCTCGACAGCCTGATGCACATCTCGCGCAAGTTTCGAGCGCAATTGTCCGACGCGGCTGGCTCGATCGTCATCGTCAGCTCGATCTCGGGGCTCACGGCGAATATCGGCAACCCGGCCTATGCCGCGTCAAAGGCGGGCGCGATCAGCCTGACCAAGACCCTGGGGCAGGCGTTCGCCGCCGACGGCATCCGCGTCAACGGCCTCGCCCCCGGCCTCGTCGATACCAAGCTGACCAAGGTCACCACCCAGAATCCCGAGCGGCTGCAAGGCACGCTCGCCCATATTCCGCAGCGGCGGATGGGCACGCCCGAGGATATGGCGGGCGCCGCGATCTTCCTTGCGTCGCCGCTTGCTTCATACGTCACCGGCCACACGCTCATCGTCGATGGTGGGCTCTCGCTTTAAAATATTCTCAGGAAAGGCAGACAGATGAATTTCGAATATAGCGACAAGGTCGCCGGGCTGATCGCACAGATCGAAGTCTTTATGGACGAGCATATCTATCCGAACGAACAGGCCTATTACGACTTCGTCCACGACCAGAACAACCGCTGGCAGGAATGGCCGGGGATGGAGGCGCTGAAGGAAAAGGCGCGCGAACAGGGGCTGTGGAACCTGTTCCTCCCGCACGAATATGGCGCATTCTCGCCGGGGCTCACCAATCTCGAATATGCGCCGCTCGCCGAAATCTTCGGGCGCGTGCCCTGGTCGAGCCAGGTGTTCAACTGCTCGGCGCCAGACACCGGCAACATGGAAGTGCTGGCGAAATTCGGCTCGCCCGACCAGCAGGAAAAATGGCTGAAGCCGCTTCTGAACGGCGAGATCCGCTCGGCCTATGTGATGACCGAGCCGCAGGTGGCCTCGTCCGACGCGACCAACCTTGAACTGTCGATCATCCCCGACGGCGACGATTATGTCATCAACGGCCGCAAATGGTGGATTTCGAACGCGATGCACCCGCGCTGCGACCTCTTCATCGTGATGGGCAAAACCGACTTCGATGCGCCGCGCCATGCGCAGCATTCGCAGATCCTCGTCCCGCGCGACACGCCGGGGGTCATCGTGGTCCGCAACCAGACGATCTTCGGATCTTATAATTCGCCGGGCGGCGAGTCCGAACTGCGGTTCGAGAATGTCCGCGTGCCGAAGGAAAATCTGATCCTCGGCGAGGGGCGCGGGTTCGAGATCGCGCAGGGACGCCTTGGGCCGGGCCGTATCCATCACTGCATGCGCGCGGTCGGGCAGGCGCAGCGTGCGCTCGAATATATGGCGCGCCGCGTCGACAGCCGCGTTGCTTTCGGCAAGAAGCTCGCCGACCAGAGCAGCATCCGGCAGGACGTGGCGAAAAGCTTTTGCGAGGTCGAAATGGCGCGGCTGCTGACCTTGAAGGCGGCCGACGCAATGGACCGCTATGGCAACAAGCAGGCCAAGGATCTGATCGCGGCGATCAAGGTCGTCGCGCCGACCATGGCACAGACCGTGTCCGACCGCGCGATCCAGGCGCATGGCGGCATGGGGGTCAGCGAGGATACGCCGATCGCCTATTTCTTCACGCTCAACCGCTACGTCCGTATCACCGACGGACCCGAGGAAGTGCATATGTCGCAGCTCGGCAAGCAGAAGATCGCCGAATATGTCGCCGCGAACCGGCGCTGATCGGGAAAGGGAGCCAAGGCCATGAAAGCCCTTCGCTATTACGGCGCGCACGACATCCGCTACGAGAGCATGGACGACCCGACGCCGCAGTCGGACCGCGATGCGATCGTGAAGGTCACCGCCTGCGCGATCTGCGGCAGCGACCTGCACATCTATCACGGCCACGGCTTCTCCGAGGATGTCGGCTTCTGCGTCGGGCATGAGGCCGTGGGCGAGGTCGTCGAGACCGGCCGCGGCGTGTCGCGGCTGAAGGTCGGCGACAAGGTGATGATCCCCGCCGCGGTCGGTTGCGGGTCGTGCCGCCAGTGCCTCGCGGGCGTCGTCAATCTCTGCGAGTTCGGCATGGGCTCGTGCTACGGCCTGTCGGCGAAGCTGCAGGGTTCACAGGCGGAAGCGGTGCGCGTGCCCGCTGCCGACGTCAATGCGGTACTGATCCCCGACGGCGTGTCGGAGGAACAGGCGTTGCTGATGACCGACGCGCTCGCGACCGCCTGGTTCGGCGCGCGAAATGCCGACATCGTGCCGGGCAGCAGTGTCGCGGTGATCGGCCTCGGGCCGATCGGGCTGATGGCGGTCGAGAGCGCCTTCGTGATGGGCGCGCATGTCGTCTACGCGATCGATCCGGTCGCCGAGCGCCGCGCCCTGGCCGAGGAGGCAGGCGCGATCGCGCTCCACCCCGGCGAGGCGGTCGAGGCGATCCGCGAGGCGACGAAAGGTCGCAAGCTCGACTGTGCGATCGAGGTTGTCGGGCGCGACGAGACGGTCGACCTCGCGCTCCGCCTCGTTCGCGCGCGGGGCACCGTGTCGGTGATCGGGGTGCAGCAGTCGCGGCGTTATGCCTTCCCGCTCGAACGCTTCTTTGCCGCGGGCCTGACCTTTCGCGCCGGCACCTGCTCGGTACCCGAGGAATTGCCGACCCTGTTCCCGCTGGTGCAGTCGGGGCGGTTGAAGCCCGAAAAATACATCAGCCATCGCCTTCCGCTGAGCGACGGCGCGGAAGCCTATAAGCTGTTCGATGCTCGCGATGCCGGCGCGCTCAAAATGGTTCTGACGCCGGATTGAGTCATGCTTCGTGAGGCAATAGAGCCGAGCGTGTCTTCGTGACTCGCTGACGTCGCAGCAAACGGCGTAAACTCGGCACTTTCCCGATCAGTTGCGATGAAAGTTGCCTCAGCATGTCGGAAAATGCGACATCGTTCGTCTGGAGTAAGAGAAGGTAATTCCGGAGCGCTATGTCGAGCCTCGCTGAGATGTTGGCAAAAGCCCGGCGGGCGGTGATGCGGCGTGGCGTTCCTGCAGAGGATGCGGATGAATTGGTGCACGACGCTTTTATCAAGGTCGAGCAATATGAACGGGCCCATGCGGCGGAATCGAAAGAGGCTCTGCTGGTGACGGCGGCGGTGAATCTTTCGATCGATCGCGCGCGCAAAAGGCTCCGCGCGCCTTTCGCCGAGCATGACGATGTCGAGGCGATCGCCGACGGAGCCCCTGATCCACGGCAGATTGTCGAGGAGCGCGCACGTCTGGCGCATGCTGCGCTCGGCCTCGACCAACTGCCCGAACGAACGCGGCGCATCCTGCTGAAGCGCCGTCTTGAGAATCTCCCCTTCGCCGAAATCGCCCGATCGGAAAATATGTCCGTCGCGGCGGTCGAAAAGCAGGTCGCGCGCGCGACGCTGCAGCTCATGAAGTGGATGGAGCAATGGTGAGCCGGGGGAACGGAGCGGAGCGGACTGCGGCCGAGGCCGCCGCCTGGCTCGCGCGGCTGGAGTCGACGGGCCGCACCGAAGCGACCGAGGCGGGACTGCGCGTCTGGTTGGAAGCCGATGCGAGCCACAGAACGGCATTTGAAAAGGCCATGGACGTGTGGGCGATCCTCCCCGGCGCTGCGGTCTTGCGCGATGGGGCAAGTGCTAGTGACGCCAAACCCGGCCTCGTGTTCGGGACTTGGCTGGCTGAGCGGGCCCGTCCGCTCGCGCTCGTCGCCTCACTTCTGCTTGTCGTCCTGATCTCGGGATGGTGGCTGCTCCAGCAGCCGACGGGCTATTCGACCACGGTCGGCGAGCAAAAGGTCGCGACGTTGGAGGACGGCACGCGGATCGCGCTCAACACCGATACGCATCTGAACGTCCGTTATGAGGAAAAGCGGCGCAGCATTGTCCTCGACGATGGCGAGGCAATGTTCGAGGTCGCACGCAATCCGGCGCGCCCCTTCGTGGTGACTGCGGGCAACAAGAGCGTCACCGCGATCGGGACAAGCTTTATCGTTCGCAAGACGGGCGGCGCCGTCACCGTGACCCTGATCTCAGGGAAAGTCCGGGTCGACACGCATCCGACGTCGGTCGGTACGCCTGCAATACAATCCACCATGCTGACCCCCGGCGAGCGGTTCGCCGTCGCGGGCAATGCCGCCGCGATGGTGACCCCTGTTTCTTCGGAGGCAGCGACCGCGTGGCGCCGAGGGCAGGTGATCTTCAACGATACGCCGCTGTCTGCCGCGATTGCCGAGCTCAGTCGCTATGGTGGGCCCCAGATCGATGTCGCCGACCCTCGGCTTGGCGGGCTTACCGTTTCGGGCGTCTTCGCGACGAACGACACGGCGGAGTTCGCTGACGCGGTCGCGGCGTTGCACGGGCTGACGGTCGAACGCGACGCGGGCCGGATTCGCCTGGGCCGCTAGGCCGCCTTCCCGTCATCGATATATGTTGGTGTCCTCGCGGCGCGAGCGGTAGCGGGCCGTCCGCTCACGTAAAATTGCGGCATTCTTTAAGTCCATGAAAATGGTAATTATATTTCGCTAGGATCGGTTCGCGAAAATTTTATTTCACCGCGATGTCGGTTTTGGGGCAATCGCGCGTCTGCTTGAATGAGGCGGGTCGCAAGCAACACCCCGTCCACAAGGGGGCCATTGATGATTTCGAAAGCCACGCTCGCGGCTTGCGCCGCAACGATTGCCATCGTCTCCAATACCGCCGCGGCCCGGACGCAGGCCGAATATGATCTCGACCTGTCGGAACAGCCACTCGGCCGCTCGCTCCGCGATGTCGCTTCGAAAACCGGCACCAATATCGTCTTCGTCAATTCGGTGGTGCGAGGTAAAACGGCGCCGTCGCTGCGGGGCCGCTATACCGCCGGCGACGCCTATCGCGCGCTGTTGCAGGGGTCGGGTCTGATCCTTCGCGAAACCGCGGGCGGGTCTTACATCGTCACGCGCCCGGGCAGCACCACGCCTACGGCATCGGATCGTCCGGCGGCCGAAGGCGCGGGTTCGATCTCGGGCCGCGTCGCCCAGTCGGACGGCAATCGCAACATCGCCGGCGCGCTCGTGCGGATCGAGGAAACGGGGCAGGTCGCGACTGCCGACGATCTCGGGAATTTCCGCTTCGCACGCGTTCCGACGGGCAGCTATACGCTGACCGTTTCCTTCCTCGGTTTCATCGAGCAATCGACGCGCGTCGACGTGGCCCGCGGCGAGCAGACGAGCGCCGAATTCTGGATGGACGAAGGCAGCAACGCGACCGGCGAGATCGTCGTCTATGGTTCGCGCAGCGCGCGCGCCAACGCGCTCAACCTGCAGCGCACCGCCGAAAACAGCTCGGACGTCGTGTCGGTCGACGACCTCGGCAATTTTACCGGCACGACGATTTCGGAGGCGTTGCGCCGTGTCGCGGGGGTCTCGTTCCAGCGCGACGGGCTGACCGGTGATGGCACTAACATCATGATCCGCGGGCTCGACCCGGACATGAATGCGGTGAAGCTCAACGGGCTCAACTTGCCCGTCGGCAACGGCGTCGGCCGCTCCGCCGACCTCTCGAACATGCTCGCCGATTCGGTCAGCAAGATCACGATCAGCAAGAGCCTGCTCCCGAGCCAGGACAGCGCAGGCACCGGTGGCCTCGTCGAGATCGAGACGCTGTCGCCGCTCAACCGGCCGCGCCGCTACGCCAATCTGCTGGTCGAAGGCGGAAAGGGGGGCAAGAAGTTCAGCGACGATGTGCTGGTGTCGGGAACGATCGCCGGCAAGTTCGGCGCCGACGAGAATTTCGGGCTCAGCGCCTCGGTCCAGTATCGCAAGTCGAGCAACCGTTCGATCAGCTATGGCCATAATCTGCGCTATGGCGAGTTCCTGCCACCCGACGCCGACGGCAATCCGACGCTCGAACAATATGACGCCGTCCACCCGTTATCGACTTTCCCTTTCCTGCCCGACGCAACGCGCGCCTTTCCGCTGAGCCTCGGCACGACCTTCAACCATGTCGAGAACGAGAATGTCGCCGCGACGCTTTCGGCCGAGTGGAAGATCGGCGACCACAGCAACCTGAAATTCGACTTCCAGCACAGCGAAGCACGCCGGACGACGATTCAACTGAACGAAAGTTTCGGCGTCGATCTCGACTATGTCGCGACGCCGACGAGCGGCAATCGCACCGCGCTGATGGTCGACCTGACGCCCGGCAACGAAGCGCTCCAGCACACGCAAAATTATGTGTACGATCGCAATGCGCGCAACATCACCGATACCTATAGCCTGGGCGGAAGCACCAAGGCAGGGCGGTTCGATTTCAAATATCTGGTCGGCTATGCGCATGGTAGCGAGCGGCATCCATCGAATTTCGGATTGCAGTTGCGCATGCCCGCCGCCGATGCGCGCGCCGAATATTTCCTGCCCGCCGCGACCGACCCGGCGCTCGGCTATATCGTCACGCCCTTCGGTCCGCGCGGCGGCAAGGGGCTGCAGCTTCCCCTGCTGACCGAAGCGGGCTGGGGTTTCGTCAACGACACGTCCAACTTCACGATCGACGCCGCGAGCGGTCAGATCGACGCGACACGTGGCCGGAACGACCGTTACACGGGCGAATATAGCGCGAAATTCAACGCCGGCTGGGGCCCGCTGACCTATATCGAGGCCGGCGTGCAGTTCGAGCGCGTCAAGTTCCAGAGCCGGCTCACGCGCTCGCAGTTCGGCGGCAATGTGCCGATCAGTGCGCTGCCGCTCGAGCTTGTCCCCAACGATCTGTCGCGCATCGGCGTCACCGGTTCGCGCTTCGTGGTGATCAGCGAAGAATCGCTGCGGGATTTCGTCGACAATGTGAACGACTATGTCGACGGGACCAGCGGCCTCCTGTTGACCCCGATCGTGCTACCCGACGACATCAATCGCGAACGCACGCTCGAACAGAATCTCGCGGGATATGTCCAGTCACGCTTCGATTTCGGCAAGCTCGAGATCATCGGCGGCGTGCGCCTCAACCGCACGCGGCTGGAGGCCTCCAATCTGATCTTTCCGACCTATATCGGGCCGATCGACCCGTCGAACGGCGGCGGCTTCGGCATCGACCTCAAGTTCCAGAATGATTTCACGCAGCTCGCTAGCCAAAGGGCGACCGCGACCGACTGGCTGCCGCGCGTCCTTTTCAACTATCGCGAGAGCGACAATCTGATCTTCCGCGGCGGTTATTTCCTGTCGGTCGCACGGCCGCAGATCAGCCAGTTGTCGGCGCAAACGCGTATCAGCTTCATCAACATTCCGATCCCGGGCCCCGACGGGTTGAAGCCGATCCTGACGATCAACACCGGCAACCCCGACCTCAAGCCCGCAACCACGCATAATTTCGACCTCAGCGTCGAATATTATGACAAGGACATTGGCCTGCTCAAGCTGTCGGGTTTCTACAAGCGCATCAAAAATCTGCTGCAGGCCAATGCGACGAACGGCCCCGCGCAGCTCGCCGCGGTGCCGCTCCCCGACCATATCTATTTTCAGGGCGCCCCCTATTTCGATCCCGCGAATCCCGAAAATTATTTCATCACCGGCTCGACTCCCTCGAACAGCGACAAGATGGCGACGATCTGGGGCATCGAAGCTCAGGCCGAGCGGCGCTTCAACTTCCTGCCGGGCGCGCTCGCCGGCCTTGGCATCTACGCCAATTACACCTTCACGAAGAGCAAGCGTTCGCAGATCTATAACTGGCCCTATGGCGCTGGCGGGCAGGAGGTTTTCGAATTTTCCGGCATCGCGTTCAACAACCAGCCGAAACATTCGGGCACCGTCGCGCTGACCTATAACAAATATGGGATCGACGCGACGTTGGCCTATGGCTTCCAGTCGCGCACGCTCGACAATTTCTATCCGCGCGGTTTGTCGGTGTATCGCGAGGGTGTCCGCACGCTCGACTTCCGCCTCGAATATTGGATGCAGCCGAGCTTCGGCAAGCTGCGCCTCTATGTCGAAGGCGAAGACCTGCTGAAGGGCACGAACAGCCCCGATTTGCTCAATTCGGTCGGCGGCGTGGGCGACACGCCCCGTTTCTACAGCGGTGCGACCTATCTCGGCGGTCGCCGCATCAAGGCCGGTGTTGCCGTTACTTTCTGACGATTTCCCCTTCCGGCCGGCTGCTTTTGTCTCGGGCAGCCGGCCGGACTTCCCCCAAAGATGTGACAGGAACTTCTCCTCATGATCCGTACCAGCCTTTTGCTGTCGGCTGCGGCCGCCGCCCTTTCGCTCGTCCAGCCGGTACACGCAGACGAAGTGCTGCCGTTCGAGCAGTTCACGCTTCCCAATGGCCTGCGTGTCGTCGTCCACGAGGATCGCAGCACGCCGAAGGTCGCGGTAGCCGTCTGGTATCATGTCGGATCGGCCGACGAGCCCGCGGGCAAATCGGGCTTCGCGCATCTCTATGAACATCTGATGTTCAACGGGTCGGAACATCGCGACGACGAATGGTTCCCGCCGCTTCAGGAAATCGGCGCCTCGGCGGTGAATGGGGCGACGTCTTTCGATCAGACCTATTATTATGAGGTCGTGCCAACGGGCGGGCTAGAACGCGCGCTGTGGATGGAATCGGATCGCATGGGCCATCTGCTCGGTGCGATCACGCAGGCCAAGCTCGACGAGCAGCGCGGGGTCGTCCAGAACGAGAAACGCCAACGCGAAAGCCAGCCCTATTCTAAGATGGACGACGTCACCGCGCGGGCGCTGTTCCCGATCGGGCATCCCTATCATCATCCGATCATCGGCTCGATGGATGATCTCAATGCCGCCTCACTCGCCGATGTGAAGGACTGGTTCGGCCAATATTATGGCGCCGCCAACGCGGTGCTCTCGCTGTCGGGCGACGTCGATGCCAAGCAGGCGCGCGCGCTCGCCGAGAAATATTTCGGCAGCGTCGCCGCGGGGCCGCCGGTGAGCCGCACGGGCGCATGGGTGCCGAGCCTGTCCGAGGACAAACGCGATACGATGCTCGACACGGTACCGCAGGCGGCAGTTTCATGGAGCTGGGCGGTGCCTGGGCGCGGGACGCCGCAGTCATCGACGCTGCGCGCGGCCGCCAGCGCGCTGGGCACTGGCAAGACGTCGCGGCTGTACAAGGCGTTGATCCTCGATCGCCCGCTCGCGACCTCGGTCTCGGTCAATTACCAGCCGATGGCGGTCGCAGGCATTTTCTCGATCGACGCGCGGCTGAAGCCCGGCGTCGATCCCAAGGATGTCGAAACTGCGATCCGTCAGACGATCGACAGCTTCCTAGCCACGGGACCGACTGCTGATGAATTGAAGCGCGCAAAGGTGAGCAATTACGGCAATAACATCCGTGCGCTGGAATCGGTCTATGTTCGCGCGATGGCGCTCGCCGACGGCCTGATCTTCGCGAACAATCCCGCC
Organism: Sphingopyxis sp. YR583; assembly: GCF_900108295.1. Taxonomy (NCBI): domain Bacteria; kingdom Pseudomonadati; phylum Pseudomonadota; class Alphaproteobacteria; order Sphingomonadales; family Sphingopyxidaceae; genus Sphingopyxis; species Sphingopyxis sp. YR583. The sequence goes on along the minus strand of NZ_FNWK01000001.1, from coordinate 738,190 downwards.
GAATATGCCGAGGACAACAAGCGCTTCGATGCTGTCACCGGCCCGGCGGTGCTTGCGGACGCCAAAAACTGGCTGACCCGCGGTGCACACAAGCTGACTGTCCTGCCTTATGCGGCGCATACGACCACCGTCGATGGTGCCGACCGCACCAAGTTGCCTGGACTCGCTGCATCGCCCGGTCTGACCTTGCCGGTCGCGCAGGAAGCGCGGCTGTCGAACGGCATCCGCGTCGTCTTTTCGCCGCGTCAGAAAGTCCCGACGGTCGATATGGCGATCGTGTTCGATGCTGGCACGGCGGCGGATACGCCGGAGAAAAAGGGCCTCGGCGGCTTCGCGTTGCAGATGATGGGCGACGGGCCTGTCGGGCTGACCGCGCAGGCGTTCGAAGAGAAGCAGGCCTCGCTCGGCGCACGCCTCTATGCGAGTTCCGGCAGCGATACGACGAGCTTCATGCTGTCTTCGCTCAGCCGCGAATTGCCCGCGACCGTCGCGCTGTGGTCAAGCTATATCCGGAACCCCGGCTTCCGCCCCGACGATCTGGAGCGCGACCGTACCCAGAGTCTGTCGGGCATTGCGCAGTCGCTCGCCGAGCCGACCGCGATCGCGCAGCGGACCTTCACCAATGTCCTTTATGGCGCCGAACATCCCTATGGCGCGCAGCTTGCTGGGCGGGCGGACACGCTGAAATCCTTCACCCGCGCCGATGTCGCGGGCTGGCACACGAACTGGGTGCGCCCCGACAATGCGGTGATCTACGCCAGCGGCGATACGACGCTTGAGGCGCTGACTTCGCTGCTCGAAAAGGGGTTTGGCACATGGGCCCCGCCCGCCGAGGCCAAGGGCAGCAAGACGGTCCCCGCCATCCCCTTTGCCACAAAGAGCAGGGTCGTGCTCGTCGACAAGCCGGGCGCGATCCAGTCGGTGATCCGCGTCGGTCAGCTGATGCCGGACGGCCTCGATCCGCGCAATTTCGACTATGACGCCGCGAACGGGGTGTTGGGGGGCAATTTTACAGCGCGCCTCAACATGAACCTGCGCGAGGACAAGGGCTGGAGCTATGGTGCCAGCAGCTTCATCAATGAGCAGCGGGGACCGCAGAATTTCGGCGTCGCGACGAGCGTGCAGACCGACAAGACATCGGAGGCACTGGCCGAGATCGACAAGGAAATCCGGGCAATCCGCAAGGAACGGCCGGCAACGCAGGCCGAACTCGACATGATGGTGAAGGGCAATGTGCTGTCGCTGCCCGGCCAGTTCGAAACGAACCAGGCGTTTGTCAGCTATCTCCAATATGTGTCGCTCTACGAAAAGCCGTATGATTATCTGGCAACGCTACCCGCCAAATATGGGGCGCTGACGCCGGCGGCAATCACGAAGGCGGCGGACGAAATGCTGCGTCCCGAAGCGATGAGCTGGGTGATTGTCGGGGACCTGTCGAAGATCGAGGCGAAGATACGCGCGCTCAATCTCGGAGCGGTCGAGGTGTGGGATGCTGAAGGTCGGAAACTGCGCTAACGGCGAAAGGCGAGGTCTCGGCAGTGCGGTTGCGGGGCCTCATCGCCGACGCCTGTCCGTCGATCTTGTCGGCGCGGAATTGAACCGGCGATGGGGACGGTGCTGTGTTGGCGTCGCTCAATCTGGCCAATGTGATCGGCGAGACTGGCGATTGTCGGCGGGCTTGGCCTTCTGTCAGCTGCGTGGGCGGGTCTTGCGCTGACCTTTGTGGAGCTGGTTATCTTCCTGATGTTCGCTCCCCGGCGGAGTTAAATGGGCGGCGACAGGCAAAGAATGCCGCGCGTCGCCATTCGCTCGGAATGGCAGCTTCCGGAATTGCTCTTCCTGGAATGCTCGTGGGCAAACGGCGAGCTGACCACGAGATTCGAACCTCTGTTCGACCTTTTTCAAGGCTTCTCATCTCCTGGCTGGAGGAGATAGGAGGCTCGCATGAGAACTGCGCGCGCAATGCCCGATTGCCGACATTATCGAACCGGCCGTTTCCACAAAACGTCTAATCGCGCGCTTCAATGCGATTGCTCGGCTCCAAGAAAATCCGGGGCTTGATGACCCCGATTCCGACGAGTTCGCGACGGCGGCCTGATCCATTCAGCGCGCCAGCAAATTCGCGGCAGCGGAGTACGCGAATGTTGCGCGCATTCTCGTGAATTTCGAGAATCTCGAGGTGCGTGCAGCACGCATTTGCGCCAGTTTTGCTTCGAAACCGGCTAAACCCATTGGAGGGCATCGAGCCAGTTAAGCTATTGATAAAGCGCCGTTTTTCAAAATGAAGAAATTTCGTTTTGAACCGCAAGATATCGAAATGACTTTATATTTCAATAACTTAGGATTTATGGCTCCCCGCCGACGATAGTGACGAGTACCTGTGGTCGAAAGACCTTGAAAAACCAGAGAAATATAGGCGTACTCCAGCGAAAGTTGGTTTGGAGAGCTCCAAGCAACTGGAACCGCATGCCCGATTATCACTACGGGAGCGTGCGATCGATCTGGCCAAACGGAGTGGAACTGTCCGGACCAAAGATTTGGAGGCCGTCGGCGTTCCCCGCCAATATCCTCCCATGATGTGCAGGGAAGGGCTTCTTATTCGAGTTGGCTACGGCGTCTACAGAGCCGCTGCCGAAGACAGCAGGCCAGAGGAATCACGCCCCTCGCAGATGACAGGACACGACAAACCGTCCGATTTTTACTCCGAATGAGGGCTACCCGTTTTCGAAGACGTCGCTTCCCTACGCCCCCATGCTCTTCATCTCTCTCATTGGTCCGAAGCCCTCAGTCGACAATGCCGTAGCACTTTCTATCCTGATGCCATGGAGCGGAAATTTCAGATCATTGATGGACGTGCTGTGCGGACCGACATCGCCGTGACGGAATATGACCTGCTCGACTATTATAGCACGGCGCGCAGACGGCGGGATGCCAAGGAGTGGACCGTTGTTGCCGACCTTCCGGACATCATGCCGATCGACGCTCAGCTTCTCGACGCTCTCGAAACTTGGTTCGGTGACATATTGGACGACCTCTTGGCCGAAGGCGCAGGCCGTGAGCATGGTGACCATGCTCACGGGAAGTAGATGTTATCGGTCGGACCTATGCCCGGACGAGCAGGTACGGATATCCTGATCCGCCCATTCTTGCAGGTCCGGGATGGAATACACCACGCGGCCGCCAAGCTTTCGATACCGCGGCCCGGTGCCGTAAAGGCGGTGCTTTTCCATCGTTCGCGGCGAGAGGCTAAGGAAACGCGCAGCCTCGGACGTACGCAAATATCGGAATGGTGGAGTTTTCGAAGTCATCGTAAGCATCCTTCAGACAAGCACCGAATTGGCGCGCCTGACTCAACTCACGTACACTCGCGACATATTCCGATGGAGGGTTACGCCTGAAAGAAGACGGAGCGGCTCCGCTGATACCTTGATTGATCACGACGCAAGCTAGCGTCGCGCGCGCCTGACGACTGTCGGCTATCTTCCATCGGAGCCCAGTAGTTGCCGGTCTCCAACCGTCCAGGTTCACGAAGTTTCTCTAGGATCCGTAACCGCCGCTCGGCGTCACCGGGTCCGACTTTTGCGCGAGTTCATTGATTTGAATATTCGCACCATGCTTGATCAGCAGCTTGCCGCCTTCGCGAACAAGAACGAGGGTCATGCGATCGCGGCTCGGCGGAACGCTCTCTCCGGCAGGGTTGGTAAAGGCGCCGACGGACCAGCGGATGACGGCAACCGCTGCTTCACCCGGAAGCTCGACGATCGATTCAACATCCTCGAGCGCCAGGGGCACGCCCTTGAACATGATGTCGAAGAAGATGCGGTGCGCCTTGTCGACCTCGGCTTTGCCGCGCCAGTGCATTCCGACAATGTTTACCCAATGCACGTCGTCGGTGTAGAGGGCTGTCATGGCGCCCATGTCCGAAGCATTCCATGCGTCGGCGTAGTCCACGGCCAATCTCGCGACATCGTTCTTCAGGTCAAAACCAGTCATTTTGATTCCTTGCGCCGTGCCGACAGTCACGCTTGCCGCAGCCAATCCCCACAAGGCCTGTCGTCTGTCCATCGATCTTCCTCGTTGCCGCCCCCATTCTAGTCCGGCAGAACTCGGACAAATTGAACAAATGCGTCATGGAACGGCGGACCAGTCGGCGTGAAACCTGCGCGGCGGCGCGCCGCCAAGCTGCCGGCTGTCCCGGATCAAATGGGACTGATCGGCGTATCCCGCCTCATATGCCACGTCGGTCCAGCTACGTTTCGGAGCGGCGGATTTGGCTTCGAGCGCCGCACCGAAACGCACGGCCCTGGCGAAGAGCTTTGGCGTGAGGCCGGTCTGATGTTCGAACCGCCGCGCAAACTGCCGATCGCTGAGGCCTGTCTCTCTTGCGAGCTTACCGACGGGCGAGAGGCCGCCCGATTCAATGAGATCCCTCGCTATCCGGGCGACGATGTCGACGGGTTTCGCGTTGCTTATGCGATCCAGCACCCACCGCTGAGCGGCGTCGATGCGTGCCGCAAAATCGTCGGCTTGCAGAAGATCGTCGCGAAGATCGTCAGCGCATCGTCCGATCACACGCTGAGCTTCGAAACCCTGATCGGCAAGCTCGTTTGCTGCGATGCCGAACAGCGCGTTCAACCCACCAGGCTGAAAGTGGATGGTGAAGACTTTCAGGGAGCCGGAGAGGTGGAGCCGGGTACCCGGACGACCTTGCGGCCCGACTATCGCCATCTCTGCAGCAGGAGAGGCGGGCCCGCCACCGCGTGAAATCCGATACCGATCTTCGAGATAGAACTCGATCAACTGATCGACGCGGGCGGGCAGCGGCACCGACAAGGATTGATTGCCAAGTTCAGCGGTTCGCTCCGAGAAATAGCGAATATGATCGCCGAACTTAGCCGGCGGGCGATGCCTGCGTGTCCACATCAGGGCATCATCTCGTTTGGTGAACCATCGTCAAGGGGCCGCTTCCCTTTTGGCGCCTCTCGCATGATCCGCTTTTCACAGCCTACGCTAAGTAGCGAACGGACACCAACCGGCCATTCCGCACATTATCTTGCTGTTACAGTGCCGCTCTTGAGCGATGTGCTGCACCATTGGGCATGTCGCTATCGGCCGCTCCGGCCTGCATCCATAGCAATCTGGAGGATGCGATGGATGCTGTTCGAGCGTGTGTGCTGGGAGCGAGTGGCGGCATTGGCGCGGCGCTGGTTCACCGTCTCGCCGAGGCGGGATGCGAAACGATCTATGCAGGCACGCGGACATCTACGGCCAGCAGCACCGAGCGCGTGCAGCCATTTCGCTTCGACCTGCTCGATGAAGCAAGTCTGGGCGCGGCGGCGAGACGTATCGCTGCCGAAGGCCCTCTCGACCTCGTGATCGTCGCGACGGGCATGCTGCACCGCGTCGGCATACGCCCTGAACGGAGCGCCCGGCAAATTGATCTGGCCGCGATGGAGGAACTGTTCGCCATCAACAGCATCGGACCCGCGCTTGCGGCGAAATACTTCCTTCCGCTTCTCGCGCGCGAACGGCGCGCGGTGATCGCCTTTCTCTCGGCCCGGGTGGGATCGATCGGCGACAACCGCCTTGGCGGCTGGCACAGCTACCGCGCATCCAAAGCGGCGCTCAATGCGCTGGTGCGCTGCTTCGCGATCGAACTCGCGCAGCGCAACCGCGAAGCGATCGCAGTCGCCCTTCACCCCGGGACCGTCGATACGGCGCTTTCCGCACCCTTTAAGCGCAATGTGCCCGTGGACAGGCTCTTCCGGCCCGGCGACGGCGCGCGGCACCTGCTCGCCGTCATAGGAGGGCTGACGCCGGAAGACAGTGGGGGCTTCTTTGCATGGGATGGCAGCCGGATCGAATTTTAACGGGATCGTAGCGCCGCGCGGGGCGTTGCACGCGGAAGGCCCGCGGGCCGTTCAGACGAAGGATGCAAGATGAAGAAATCTCTCGTGGCCGCCGGGGTTGTCGGTGCGTCGCTGATCGCCGCGGCGCGCTTTGTCCCGCGCCCGGGGCCGGTCGGCAATCGCTCCGTTCCCGAGCCTTTGAAGCCGGTCGATCTCGATCGCTACATGGGCCGCTGGTACGAACAGTTTCGCTACGAAGCGTCGTTCGAAAAGGGTTTCGAGGCGGTGACCGCCGATTATTCGCTCAACGGCGACGGCACGGTGCGCGTCGTCAATCGCGGCCGCAAGGGCGTCATCGCGGGCAAGCAGAAGAAATCGGTCGGACGCGCCAAGCTCGTCGACCGGTCGATGAATGCCAAGCTCAAGGTCTCCTTCTTCGGACCCTTCTACGGTGACTATTGGGTACTCGATCGCGGCGACGATTATGACTGGTCTATCGTCGGCGAGCCCTCGGGGCGCTATCTTTGGGCGTTGACGCGCGCGCCGGTGCCTCATCCCGACCTGCTGGCGATGCTCGAGACGCGCGTGCGGGACCTCGGCTATGACTGGAGCCTCGTGCGTATCACGCGTCAGCCTGAGGCTTGAAGGCTTGGCTCCGCGGGCGCCTCGGCGTCTTCGATCATCAGCGCGGCGGTCGCCTTGGCGCTGGCGACGACCCCGGGGATGCCCGCGCCGGGATGCGTCCCGGCACCGACGAAATAGAGATTGTCGATGACATCGTCGCGGTTGTGCGTCCGGAACCAGGCGCTTTGCGTCAGCGTCGGCGAAAGGCTGAACGCACTGCCCTGGTGCGCGGCGAGATCGGCCGCGAAATCGTGGGGCGCATAATGGTGGCAGGTGACGATGCGGTCCCCGAGACCCGGAAGCAGGCGCTGCTCGAGCTTGTCGACGATGCGCGCGGCAAGCCGGTCGCTCTCGATCGCCCAGTCGACCGGCGCATGGCCGAGGTGGGGCACGGGCACGAGGGCGTAGAGCGTGCTGTGCCCCGGCGGGGCCACCGACGGGTCCGTTGCGCTTGGATGATGAAGATAGATCGCGAAATCGTCGGCGACGACGCCGCGCTGGTAGATGTCCTGCAGCAGCTCGCGATAGCGTTCGCCGAACAGGATCATGTGATGCGGGAGGTCGGGGAAGTGGCCTCGCACGCCAAGGTGAAGCACGAACAGGCTCGGCGTCCATGACTTGCGCGCGAGGCGGCGCGCGGCCTGGGGTCCTCGCCGATGGTCGAGCAGGTCGCGATAGCTGTGCATCACGTCCGAATTGCAGGCGATCGCGTCCGCGTCGATGCTCCGGCCGCTGGCGAGGCTGACGCCCGTCGCCTGGTCGTCATGCGTGTGGATGCGGGTAATGGCGTCACCGAGAATCAGCCTGCCGCCGATGCGCTCGAAATGCTTCACCATGCCGGCGACAAGGCGGTTGGTGCCGCCCCGCGCGTACCAGACGCCCCCGTCCTTTTCGAGCTTGTGAATGAGCGCGTAGATCGCGCTGGTCGCCATCGGATTGCCGCCGACGAGCAGCGTGTGGAAGGAAAAGGCCTCGCGCAGCTTTGCATTCGCGATGAAGTCGCTGACCTTGGCATAGACCGACTTCCACGCCTGCTGCCGGGCCAGCGCCGGCGCGGCCTTGAGCATCGATCGGAAGTCTAGGAAGGCGACGGCGCCGAGCTTCACATAGCCTTCGGCATGGACCGCCGCAGAATAGTCGAGAAAGCGCTGATATCCCGCGACGTCTTCAGGGCTGAGCGCCGCTATCTCGCGCCGAAGGCCGTCCTCGTCGTTGCTGTAGTCGAAGGTCGTGCCATCGGGCCATTGCAGGCGGTAGAAGGGCAGGACCGGCAGCAACTCGACATCGTCCGCCAGGCGATGGCCGCTGAGTTCCCAGAGTTCTGCGAGGCAATCGGGGTCGGTGATGACGGTCGGGCCCGCATCGAAGGTGAAACCGTCCCGCTCCCAGACATAGGCGCGGCCGCCCGGACGGTCGCGCGCCTCGACGATGGTGGTGGACAGGCCCGCAGACTGGAGGCGTATGGCAAGCGCCAACCCGCCAATTCCGGCGCCGATGACAACGACTTTCTTCAACATTTGCTCCAGGGTGATCGAGGGCGGGACGTGCGGATGTCAGGAGTGCGCCCGGGCGGCCGGTCGGGCTCTGTCCGCCACGGCGATCACCTCGCCAAGCGCATGTCCGCTTTGCCAAGCATATTCGACAAAGCCGTGCGAAAGCCAGTCGCCGCAGGCCCCGAGCCCGATGGACGCGTTCCAGAGATGTCCGAGATCGCTCCCCGAAGGCTGTGCGAAGCGCCAGCGCTGCGCGTCGGACAGGAGGGGGGCGGGCAGCGCCTCGCCCGCGGCGGTTTCCAGAATGGCAAGAATTGCGGACGCCGCAGTGGCCGCATCCGCGGCGAGGTGCGCCTCGCTCCAGCTCCAGTCCGCCTGGACGATCCAGTGCTCGGCATCGCTGCGACCCGGTCGCGCGTTGTTGCGGACGGCATAGACCAGCGGCGCCGGTCCGCGCAGGAAATCGGGCAGGGAAGCAATGCGTTCGGGGAACACGAACATCGCGCTCCAGACCGGGCGCGAGGGAACGCCCATCGCCGCGCGCGCCATCTCGAAATCATGGAGCGACAGGAGCGGCGCGGCCTGTTCGGCCGGGATGGCGAGAACGACGGCGTCGAAGCCGTCGAACCGCTTTCGCTCGCTATGGCATGCCCACCCCATTCCCTGCCGGGTGATCGCGGTGATCTGGGCCCCGAGACATATGTCGTGCGCGCGCGCCATATGCTTGAGCGGCGCGTTCATTGTCGGGGTGCCGACCCAGGCGTCGAGTCCCGCGGCTGGCCAGGGCGCTGCGAGGCCGCGCGCCTGCCAGTCGTTGACCAGCGCCTTGAACGGGCCCGAACGGGCGGTGAAATGGGTGGCGCCATGATCGAAACTGATCGCGGGCCCGCCGCTCCCGGACCGCCGCGTCGACATCCGGCCGCCGATACCCCGCGCCTTCTCGAACAGGGAGGGCATATGACCGGCGGCGCGCAAGGCGTCGGCACAGGCGAGGCCGGAAATCCCGGCACCGATGATCGCGACGCGCATCAATCGCTGCCTTCGCGCGTTTTGCAGGGCACCGTGTGTTGCCCGCGTCGCACGCCGGCGCGGGTTACGAAACGGAAAGCGAAAGAAGAGTGCAGTTTGCGAAGCATGACGCTTGCTTGCCCGCCCGTCCGGCCTTGCCGCAACATGTCCGTTCGGGCAGGTTGGCAAGAAACGAGAGAGGAAGAGGTCGCATGTCCTTAGGCGCGATGATCGCCACGAGTCCGATCGCGGCGGTGATCAGCAATCCGCGGCTCCCCGACAATCCAATTGTCGAATGCAACGACGCCTTTGTCGCGCTTACAGGCTATGAAGCGTCCGAAGTGATCGGCCGCAACTGCCGCTTCCTCGCCGGACCCGGCACCGAGGAAGAACTGACGGGGGAGCTTCGTGACGCCATACGCGACCGCCGTCCGGCGCTCGTCGAGATACTGAACTACAGGAAGGACGGAAGCCCTTTTCGCAACGCGGTGCTCGTTGCACCGATCTTCGGGACGGACGGTTCGCTCGAATATTTTCTCGGCTCGCAGATGGAGGTCGGTGACGCGCCTTCGGCGCTTGTCGATCGCCAGGGGGAGGCGCGGCGAAGGATCGAGCGTCTCTCGCCTCGTCAGCGCGAGGTCCTGCTGTTGATGGCGGCGGGGCAGCTCAACAAGCAGATGGGGTTCGAGCTCGGCCTCTCGGAGCGGACGGTCAAGATGCACCGTGCGGCCTTGCTCCGCGCGCTTGGCGTCGAGACCAACGCCGACGCGATCCGGCTAGCGGTAGAGGCAGGGTTCTGATGTCGGGTTCTACGAGCAGGCAGCCTGCAGCGATGATCTGAGGTATGTCGGTCGCCACGCGGGTCTGACAGAGATGCGGGCTCGCCTTAATCGCGGCGAGCCCGATTATCTTGCCATCAGGGCATCAGCACCGTGTCGATCACATGGATAACGCCGTTAGATTGCATCACGTCGGCGGGCCCGATCTTCGCCTTGTTGCCTTTCGTGTCGCTGACATACCAGGCGCCGTCCTTTTCCCAGGCCGTCAGCTTTGTGCCCTGTACCGTGGTCAGTACCGCCTTGCCGCCACCAGCCCTGGCCTGTGCGGCAAGGTCTGTCGCGGTCAGCCGGCCCGGTACGACATGATAGGTCAGGACCGCGGTCAGCGCCGTCTTGTTCTCAGGCTTGAGGAGCGTGTCCACTGTACCCGCAGGCAGCTTCGAAAAGGCGGCATTGGTCGGCGCGAACACCGTGAACGGTCCCGCCGACGCGAGCGTATCGACAAGGCCGGCGGCCTTGACCGCCGCGACAAGCGTCGTGTGATCCGGCGAAGCGGCGGCATTCTCGACGATATTCTTGGTCTCGTACATAGCCGCGCCGCCGACCGTCGGATTCTTTGCAGACGCGGAGCCTGTAGCGACAAGCGCCGTGGCGGCAAGCGGGAGCATGATCAGGGAAAGCTTCATCGAACATTCCTTCCAATTTCTCGCCAACGGTGGGGGGAAGAATGATGGCGAGAGCGAAGATGTCATGCGATCCAGAGCGATAGCTGCCAATATGACCGTTAGGGCATATCGAGCTGGGGCCGCGTTCGCAGGGCGGCGCTAGCCTCGGCGCGCTGTTGTCTCAGCGGTGATAGAAGCGAAGGGCGTGGCTGCCGGGACCTGCTTCTGACGGCACGAACACCTCGACTGCTTCAGGCAGGACCTGGAACCGTGCGGGGGTCGCGGTCACGATCTCGCCGTCCGTGTTGATCGGCATTGGTCGCCGCGTCTCGATCTCGAACTCGGTGCAGCGCGCGGTCCGCACTTCCTTCCAGGCTCCGTGAGTGCCCGAGCGGAAGGCGCGGACCATCAGCGCCAGTTTCCAGAGGTTCGTCATCTCGAGGCTGTAGAGATCGAGCGTGCCATCGTCGATCGCCGCGGTTTCCTCGACGACGTTGCCGCCGCCATATAGCCGCCCGTTTCCGATCGCGATCTGGTAGGTCTTGACGCGCGCAGCTTGTCCCTTCTCGATGATCCGGGCGCGAAAGCGCCGGGCGCCCGCAAGGATCCGGAGCGCGGCGACAGCATAGCCGAGTCGCCCGAACCTTTTCTTGATGGCGGGATCGAGCTTCTGGGCGAGTTCGCTGCTGAGACCGATGCTCGCCACGTTGAAGAAAGCGTGGCCGTTCACCAAGCCGGCATCGATCCGCCGCGTATGACCGGCGACGATGACGTCGGCCGCGGCCGCGAAGTCGATCGGGATCGATAGCGTCCGCGCTAGGTCGTTCGCGGTGCCGGCGGGAATGATGCCGAGCGGCAGTCCGCTCTCGATCACCGCGGGGGCTGACGACGAGATTGATCCATCCCCGCCGCAGACGACGACCATGTCGGCGGTCTGATGAAGGCGCGTGATATCGCGCGCAATCTCGGGCAGATTCTCGAACGGCTCGACGATGACCTTCAGCCCAGCAGCCTCGAAGCGCGTGCGAACCGGCTGCAACGCATCCTCGCCCTGTCTCGCCTTGGCATTATGAAGCAGCAGCACGCGCCTGCCGATGGTTGTTGGCATCCGATACCTATGACAGGAAATGATAGACCGACGTTCCCTATACGCGATCAGGGCGCATCGCCAGCCGAACACCTGTCGGAGCGATGAAGCGTTGCTGTGATAGTCTGGCAATCTGCCCATGGCGTAAGCCGAGGTGCGGCAAGGTCGACACTGAGAGGCTGTCGTCAGTCTTCTGACCCTCTTGACTCGATCCCCTTCGGTCCCAAAATTTATGGTCGCGGCGTCTGGCCGCGCGACGAGAAAGGAATGGACAGAAGGAAGGAGGCAAAAGCATGTCCGAGCCATTTTCCCGTTTTCTTCACCCCTTCGAGGTGGCGCGCCACCCGAGCCTCGAGCCCGAGGTCAAGCGCGCGCTTCTTGCATCATGGGCATCGGATCGCGCAGCGGTTCGCAACAAGCCCGCCCTTCGTAAACCGCCCGGTGCCCGGCGCGCTGTGCCCGTCGACGACGTACTTGCGGCGCTGCGGTCGCTGGATGGCGGTGAGGGGCAAGCGCCATAGCTCATCTGGAACGGCGTCATCCGCTCGGCGCGGCTGCCGTAGCTCTTGGCAATTGGAAAGGCGGGGCCGCACCAGATGGTAGCGGCCCCGCCAACGGTTATGAGGTCGCGAGATCCTTCTCGTTGGAGGTCCCGATCCGCCGCGGTTCGGTGTTGCTGCCGCCGATCTCGATCTTGCGCGGTTTCATCGCCTCGGGAATGACCCGGTTGAGCTCGATGGTGAGCAGGCCGTCGGCGAAGCTCGCGCTGCCGACCTCGATATAGTCGGCGAGCTGGAAGCGACGCTCGAACGCGCGTCGCGCGATACCGCGGTGGAGGTAGGTGCGCTTCGCATCCTCTTCGGCGGGCCTGCCCGTAACAGTGAGCTGGTTCCGCTGCGCGACGATCTCGATCTCGTCGGGCTTGAAGCCCGGGACCGCGAGCGTGATGCGAAAGCGGTCATCGGCCTCGCGCACGATGTCGAAGGCGGGATAGCCGTCGGACGTCTCGCTACGCTGCCCTTTTTCGAGCAGGTCGAAAAGATGATCGAAGCCCACCGTCGAGCGGCGGTAAGGGGTAAAGTCAAAATCGGTTCTCATTTCCAAATCCTCCTGATTGAAGCAATTCGGGCATGAGATGCGCCGGTACATAGAGCCGGCGCCCTCCATGTCCTGCAGGCCCGGAAAATCCGGCGTCCGGCAAAAAATTAGGAAGCCTCTTTTCCGGTTTCAAGACTGGTCACTGATATCCAGCTGCAACCTGTCACAGAACCGAAAAATGCGGGGAACAGCGTCTTGGGCGAGGCAATCGGAAATTTCGTCGGGATATCTTTAAAAGCCTTGTCGGGGCCGAAATCGGACGTGCTGGAGTTGCGTTCGCCGGCGGCGATCCGACCGAGACGTGGCGTCAGACAGCCGCGCGGCGATACGCATGGAGTGACACAGGACGCCAGAAGAGCGATTGATCTACATGCAGCCTGACTGCAACCGGCCACGCTAGGACTTTAGCAATTTCTCCTAACGGGGATTGTAACCGGGATTCCCTGTAGTTTGCTGAAGTCAGTGGCCTGCCGCCGCTAACGGAGCGCGGCTTCCACGAGGGCTGGACAATTCGCAGCGGCTGCAGGGGGAGGGGCCGCAGACTTCCGATCCTTGCGAAGGCCAAGCGCGCTTCCGATCGAGCGCGTGACCATGCCGAACACCCCGCCCGATTGCTTTTTCGATGTCCCTGGCGGCTCCAGCGCGATCGCGGGACTCGACAAGGTGCCCGTGACCCGGATCGGATCGACGAGTTTGAGCGCGGCCTTTTCCCTTGCCGCTCCGGCCAAGGTGAGGGCGATCGTCTCGCCGTCGAGATCGATCCGTCCGCGGCCGGTCCCGCGCGAGACCTCGGTATCAATCGTGAGCGGCGCGGGCGTGAGCACGCCGCCTTTCACCGTGAACACGAGGATCGCACAGCGCAGCGGCGTCATGGCATCCTCGTCGCCAAGCTTCTGACCGATCGCGCCGCCAAGATCCTGGCCCAATATGAAGGCCGCCGCCCGGTTTACGGCGCCGCTGCTCGCGGCGAAGGCGATCTTGCCGCTTCCCGATGCAAAGGCTTCGCGGACCGTATCGCCTTGGCCGCTAATCCGGACCACGCCCTGCAGCGGCCCGCGGATCATGTCCGGCTGGCCGATCATGGTGGCGAGCGAGCTTCCCGTGAGCCGCAGATCTGCCGCGAGAATGGGCGTATTGCCGCGAGAGTCGATCTCGACCCGGCCGGTCAGCCGGCCGGCATCCAGACCCGCGACCATATTCTCCACCCTGAGCAGGCGGCGATCGAGGACGAGATCGCCCTTGAGACTTCGGAAGGCCGATCCGCCCTTGATGAGAAGCCTCGCCGCCGAGAAGCGGATGGTCCCGTCGGTCGGTCCCATCCTGGAGAGATTGATCCGGGTATCGGGAATGACTCGCTTGCCGATCCGCGCTTCCTTGGCACGCGCGAGAGCGAGGCCGGCGTCATCGGCCAGATCGTCGAAATCGAACTGCGGTGCCTCGACGGTCGCGTCGATCTTCGTGCGGCCGCCGCGTTTCAGAACCGTCGCTTTCGTGTGGAGCCGCGAGCGACCGATCGTGCCGTCGAGCCGGTCGACATGCCAGTCGCTGCCGTCGCGGCGCACGTCGCCGGAAAGATCGATGTCCTGGGTCCCGAAGAGTCCGGCCTCGATGATATAGTCGAGCTGCTTGAGGTTTCTCCCGCGGGCCCGCATCTTGAGCTTCATCGACTGCGTATTGAGCGCGTCGGCCATCGTGCCGCGCGCGTCGAGGTCGAAAGCACCTGCTGCGAGCCGGGCCGTGAAGGGCCAGGCGGCACTTGCGTCGCTTGCCGCGAGGGGGCTGCCGCTGGCGGTGAGCCGCGCGGGTGCGCCGTCGAAGGTGCCGCTCGCTTCGATTTTCAGGCCGGAGGAGGGGCCGGCCGCAAGCGTGCCCCTGAGCTCGAGGCGGCGTTTTGCGTCACGGAGTGAGAAGCGCCCTCGCTCGACCAGAAGCCGCTCGAGCCGGAACGGACGATCCGCTGCCGGGGGCGTCCTCTCGGTTCGCCCGGCCCAGTTGCTCCTGCCTTGCGCGTCGCGCACGAGCGCTGCGTCGAGGTCGGCAATGCGCAAGGTTTGGACGTCCGGACTGCCGGCGAGGAGCGAGAAGATCGGCACCCTTGCGCTGGCGCTGCCGATCCTCAGAAAGTCCCCCGTTCCCGCCCATCGCGGCTGGCCGATCCGGACATCGCGGACGATGATTTCCGGCGAGAAAGTGAAAAATTCCGCGCGCGAGAGCCCTCCGATCGTGAAGGGCGCGCCGAACTCGTCCGAGAGCTTGCGCTCCGCCATGCCGCGCAGCGCGCCGACAGGAAAGGCGCCGAGCCCAAGGACGATGAAGATGGCAAGCAATCCACCGGTCGCCAGCACGGTGCGCCGCCGTGGCAGGAGCGAACGCGATCGGGGCGACGGCAGAGCGCCGGGCGTTTCCTCGCCGCCGCCTGCTTCAGACGTGCGCCGGGCACGGAAAGGCCCGCGCAGACGTGCTGCGCGGGCCGCCGCTGACCACCAGGAGGTCAGTAGCTGTTCTCGAAATCGTCGATTTCGCGCTCGGCTTCGTCCTGCGCGCGTCCATATTTTTCCTGGATCTTGCCGGCGAGGATTTTGCGGTTGCCGTTGATCTGGTCGATCTCGTCATTGGTGAGTTCGCCCCACTTCTTCTGGACATGACCTTTGACCTGTTCCCAATTGCCCTTGAGGGTATCGCTGTTCATCCTATTTCTCCATGGTTGAGTACCGGAAATAAAACGCCGAACGTGGGGCGTGGTTCCAATTAATATCTATCTAATACATCGTGTTATGAAGCACAGTTAAGGAAGCCGCAGAACGTCGGAACGTCCTCGGCAGTTGGTTTCGATGGAGCTGGAAATGCAGGAATGGTCCGCGTCAGTAGGTCGATGGCGGATCCGATGCGGGGAAGGATTCGTCGGATGCCTGGTCGACCGGCTCCCATGGACGGCGGACCTCGTCGCGCATCCCCGCCGGCCCCGCCGATCGCGTCTGGTCGAAATTTTCGGGATGCGTTTCGCCGTCGGCGAACGCCGCCGAATGCTTGTCGGTGACGACCCCCTTCGACTTGCTCCGCGTGAACCAGAACAGGGCGCCGAGCGTGCCGAGTGCGAGAAGCTTGCTGAAGCCGGAGTTGCTGGTCGTCGCGGTCATGTCGGGTCCATCCTCTTGCCTGGCGGTCTCATGGACAAGCGCGCGCCGGGCGGCAAAGTTGCCTCGCATCGCGGTCGGGGACGTCTGTTTTCGTACGGACTTATCCTATGATGCAATGGGTCCATTGCCGCAGCGGCGCCCGGTCCGCGCGGTCGGGCGGAAAATGGCAAAAAAAAGAAGCGGCGAGAGGCATGGGCCTCTCGCCGCTTCAACGATGCACGCATCGCCCCCCTCCATCCACCTTGCGGCCGTGGGTCGCATAAGGCCCCGCGGCGGATCGAGCTGTTGTGGCGAGGTTTAGCGAACTGGCCGGCACAATCTTGTAAAAAGCCGACAATTCTGTTCCCGGCGGGAAAATTGTTGGATTGCAGGGCTCGGCATCGAACGGTGCGTGGCGCACCGATGTCAGCCGGCGGAGACTCCCGGTCCGATGAGCGCGCCAAGCTCGGCGAGAATGGCGTCGCGCTCGAACGGCTTGCGGACAACCGGCACGCGCGCAAGATCATCGGGTATCGCGCCATCGTCGCCATAACCCGTTGCGAAGAGGAAGGGCGATCCTTGCACCATCAGCGTCCTCGCGATCGCCTCGGACGTCTCGCTGCCGAGATTGACGTCGAGAACCGCGAAGTCGGGACGGTGGCGCGAGAGAAACTCGATCGCGTCGCGCGAAGTCGTCAGCGTGGCCAGAATGCGGACGCCCGCCTCCTCGAGGATCTGTTCGAGGTCGATCGCGATGAGCATCTGGTCTTCGACGAGCAGCGCGGTCCTTCCCTCGAGCAGCCCGGTGAAATTCTCGTCAGGCGCCATATCGTCATCCTTCCTCGGCAGGACCGGCGCTTCGCGAAGCGAAATGAAGCGCCCGGGAATGAGAAACTCCGCCTGTAGTCCGTCGGCCTTGTAGTCGAGGTCGCTCGTCCCGCCGAGGTCGAACGGAACGCTGCGTTCGATGAGAACCGAGCCGAAGCCGCGGCGGCTCGGCATCTCGACGCGCGGGCCGCCGCTTTCGCGCCAGAGGAGCCGGCAGGCGCCGGTCTCGTTGAGCGACCAGCTGACCGACAATTGCCCGTTACTGGCCGAGAGCGCGCCATATTTGGCGGCATTGGTGGACAGTTCGTGGAGCACGAGCGCCATGATCGAATAGGCGCGGGCATCCATCCATACCGGCGGCCCTTCGAGCGCGATCCGCTCGCCGCCCGCCCAATAGGGCATGAGTTCGGCCTTCAAAAGATCGGCGAGCGCGCCGCCGCCGTCGCTGCGCACCACCTGGTCATGCGCGAGCGAGAGCGCCTGGATGCGGCCGCGCAGCGAATTGGCATAATTTTCGAGGGTTTCGCCATCGGCGGTCGGATGCACGACGAGCGAGCGGATGACCGCGAGGATATTCTTTACTCGATGATTGAGCTCCTCGTTGAGCATGCGCTGGCGCAGCTCGGCCTTCGAGCGCTCGTCGGCAAGGCGTTCGCTGTGCTGGAGGATCACCTCGACGAGCGCGGCGCGCGCGGCTTCGGCGAACTTGCGGTCGGCCTCGGTCCAGGGCGTGCTCTCGTGCCGCACCGTCTCCTTCCAGATCGCGAAGCTCTTGCGCGGCGTGAGCCGGTCGCCGAGCGGCCCCGTCTCATAGGTCTTGTCAGGATTGCCTGCCCAATCGAGCGTGTGCACGACTTCCTTGCGGAAGAAGAAGAGAAAGTCGCGCGGCCGCTGCGACAGGGGGACGATCAGCACCCCCGCTGCGGTGTCGGCATAGGCCTCCGCTCCCGGCACGGCGTTCGCGAGCTTGTGGCTGGCCCAGATCTGGCCCTCGGCGACATTCTCGGCGAAGCGCGTGAGGGCAAGGATCGTCTCGCGCGGCGGAACCTCGCCGACGTTCGTCAGCTGTCCGTTGAGCCAC
Source organism: Sphingopyxis sp. YR583 (assembly GCF_900108295.1). Classification (NCBI taxonomy): domain Bacteria; kingdom Pseudomonadati; phylum Pseudomonadota; class Alphaproteobacteria; order Sphingomonadales; family Sphingopyxidaceae; genus Sphingopyxis; species Sphingopyxis sp. YR583. The sequence goes on along the minus strand of NZ_FNWK01000001.1, from coordinate 720,562 downwards.
ATCGCGGCGCTGTCGGCGGGAATGAGCTTCGAGAATTCGGGCATCTTCTCGCGCAGCATCGCATTGATATCGAGCGTGCCGACCGTGTCGCGAAGAAAGGCGTCGAGCGCCGCGCGCGCGGCATGCGCGGCCTCGAGCGTCTGTTTGTGGCCGAGCGCGCTCAGGTGCAGGGAGAAAAATTCGCCGAACATCTCGGCCGCGACGCGCTGCGCCATGGTCAGCGTACGCGGACCATAATGATGGCAGGCGATGAGGCCCCAGAGTTCGCCGTCGACGATGATCGAGATCGACATCGAGGCGCCGACCCCCATGTTGCGAAGATATTCGCAGTGGATCGGCGACACGCTTCTGAGGTGCGCAAAGGAGAGGTCGAGCGGTTCGCCCGACGCGTCGAGCGCCGGCTCGATCGCGATGCGTTCGAAGTTCGCGTCCGAGATGATGCGGATGCTGTTCTTGAGATACAGCGCGCGCGCCTGCTGCGGGATATCGGTCGCGGGAAAATATTGGCCGAGGAAGCTTTCGAGATCGCCGCGCTTGACCTCGCTGATCACCTTGCCCGCGCCATCGGGTCCGAACTGGTAGATCATGACGCGGTCATAGCCGAGCGCGGCCTGCACGAGGCGCGCGCCGTCACGGGTGAGCCGATCGATCCTGTCGATCGTCGCGATCCGCCCGGTCATCGCGCGCGCCATTTCGAGCGGCGCGGCAATCTCGCCCTGCGCCGGCTCGAACTCGATGATCGCGCTGCCCTTGAAGCGGTGCACCGAGACATCGAAGCGCCGGCCGTTCGGGAGGGCCTGGTCGAACAGAAGGGCGGACCGTCCGCTGAGCTGCGCGCGAGACAGCGCGTTGCGCAGCTCATGCGTGAGCTCGGGTCCCGCGACACCGGCAAGGTCGCGGCCGTTGAGCGCGTCTTCGATCCCGAGCATTTGCCCGCAATTCCGTGAATGGCGGAGGATGGTGACGGCAGCGGCGTCGCACGCGAGGAGGCAGCCATGGGGCTGGATGCTGCCCGGAATATGGATCGGCTCGCGATCGCAATTGGTCAGGTCGACCCGGGGGGTGTCGGTCATATCGTCTCTGGCAGATAAAGGGCGAGGGCGAGGTCGAAGGTCAGCGCGGCGCCTTCAAGAACCTCGGCATGATAGGGGGACGGCGTGTCGGAGAGCAGGTGCAGGAAAGCCGGCCACCGGGGCCGGTCGGACGATTGGGCGGCGAGATGACCGGCGCCGTTGTCGGCCGAAAGCCCGAGGGTGTGTGCTCGCTGCACCAGCAGCCGCGACCCGAGCGCGGAGCCTTCGAGGACGTAAGACATGCCAAGCCGCCGCGGCCCGCTCGCGGCGAAGCCGGGAGGAGGAGGGGCGGGAGGAACGGTCTCGCCCAGCGTCGCCAAGTCCGCCTTCATGAGCGGCGCGAGGGAAAGCGGCGGCCAAGGTGCGAAACCGGCGAGCGCGGTCTCCGCCGCCGCCCGGAACCGATAGCTGGCTCGCAGGAAGCCGCGATAGGCGTCGAGCGTCGCGAACGCGCCGATCGCCGCGTCCAGCCTTTCATGCTGCGCGGCGGTATGGTCGCGCAGGGCGCTGTGGAGAGGCTGGAGAGTCAATATCGGATCCGGTTGCGCACAATCCTATGGAGCCATTCCAGCCTTGTCACGCCCGGATTTCCTCGACTTATCCTAGGTTAAGTTTACGACCTTGATCGATGGCAGGAACTCCCCGCGCGCTGCGGGGTTCTCGAACACAGCCGCTTTGACCCGCGATGGGGCGGGGCGAGGGACGGTTCAGGAAGGGCGACGATTTTGCAACAGGCCGGGACGGACATCGGTGCAGTTCTGGCCAGCATGTTCGAGCAGGCGCCGACCTTCTTGGCGATGCTTCGCGGACCCGAGCATCGCTTCGAACATGTGAACCCGGCCTATGTCCGATTGATCGGCGGGCGGTCCGTCGTCGGGCAGACCGTCGCCGAAGCGCTGCCCGACGCGGTCGACCAGGGCTTTCTCTTCATCCTCGACCGGGTGTACCGGTCCGGCGAAGCCTATACCGCCCGCAATGCCCGCTTCATGATGCAGGCGGCGCCAGGCGCCGATCCCGACGAGCATTTCCTCGACTTCGTCTACCAGCCGATCACCGGGCCCGAAGGGTCGGTCGTCGGCGTGTTCGTCCAGGGCACCGATGTCACCGAACGCGTGCAGGTCGACCGGGTGCGGCGCGAGAGCGAGGAACTCTATCGCGGGCTGTTCGATGCGATCGACGAGGGCTTCTGCATCATCGAATTCTTCGACGGACCGCATGGGCCCGACAGCGACTATATCCATGTCGAGGCGAATGCGGCTTATGCCCGGCATGCCGGCATTCCAGACGTCGTGGGGCAGAAGCTTCGCGAGATGGTCGGCGACGAGGCCGACAGCTGGGTCGAGCGGTACGGCGCGGTGCTCCGCACCGGCGAGCCGATCCGCTTCCAGCAGGAGCTTGTCGCCACGGGGCGCTTCCTCGAACTCGCCGCGGTGCGGATCGAGCCGCCGAGCAAGCGGCAGGTCGCGGTGCTCTTTCAGGATATCACCGCGCGCCGCCGCGCCGAGATCGCGCTCGCCGAACTTAACGCGACGCTCGAGCGGCAGGTCGAGGAGCGCACCAACGAGCTGATGGCGGTCGAGGAGGTGTTGCGGCAGAGCCAGAAGATGGAGGCGGTCGGGCAGCTTACCGGCGGGATCGCGCACGACTTCAACAATATCCTCGCCGGCATCGGCGGCAGCCTCGAGGTGATGACCGCGCGGCTTGCGCAGGGGCGGGTGGGCGAACTCGATCGCTACATCACCGCCGCCACGTCGGCGACGCGGCGCGCCGCCAATCTAACGCAGCGGCTCCTGGCCTTCTCGCGGAGGCAGACGCTGGATCCCAAGCCGACCGCGATCAACCGGCTGGTCGACGATATGCTCGAGCTGATCGGCCGCAGCGTCGGCCCGTCGATCGAGGTCGAGACCGTCGGCGGCACGGGCCTCTGGACGATCAATGTCGATGCCGGCCAACTCGAGAATGCGCTCCTCAACCTCTGCATCAATGCCCGCGACGCGATGCCCGACGGCGGCAAGCTGACGATCGAGACCTCGAACCGCTGGATGGACGAGAGCGCCGCGATCATGCGCGGGATCGAGCCCGGCCAATATGTCTCGCTGTGCGTGTCCGACACCGGCAGCGGGATGGACGACGAAACCGCGGCGCGGGCGTTCGACCCCTTTTTCACGACCAAGCCGACGGGCGAGGGCACCGGGCTCGGGCTCTCGATGGTCTATGGCTTTGCCGGGCAGTCGGGCGGCGCGGCGCGCATCTACAGCGAAGCCGGCAAGGGCACGATGGTGTGCATCTATTTTCCGCGCCACCGCGATGCCGCCGCGGTTGCCGAAGAGACGCCGGCCGCCGCGTCGGAACCAGTTCCGCTGTCGTCGCGCGGCGAGACGATCCTGCTCGTCGACGACGAACCGCTCGTTCGCATGCTCGCAGCCGAACAGCTCGAGGATCTCGGCTATCATGTCATCGAGGCGGAAGACGGCCGGAGCGCGCTCAGGCAGCTCGCCGGGGGCGAGGCGATCAGCCTGCTCATCACCGACGTCGGCCTGCCCGGCGGGATGAATGGCCGCCAGCTTGCCGAAACGGTGCGCGAGACCCTTCCAAATCTCGAGATCCTCTTCATCACCGGCTACGCCGAGAATGCGGTGCTCAACCATGGTCATCTGGCGCCCGGAATGCACGTCATGACCAAACCGTTCCAGATGGACAGCTTCGCGCGCCGGGTGAAGGCGCTGATTGCCGGAACCTGATCGAAGCGGCACCGCCGTCTTCGTTGGCAGTCTCGAAGCTATGGCGCCCAAGCGCCTGATAGGTAGCGCTTCAGGACATGCTCCCAGCGCGCTGACGAAAACCCCATAACATAAGTTAAGTCGCTGTTTTATGAGGAACATTGACTTGTTCTGGTGCGTCTCTCCATCGTCCACCTTCGGACGATTTGTGATGTGAGGACGCGATCATGGCGCAGAACAACCAAGGCAATCAGGGCGGCAACCAGCAGCAGGGCAATCAGCCTGGTGGCGACCGCCAGCAGGAACAGAAGGATGGCGATCGCCGCCAGCCGGGCCAGGATGCCGACAAGGACAACCATGCCGGCCGCGATGACGAGAACCGTCAGAACCGCTGATCGGCGAGCGCCCTAAAAGCTCGCTCGGGCCGGGCTGCGCTGATCGCGCAGTCCGGCCTTTGTTTTGAGCATCGACTATGATCCTCCGGGCGCCGGCGCGCCTCTTCAGGTCGGAACAGGAATCTCTCGCTCGTCGATCACCCGGATGGGGCCGCCAGGCTGCTGGCCGTCGACCGCCAGGATCAGCAAGGCGAAGGAAAGCTGTCCATCCTCTCGCGTCACATTGATCCGCAGACCATTGTCGGGGAGCCGCAGACCGGGGTCGTCGGCCAGGAGGCTGGAGGCATAGCGGACGGCCTCGCGCTTCGCGTCTTCCGGGTTCGCAAATTCCATGCCCATGTCGTCGAGATCGACGCTGTGATCGACGAGGTGGAAAAAATAGCGGGCCATGGGTTCACTTTCCGGTGTCGCGGCGCAGGCGCCTTTCCCCATCAACCACTCAGCTGTCATTTCGATGCAGATACAGATCGTTAAATCCGGCGATATGCTGGAGCGTATCGAGATTGCCGATGGTGAGACGCCGCGATACGCGCTTCACGGCGCCCTCGCGCTCGAGAGTCTTGATGGTCCGGTTGACGTGAACGGGGGTGAGGCCGAGAAGATCGGCCAGTTGCTCCTGCGTCAGGGGAAGTTCAAGCCCGGCCAGCGGCTCTCCCGCTATCCGGGTGATCCGGTGGTTGAGTTCGCAGAGCAAATGCGCGAGCCGCGCGAGAGCATTGCGCCGGCCGAGATTGAGCAGCCATTCGCGGCCGATCGAGGCTTCGACCAATATGTCGACGAGAACCGCCCGCGCCAGCCCCGGACGCGGCGCTACGATCTTTTCCAGCTCCTTCAGCGGAAAGACCGCCAACTCGACGTCGGTGAGCGCTTGCAGGCTGTGATCGGCGACCTCGAGATAGAGCGACTGGAAGTCGAGCGCGTCGCCGGGAATCTTGAGCGAAACGATCTGACGGCCGCCGTCAGCCGCAGATTTATGCCGGTAGGCGAAGCCCGAGAGGAGGATGGGGCAGATGACCGCTTTCTCGCCTTCGCGAAAGATGATGTCGTTCGGTCCGAGCCGCCTGATCGTGTACGGAAGCGCGAGAACGGCCTCCTGGTCCGCGGTCGAAAGACGGCTGTGGCTCATCAGCTTGCGAAGGAATATACCGAGCCGTTCGCTTGTCGCGCCCTTGCCGGCATCGCCCATCCAGCGCGGTCCCGTCGCGAGATCATTCTTCACCTCTGTTCCCCTTTCAACGGCAAGTGTTTCCGTTGCGATGAAAACAGCGATCGGATGAATCCGTTCCGTCGGTTTGTGTTGACGGGGCGGCTGGCCAGCACCCGGATCGCCGGGACCCGCCGAGGCGCGTCCCGGTCAACCCGACTATAGCGTTCTAGCAGTTGCCCTTGACGCCATCGACACAGTCGCCGGCGGACTCGACGTCCTTGCCCGCGCCGTCGATCGTGTTGCAGGCCGACAGGATCAGCATGCCGCCCACCGCGAACATTGTCAGAAGCTTTTTCATCATGTCTCTCCGTTAAATTAGGTCGAGCATCTCCAGTCTCGATCATCGGGAAACGTTCGTGCGGAGCCGCAGTTCCGCTGCATGAGCCCCCTCTCGGCACGAAGCGTTCGGAGAGGGTCGCCATGTTGGGCCGGGCGGAATGTTCATCGTTTCGGGGAGCCTTGCGTCGTCCGCACATTTGACGGCTTGCGCACCCATGGCGGCGTGACCAGATTGCTCCCGATCCCCATGAGTGAAGAGATATTTTCTTGAAGATTGTAAATGGCGCCAGCCTCCAACCCCGCTGCGGCGGGGCGCCGAAGAAGATCGTGCTGCTGCTGCACGGTTTCGGGTCGAGCGGGACCGACATGATTACGCTCGCCCCGCAGTGGCAGGACGCGCTCCCCGACACGCTGTTTCTCGCGCCGCATGCCCCGCAGCGCTGCGGCATGATGGGATCTGGCTATCAATGGTGGGGGCTCTCCGGCTTTGCCCCGTCGGCTCTCGCGGCTGGGGCCGCCTCCGCAGCGCCTGCGATCGATGCCTTTATCGACCGCAAGCTCGCGCAATATGGTCTGAGCGAGGCGGATCTGGCGCTTATCGGCTTCAGCCAGGGAACGATGATGGCGCTGCACGTCGCCCTGCGCCGCCCCCGCGAGGTCGCGGCCGTCGTCGGCTATTCGGGGATGCTCGCGGGGACGCTCGGATTGGACCGCGCGGCTGGCCCGAAGCCGCCTATACTGCTGGTGCACGGTACGGCCGATCCCGTGGTGCCGATCGCTGCGCTGCATATGTCGGAAAGCGAGCTCAAGCGTCTCGATGTCGATGTCACAACCCACATCTCCCCTGGCGTGGGGCATAGCGTCGATCAGGTGGGCCTGCGGCTTGGCCGGGATTTTGTGGCCGAGGCCTTCACCCGTTAACGTTCTCCTCAAATTCGGGCCGGACGGCAACCGTCCCGAAGCGATCCGCCACGCTCTTCGGAGGAATGTTCCGCCGCGGAACTAGGGGGTCGGTCTAACCCTGATCGGGATATAGTCGGAAGTGACCGAGAGTTCTTTGACGCGGTCGCCTGGCGTCAGGTGGATGAAGAGATGCTGTTCGCCCGCGGCGGACGCGAGATCGAACGCATGCTCGGCTTCATAGACGTCGTCACGGTGCGCCTGGCTCCAGCCTCGCACGCTCTTCAGCGCCCGCACCTTCGCTTTGGCGAGATCGGTCGCAACGACGAACATATTCTTGTGGAGTTCGGCGAACTCGCCGGGAGCATATCCGCCGAGGTTCACATAAAAGAGGCGTTCCGGGCCCGTGAAAGGCTCTGGCCGCAGCGTGATGTCATAGCCGTCAACTTGATCGAGCTCGGCCCAACAGTCGATATGCAGGCTCTTGGGGATGCCCCACCATTGTTCACGAAGTCTAAGGTAAGTGTCGCGGATCGAGGGGGCGGCGACGAAGCGCATGTCGTGAAGTTCGATGTTGGCGAGCTCATGCTCGCCGCCGATGTAGATGGCGAAAAGCTTCATGCCGCTATCGCTGCCGAGACGTCGCCGGGTCCCGCGGCAGCCCCTGCCTGAAGGGCAACAGCAAGCTGCTCGCCCACGATCTCGCCCATCTCGTGCGAGCTCGTTATGCCCTGGATGAAAGGGTGCCGTCCGAGGAGGAAGGGCAGGCTGAGGCAGAAGAGCTGGTCCTCCGGAATGTCTTCGGACACCGGATGGAACTGGTCGTCGACCGCGATTCCCCGAAGCGCGCTCGGAGGCGCTTCGGGCTGGGCGTCGCGGATGACGCCCTGCTGCAGCAGCGAGGGGAAAGGGAAGGCCTTGGCAGCGAGCGGCCGCTGGCCCGTTGCTTCGATAAAGGCATCATATTTGTGATACGCACCGTCGACGATGACGGCGGCGCCGCCCTCGGGCCGATGGCTGTAGATGCGGTAGTCGTCGCCGATCGCCCGGACGGACAGCTTGCCGGCGCGATGCAGCGCGAGCATCCGCCGGATCGACGCATGCGGGACGGTCGCATAATCGTCGACGAACACCGGTTTAAAGTGCCGGTTGAAGCGGCGATATTCTTCGGGGTCGAGCTGCGGGACGATCAGCGCGAGCACTTCGTGCATCCGCAAAATTGCGTAGCGCCAGGGCACCACACGCTCATCGGCATAATTTTGCTCCGCCTCGGCGAGATTCTGCACCGCCCATTCGAAAGGGTCTGCGTCAGCGCGATCCGCAAAATAGCGTTCGCAGAAATCTTCGAGTGCGAGCGCCGCGATGCCGATCGCCTCGGCATAATCGGGATCGGCGGCTGCGAGCTCTTCCTTGAAAAGCGCGAAGGCGGGTTCGAGAAGCAAGCCGTCCGCTGCGAGCAGCGCTTCCATTGCCTCCGCCGTACAGATAGCGAGAGGCTCGTAAGGCAGGGGCGCGAAGAAATCGGCTTCGGGTAGCAGGCCCTTTCGCGACATCATCGTCATGTGGAAGCCTTCGGTTCCTGTGGCGGGCTCGTAGGCGATGCTGCCGTCGTTGCTCTCGACGAATTCGCCATGCGCCAGAGCCAGGGCGACGGCGGCGTCGATCGCGCTCAGTGACGAGCCGCGAATGCCGACTTCGCAAGCCGGGATCGCCGCGAGCGCATCGGCCGGCCAGGGGCTAATGAAATAGCCCGGGCGGGCTTCGGAATTGTCGGGCCATTGGTGACCTGTCGCGAGCACCACATGATCGAAGCGTTCTTGGCCGGCGGCGCCCGACTGCTCGCGAAGGTGGAGGGCCATGCCCTCGGGGCCGCTGACCGCATCGATCACCCGGCACCGCGTTCGCAGTCTGACGTCGATACCCGCGCCGCGCGCCTGATCGAGAAGTGCGTTAAAGCGGTCCTGAAAATATTTGCCGAGCACTAGACGTGGATAGAAAGCTCGCTCGTCGATCCGGCTCCGGTCGATGTCCATCGCGGCGAGAGCTTCGGCCGACTGGTCCTTGAGCCAGTCGGCAAGCCTCAAGCCAAGTGGGGGAATTTCGATGCTCGCGATATTCGCCAGCATCGCCGGATCGTTCCACCCCGGACTATAGGGTGTGCCGCGGCCCGCGACCGGCTGTGCCTCGAATATGGTCAACGCGAACGGCTCGGGTTGTTGTCCGAGAAGCGCCTGCAGGGTGTAGATGGCGGTCGGGCCCGCGCCGACGAATGCGATGGATCGTGTCATATTGCCGTAAATGCATCGCGGCGGCAAAGGCTGCCTGAATTATCGGCGGGACGATGCAAGAAGCGTCCAGACCTGATCTGGATCAAGTCGCTGCATGGCTTCGCCGAGCAGCGACAACGGGTGACGGGTCAGGGCGCCGTAAGCTTGACCTCGGGCAAAGCTACGAGCCTTTCCTTGGTCATCGTCGTCTGAAGATCGGTATCGCTGCCCTTGACCACCGGTTTCAGCCCTAGAATCGGCACATGGACATAGCGGTCGCCTGGACCCTCGAGCTCGACGAGGAGGCGATCGACCTTCTGGTCCGAATCTCGAAGCACCTGAGCGACCTCGCCAAGCTCCTTGCCGTTGATGTCGACAAGATCGGCGTCGAGAAGCTGTGCTTCGCTGAGGCCGAGCGCGGCGGGGACAGGGCCGGCCACCGTGGCACTCGTTTCGGAGGCCTTTTCGAGCCTTTCCTCCGCCGCTTCATTCTTGTCGGAGCAGGCCGCAAGGAGGCAGAGGGGGGCGGCGATGAAGATAAGGGCGCGCATGTCATCTCCTTCCGGGCTGCCTCGGTAACGCGCATAGCCGGGAGCGGTTGCGCTATATGCATCCAGCACCGCTCAGTAGCGGTCCCGATCCGCCAAGCCGAATGGAGCCAAGCTAGCTTCGGCAGCCTCGGAGAATGCGCTGCTTATGGTCGATGGCGGCGAGGATCAGCTCCGCTCGTGTCAGCTGCCCGAACAGGCGGAAGAATTCGTGATCGGCAATGCTTTTTCCGGGATTGAGAGCGAGCCAGTCCGCAGCTGCGGAGCAATAGGTCGGGCGACCGGTCATGGCTGCGGCAATCGTATCTAGATCGGTCCCGCCCGCCTCGATCGCCGCGCAGCGTCTGTTCAACTCGTCCTCGACGGCAGCAAGGTCAGCGCGCGTCAGCAACGGCCAGCGATCATGAAATTCGGAACAGTCGGTCACCGCTACCGTCCAAGGGATATTCGTGACAACCCAGTCCGCGACATCCGCAATCCGGTCGCTCTGCGATCGCGTTTCTGCGATGTCCCGCAAGGAGAAGCGGCTTACTGACGCCGGCACTTTTTCCAATATATTCATTGTCGGTCCCTCCGCCATTGCTGTCGATCTGCTGGCTGCTCAACGCGCTTCGCGAGCCTGGGTTCCGGTGTCCACGGCGTCGCGAAGGGGCGTGACCGCATGGACCTGCAAATGCGTGTAGCGAAGCGAGCGCCAGTAGGCAGCCATGGTGTGCGAAGCTGTAGGGCGGAACTGCGCCCGAGGGCGGGCGTTGGCTTGTGAACTAGGCCGCAGGAGAGGCGCAATGAACAGGCTAAGACGGCTCGAAACATTCGCCAGGACGGGCTGGTTCGCGCGCGGTGTCGTCTATTGCCTGCTCGCTTACATCGCGGTCACCGGCTCGGGCGCCGATGATCCTAGCCCGCAGGCCGTGTTCCGGTCGGTGCGCGAAATGCCGGCGGGTACGATCCTGCTTGCTCTGCTCGCGGTGGGGCTGGCACTTTATGGGGCCTACCGCCTCTATGGCGCTGCGCTCGACAGCGAAGGGAAGGGAAGCGACGCGAAAGGGATTGCGACGCGTATCGGCTATAGCGCCAGCGGTATGGCGCATTTCCTGCTCGCTTGGGCGGCCTTGCGGCTCGCTTGGGGCGGTGGCGCAAGCGAAGACGGCCGGGAACAGGAAGCGGCCGGCATGTTGCTCGACCTGCCGCTTGGCGGTGCGCTGCTCGGCCTCGTGGGCGCCGGCTTTCTCGCGGCGGCGGCGCAGCAGGCCGTCAAGGCCTGGACGACTGAGTTCGCGAAGGACCTCGCACCGGGCGCTCCGCGCTGGGCGGTGCCCGTGGGCCGCGCCGGCTTGGCGGCGCGCGCCTTGGTGTTTGCTGTCATCGGCTATTCGCTGGTCCGCGCGGGCTGGTTCGGCTCCGCAGGCGAGGTCAAGGGTCTCGGCGATGCGCTCGCCTCGCTGACGGATAATCCGACCCTCTATCTGCTCGTTGCCGCAGGTCTTTTTCTCTTCGGTGTCCATAGCTTCGTCGAGGCGCGCTGGCGCCGTATCCGCGATGAGGACGTGGTGGCCCGGCTCGCGGTGGCGGCACGCCGAAACCAGTGAAGTCTTGCGCGCGTGAGTGCGCGCAACCCTATTTGGGGTGCGGCGTTATGCGACTGGTTGAAGCAGGGAGAGACAGCATGAAAAAACTATTTGTAACGCTCGTAGCCACGTCGGCCCTCGCGCTTGGCGCTTGCCAGAGCAAGGAAGCCGACAAGGTCGAGGATGCGGCCGAAGCGCAGGCAGACGCTATCGATGACCAGGCCGACGCCATGCCCGATGGGCCCGCGAAGGAAGCGATGGAGCAGAAGGCCGACGTCGTTGAAGAGAAGGGCGAGGAAAAGGCCAATGCCATGGACGACAATGGCGAGATCGCTCCGTCGGAAACCGGCGTAGGCGATACGCAGAAGAAATAAGTCTGCCTCCCCTAAAGGGCAGGGTGAAGGGCGCCGGTTTCGGCGCCCTTTGTCGTTCAGGCCCGGTGGACGCTGCGGGGGAGGCGGTCGGCAATAGATCTCAGGAATTTTGTATCCGTTCAGGAACTTGCGGTCGATGCCGACGTTCAACGGCGCGAAGGAGATTGTCATGGAACAGGACGAATTGATGCGGGATGAGAAGCTGTCCGGAGATTTTCCGCACATCCCGCATTCGTCCTGGAGGCATGACCTTCCGGAAGAAGACACCGCGCCTTCGCGGCGCGTCGATGCTTCCGAATTCTGGGAGCGGCTAGGGCTTTAGCCAGCGCGATAGGTCTGGCAGGCTATTCCGTCACAAGAGAGAGAGTTCGGCAAGCGAACAGCGGTTCCGCTGCTTGTAGGACTTACGCCGATTGGTTCGAAGCGCTGCCGCCGGACGGAGCGGTCAGGACTTGGCGGTGATCAGCGGCGCGGTAGATCCGCGGCTGATTCTGAGCGTCACGCTGCCAAGCCCCGCGGCAGGAACCACCTTCATACGGTCGCCCGCGATGCCGCGATCATCGAGCAAATGCGCAAGGGCCTTCGCCTGCGCTTCGTCGCCTGCGATTTCGATCGAAGCGGCGGGCGCACCGCGGAGAATGGTGGCGACGTCGGCCGCCTGCCCCAAGCCGATGCTGGTAAGCTTTGGCTGATCCTCGACAAAGGCAGTGAAAGAAAACACGGCGTCCGTGCCCTCTCGCGAGGCCAGCCATTCGGCTATTTCACGCGCCAGCGAGCCCTCGGCAGCAACGAAGGTTGAGCCGTCGGGAAGAATGAGGAGCCCGTTGACGGGCCCGCGGGGCGACGCGGCTTCCACGCTTTGCGCGCCGAAAGATTGCAGCGAGAGGGTGGCTGCCCCGATCGTGAGGACCGATGCCATAATCAGCAGAAACCGCGTCATATTATCTCCCTGTATCGTCACTTCCTTAACTCGCGCCGGACCCTGATGTTGCCGGACAAACGGCCTTCCGCGCGTTCCAGAGCGGGCCATCAGGCGAGGTCGCGAACCTTGGGCTCGCGGTCCCAGTGGCGCTGGGTGCCGATCGTGATGAAGTCGGCAAGGGCAACGACGCCGTCGTCGGGTTCGACCCCGGCCTTGTCGAGCAGCGCCTGACTCCCTTCGTCATGCGCGATCGTCTTGCAGTGGCCGAAGGCGTCCATGAACCATTGCACCGCGGCGCCTTCGCGGGTCAGTTTCCCGGCGGCGGCTGGTGTGAGCACCGAGGCGACCGCATCGAACAGCACCGACGGCGAGCCGGCAAGCTGACCATCGGCTTTCAGCGTTCCGTTCGAGACGGGGATGCCACCGACCTTCGGCGCGACGAGGAAGGTGCTGCCGCCCGCCTGCTCGATCTGCTTCTTGAGCTTGTCGATGGCGGCCTTGTCGGATCCTTCGGCGAAGAGGATGGCGACCTTGCGGCCCTTGATGTCGGGACGGGCGTCCTTCTGGATCGAGAGCGCATCGGACGGCGCCATGTCGACCGGCGCTTTCGCGGGCTTGATCTTCGCGGGCAGGTCGATGGCGAGACCATTGGCGACGCGTTTCGCAAGATCCTCGTCGATATTGCGGAGCTGGCCGACCACGCGCGCGCGGACATGATCGAGCGCCACCTTGGAAAGCTCGAACACGAGCGCCGAGGCGATATGCGCCTTCTCATTCTCGGTCTGCGAGCGGAAGAACAGCCGCGCCTGGCTGAAGTGATCGGCGAAGAGATCGGCGCGGATGCGGAGCTTCTGCCCGCCATCGTTGCGCTCGTCGTTGGCCGAGAAGCTGGTGAAGCCGGTGTCGGGGCATGCGCGGGGGCCTGCGTCCTCGCCGGCCTCGGCGAGGCTGTTCGGCTCGTAGTTGGCGCGGCCCTTTGGCACGAGCGTTTGCATCATTCCGTCGCGCTGGAAATTGTGGAACGGGCATTTAGGCGCGTTGATCGGGATCTGGTGGAAATTGGTCGTCCCAAGCCGCGACTTCTGGGTGTCGAGATAGGAGAAGAGCCGGCCCTGCAGCAGCGGGTCGTTGCTGAAGTCGATGCCCAGAATGATGTTCGAGGGCAGGAAGGCCACCTGCTCGGTCTCCGCGAAGAAATTGTCGGGGTTGCGGTTGAGCGTCATCCGCCCGACGATCTCGACCGGCACATCCTCCTCGGGGATGAGCTTGGTCGCATCGAGCACATCATAGGGCTGCTTTTCGGCGAACGCCTCGTCGAAGACCTGGACCCCGAGATCCCATTGCGGAAAGTCGCCGGCATCGATCGCCTCGAACAGGTCGCGGCGTTGATAATCGGGGTCAGCGCCCGCGATCTTGACCGCCTCGTCCCAAACCGTCGACTGGAGACCGAGCACCGGTTTCCAGTGGAACTTGACGAACTTCGATCTGCCCTTCGCGTTGATGAAGCGGAAGGTGTGGACGCCGAAACCTTCAATGGTGCGGAAGCTGCGCGGGATCGTCCTGTCGGACATGGCCCACATGATCATGTGGAAGCTCTCGGGCATCAGGCCGATGAAATCCCAGAAAGTGTCGTGCGCGCTTGCCGCCTGCGGATAGCCGCGGTCGGCTTCCATCTTGACGCTATGGACGAGGTCGGGGAATTTCATCGCGTCCTGGATGAAGAAGACCGGGATGTTGTTTCCGACGAGGTCCCAGTTACCCGCCTCGGTGTAGAGCTTGACCGCGAAGCCGCGAACGTCGCGTGGCGTGTCGACCGATCCCGCGCCGCCCGCCACGGTCGAGAAGCGCACGAACACCGGACAAGTCTTGCCCTCCTCCTGGAAGATGTCGGCCTTGGTGAGTTCGGGGATCGCGCGCGTACATTCGAAGACGCCGTGCGCGCCCGAGCCGCGCGCATGCACGATCCGCTCGGGAATGCGCTCATGGTCGAAGTGGAAAATCTTCTCGCGGAGGACGAAATCCTCGAGCAGGGTCGGACCTCGCTCACCTGCCTTGAGGCTGTTCTGGTTGTCGGCGATCCGGTGCCCGAAATTGTCGGTAAGACGCGCGCGGCCGCTCCGTTCGTCATCGCCTGCGACATGCTGATGGGTCTCGCCGGCATTTCCCTTGTCCGATTTGATCGGCGTCTGGCCGCTTCCCGGCTGATGGTTGTCGAGGCCGTTGTCAGTTGCGGGCGAGGGCTGCGGCTTCTTCGTCATCCGGGCAGTTCCTTGGCTGTTTCGTTGCCAAGCCAACGCAGGTTGTGCGCGCAAGTTTCATGACATGGATAAAACGGAAATCTTGGAACTACATAAGTTAAGCCCGGTCTCCCTAGCTTGATCGGCCCACATTTGTGCAAACGGCAGCTTTCTACAACATGGCTTCTCGAAGCAGACGGTCCTCTCTCGGCCAGAAGCAGATGGTCGCTCGCCGGGCTTGCTGGTTCGCAAGGTTACGTCAGCGTATGAGGGGGGGCGGGACTACGCTGCTGAACCCACAAGTGCGTCAGGACACACTGTGGCTTTCATTTCTGCGCCAGCCTACGTGAAGGCGATTTTCCCGTTGAAGTGTCGAGACGATCTACGGTATTTTACTCTGCGATAGGATTTTTGGCTCTTTTCATCGCCGCTCCGGAGTAGGGGCGCGAAGGCTGGCGAATTCCGTCCAAAGCTAGGGTGCTTTGGCGTAGGCTTTCGTGCGTCTGGAAAAGAATGGCTCCCCGGGTAGTATTCGAACCAAAATGGTTAAATATTTGATATTATGCATTAAAGTGAAAAAATAAGAGGTTATATTTAAAAATTTTCCCCCCACTTTTCCCCACGGGTTCCAAAACGGAATTAAACCTCCAAAAAATGCATAAAAAATGACCGCTCTCGAAGGGCGATTCTGGGGTCGATTTTTGCCTCGCTATTGTCGGAGGCGTTTGCTCCCCATCGCGTCGGCAGCGAGGCTTCGACGCCATGCAACGAGCTGCCCCAACCAAGCCTCTTTTCGTCTCAACTGGACAGGTAGAAAGCGGAGCAAGAGCGTCCCCTAATTCCGCCATGGTCGACTAAATCTTCTTGAACGGGTGCGGCCTGGGCTTTTCGGATCGTCTTATGACAAGAGACGAAAAGGATCGACGAATGCAGGAGCTTCAGCCGCACGGTGCCCAATGGTTCGCGGTGGTCCTGAGGACCGCGCCGGCCTTCGCGCAGGCCGTTCGCTTCACTATCCAGTGCGAGCGATCCTCGCGTGTCTGCTCGATCTGCGGCGAACCACCTGTCGGCGATTTCCGCGTCATCGAACCCGTGGTGACGCCGCGCGGCGTACCCACGATCCGGCTATGCGACTGCTGCCTGACCGCAAGCGACAATATGGGCGAGATGCTGGTACCGGTCCGCGGACCCGATAGCGTGACGCGGCGGATCGCGCGCGCAGGCCAAGCGACCTTCGGGGCACTTTGGAAGCGGATCTATCTCGCGCGCCGCTGACGCGTCACGGCGTTCGATCGGCGCCCCAGGGGCGTTCGGTCTGCTCACGGTACATGTCGACGCGCGGGGCGCTGCGCAGCGCGATATTATGCGCCGAGAGGTCCTCATCCAGCCAGACCGAATATTCGTCGGGCTCGACGATCGCCGGCATGACGTTGCCGGGCGACACGGGCTCTGAAGCCGAAGCAAGCAGCCCCGCATAGCCGGTCCTGCGTCCCACGCGATCCCAGACGCCCGCCCACGCGAAGATCGGCCGGTCTTCGAACCCATACCAGGTCCGGGTGCGGCCGCCCGTGGGGCCATCCGGAAAGGCGAAGCCGTCCATCACGATCAGGCAGCGGTGGGGCAGGCCAAGGAGGTTCTTGTCCTTCTTCCAGAGGACGCGGTGCCAATAGCTTGTCACGGGCTTTTGGTCGGGGTCGCTGCCGAGTGGCGGTGGCAGACCCCAGGTCATCGTCTCGATGATCCGCTGTCCATCCTCGTTGCGAATGACAAGACCGGTGCGGCCGGGCCAGAGTTCGGGGGACCAGTCGGTGGGCCGGGGGCGCTCGCAGCCGAAATGCTCTGCGACTTCGCCCAGGCTCGTGCGGCAATTATAGAGTGTAGGCAGGGCAGAACTCCGTCACGGATTCTAAAAACTGTAGACAAGGCTCGCGCGGCTCGTCGTCGTCGTCGGCTCTATACCGGGATAAGGCTTGGTTTCGTGACGCGCGCTAAACTGGAGGCGCGTTGCGAGCGGGCCGATGAGCTTGCCGGTGATCGACGCCTGTCCCTCGATCGTGCCGCTCGCCGCCTCGAAAACGCCCGATCCCGAGGCCGCAACGCTGAACCCGGGCGCGACGATCCAGTCAAAGGCTGCCAAACCGCGCGCGCCAAACTGGGTCTCGCGAGGCCTCTCGCCGAACCAGTCCACTTGACGCCAGGAAGGGCCGCCCGAGAGGTCGAGGCTCAGTTTATCGGCGAGCGGGAATTTGCCGCCGAAGCCGAAGCTCTGCATCGTGCGGCTGCGGATTCCCGCGAAGCGGTCGCTCTCGAAGGTGGCGAGCGCGGTCAGGAAGGCTGTTTTCGACAGGCGCCGTTTGGCATCCCATGCGGCCGTATAGCGCTCGGACGCGGCAATACCTTCGACGTCCTGATAGTCGAGGGTGGCGCGCAGCTTTTGCGTCCAGCGTCCGTCAGTGCTTTCGATCGATGCCGCGATGTTGGCATTGGCCGCATCGGTGGGGCCGCTTGTCTGTCCGAGGCCGAACTCGAGGTTGCCCTTGAGGTCTGCCGCAGGCGGCGCTGTTGGCACGGCCGGGGCTGCCGTCTCGGGCGGACACTGTCCGGTCTTGTCGATTGCCTCGACGAGGGCCGCGGCTGAAGCGCTCAGCTCGGGTCTGCGTTTCGATGCGAGGGCGGCGACGCTCCGCGCCAGCAAAAGGTCGCCTTCGGATGCGGCGGCGCAGATGAGCGATCGCGTCTCGGGCGGCAGGTCAGCGCTTGTTGCCGGCACAGCGGCCGCGAGGACAAAGATCGAAAGCATCGCCGCTCTCCCTTCTCCGAATAAGACGTATGAGGAGAGCGAAAGCGCAACATGGCGACGGAAAATAACGTCATGCGGTCGGCGCTTGTTGGTGGCAGCGCCGCCCCGGCCTGGCGCCACGGGTGGCGGCCGGCTGCGTATGATAATTTTATTTCGTCGGCGAGTGCGGAAATTACCGTGCCGCGCGTCTTGCTATCGGAACCACAACCAATGGCTTGTCATTCCGCCGAGGCGTCCGATCATCCCACTCTCCCTCTCAAGGGTGGTCTGCCGACAAGAGGGCGAAGCTGTCACTGCGACCCGGCAGCTTCGCCCCCTCGGTTTCTCCCCTGCATCGCGGGAGTGTTGCATCAAAGCAACAATATGTCACAAATATATAATAATATGTCAAAGGCGGTGCGGAGCGTCGCCGCCTGAGCGTCTTCAGATTGCAAGCATCTTGCACATCAATGGAGACCATAATGAAAAAGATCGTTTCGGCTGCCGCCCTCGCAGTGGCGTCGCTTTCCTCTCCCGCACTCGCGCAGGATACCGGCTTTGCCGGTGGCCGCGTCGAACTCCTCACCGGCTATGACATCGTCGAAGGCGACGAGGGTCTCGTCTATGGCGTCGCCGCAGGTTACGACGTCGCTGTCGGACAGGGCGTGATCGGCATCGAAGCCGAGATCAACGACAGCACCGTTCGCGAAGTCTACAGCGATGCTTTCGTCGCAGGCGACGAACTGCGCATCGGCGCGGGCCGCGACATCTATATCGGCGGCCGTCTCGGCTTCGCCGTCTCGCCGCGCACGCTTCTCTATGCGAAGGCCGGCTACACCAACGCGGCGATCGACGTGCGCTACGACGATGGCACCACGGTCGAGAAGGCGCGCCCGAAGGGCGACGGCTACCGCGTCGGTGCGGGCCTCGAGCAGAAGCTCGGCCTGTTCGGCACCGGCGGCTATGGCCGCCTCGAGTATCGCTACTCGAACTACGGCAATGTCGAATATGACGGCACGAGCGTCGGTGCCAACATCGACCGCCACCAGATCCTCGTCGGTCTGGGCGTCCGCTTCTGACGAAAATTCTCCTCCTTGCCTTGCCCGCTGCGCCCGCGCGCAGCGGGCAAGCGACCCGGGCTTAGGAGGAGAGGGGCGCGCCTTCGCGGCGGAGGCGCCTCCATCCGTGCACATGCCGCGAGGGTGTCGAGCCTTGGGGAAGGCTCGTCCCGCTAATCCGCGGCCGGGCACGGCAGCCGGGCAATCGGCCTGCCCGAACCAATGCGCCGATGCGGACGCGGCGAGCCCCGGACAGGGCCGTGCGACGATCGAGGGAGGGATTATGCTGAGCGGGGGACCGGATCCGGCGGGATCGGAAGAGCTACCGGGAAGCGAGCCGGCGGCGCATTGCGCAGCGACAGCCGCGGGCCGGCTGGATGCCCGCGCGACTTGGCTTGCGAGCGATTTCGTGCCGCATTGCCACTGGCTTCGCCTCTGGCTGGCGCGGCGTTTCCCGAACGAACCCGACCTCGACGACGTGGTCCAGGAAAGCTTCACCCGCGTGCTCGGGCGTACCGATCCCTCGGTGGTCCGCAGCGCGCGCGCCTATCTCGCGCGGACCGCGCAGCTCATCATATTCGATCGCAAACGCCGCGCGGCGATCGCGACGATCGACTATCAGGGCAGTCTCGAACCCCTCGGCTTCGTCTGCCCACATCCGCTGCCTGACGAGATCGTGTCGGCGCGCCAGCAACTCGCGCGGGTCGTTCACACGCTTGCGGCGCTCCCCGAACGCACGCGGCGCATCGTCGAGTTGCGCCGTATCGAGGAAGGTTCGCTCGTATCCGCCGCCAAGGACGTGGGGATCAGCGAAACCGCAGCGCGCAAGCACCTCAATCGCGCGATGGCCGCGCTGCGTGCGGAGCAGGAGGAAGATATTTGAACTGCGACGCCGGCGCTTGCTCGGCGTCCGCGCCCGAGCATCCGCCGAAAACGGCGATGGCGGGTGCTGAAACTGCGTCGGCGGACGTCTTTCTTCTGGGATGCAATGGAGGGGCGGTATGAACAGGCTGGTTATCGCGATCGGGCGCGCGGTGCTTTTTGCTGCAGCGATGATGCCGGCAGCGAGCGAGGCGGCGCCGGTGGACAAAGATCGGGAATGCCTCATCCCGTCCTTTGCGCTTGCCGATACGGCGTCGCCAGCGATGCTTCGTCAAGGGCGCAGGCAGGTCGACGCCTATTTCGCCTGCGTCGATCCGATCATCGCCGAGCTGACGCACAAGATTTCGATCGAGCAGTCGCGGGGTGCGAGCGCCCTGGCCGCGCGCCGCGATGCGCTGGCCGCCGAGCGCGCGCGGGTCGAGGCAGACTGGGAGCGCTTTTCCGGCGCGTCGGTGCCGAACTCGCGCCGGAGATGAATCCAGCCATTTCCGGCCTCAGGCAACTTGCCGGCCCCCACCAGCTCTCCGTCGACCTCTTTGTGGCGATCCGTCTTCCGCATCATGCGTGCGGAATCCCGGAGCTCGACCGTCTTGGAAGATGGACCCGCGTCGGGTAGAGCAGAATTGGTTTCAAGTGATACTAGGTAGTGGGTTTGATGAGCGATCGGGAAGAATTGATACGCAACCTCGAGGCGCTCGACGAGCGACTGCGCTGGCTGTCGGCCTGGACGGTCCACAACGCCAATCATCTGCGCGAGAGCCGCGACGGGTTAAAGGTCGGCGGGCACCAGGCGAGCTGTGCGTCGATGTCGACGATCATGGCGGCGCTCTATTTTCATGCCCTGCGCCCCAACGACAAGGTGGCAGTGAAACCGCACGCGGGGCCGCTGCTCCACGCGATCCATTATCTGCTAGGGCGCCAGTCGCTCGATCAGTTGCAGCGCTTCCGCGGCTTCGGCGGCATGCAAAGCTATCCTTCGCGGACCAAGGACCAGATCCCCGTCGATTTCTCGACGGGATCGGTGGGGCTGGGCGTCGCGGTCACCGCCTTCGCTTCGCTCGTCCAGGATTATCTGATCGCGCACGGTGCGATGCCCGAGAGCGATGCGGGCCGCATGATCGCGCTGATGGGTGACGCCGAGCTTGACGAGGGCAATATCTACGAATGCCTCATCGAGGGCTACAAGCATGACGTGCGCAACTGCTGGTGGATCATCGACTATAATCGCCAGTCGCTCGACGCGACGACGGCGGACCGGATGTTCCGCCGCTTCGATGACATATTCGAGACCTGCGGCTGGCGCGTCGTCACGCTCAAATATGGCAAGCGCCAGCTTGCGGCCTTCCGCGAGCCGGGCGGCGAAGCGCTGCGCGCGTGGATCGACAATTGTCCGAATGCCGAATTCGCAGCGCTGACCTATCAGGGCGGCGAAGCCTGGCGCGCGCGTCTGCGCGCCGACCTCGCCGGCGATGCCGATGCGATCGGGCTGATCGAAAGCTTCGACGATGCCGCTCTGGCGCGGCTGATGACCAATCTCGGCGGACACTGCGCCGAGACGCTCGTCGAAGCCTTCGAGGGGGCCCAGGGCGAGCAGCCGACCCTGTTCATCGCCTATACGGTGAAGGGCTATGGACTGCCCTTTGCCGGCCACAAGGACAATCACTCGGGGCTGATGACCGAGGCGCAAATCGGAACGCTCCGGGACAGCCTCGGGATCGGCGCGGGCGAGGAATGGGAGCCGTGGGCAGGACTCGGCGACAATCGCGCAGCTGCACTCAAGCGGTTCGCCGAAGCGGCGCCGTTCGCTGCGAAGGCGCCGGAGCCGCTCGCGCCGCCGGTCACCGTACCTGCGCTTGCGGCACCCGCGGGGCGCGAGCAGTCGACGCAGGTCGCTTTCGGCAAGATCCTGTTCGAGCTTGCGAAGTCCGGCGCGCCGCTCGCCGACCGGATCGTCACCACCTCGCCCGACGTCACCGTGTCCACCAATCTCGGGCCTTGGGTCAATCAGCGCGGCCTCTTTCGCCGCGGCGAGCTTGCCGACGTGTTTCGCGCCGCCAAAATACCCTCCGCCCAGAAATGGTCGGGGCATGATGCTGGCCAGCATCTCGAGCTCGGTATCGCCGAGACCAATCTGTTTCTCGCGCTCGCCGCACTGGGTCTCTCCGCGCCGCTGTTCGGCACCCGGCTGCTACCCGTGGGCACAGTCTATGATCCCTTCATCGCGCGCGGTCTCGATGCGCTCAACTATGGCTGCTACATGGATGCGCGCTTCCTGCTCGTCGCGACGCCTTCGGGGCTGACGCTGGGGCCGGAGGGCGGTGCGCACCAGTCGATCAACACCCCGCTCATCGGCATGGGACAGCCGGGACTGACCTATTATGAGCCCGCCTTTGCCGACGAGCTCGCCGCGTGCATGGAATGGGCGTTCGGCCATATGCAGGCGAAGGACGGCGGCTCGGTCTATCTCCGCCTCTCGACCCGGAGCATCGCGCAGGCAGGGCGAAGCGACGAGCGTTGGCGCACCGGCGCGCTCGCCGGCGGATACTGGCTCCACGAGCCGGCGGGCACCGAGGCGATCGCCTATATTGGCGCAATGGCACCCGAAGCGATCGAAGCCTGGGTTCGGCTGTCGGCCGAGCGGCCGGGGCTGGGCTTGCTTGCCGTCACCTCGCCCGATCTGCTGCACCGCGGCTGGAGCGCAGCCACGCAGCGACGTATGGCGGGCGAGGCGGGCGCAAGCTCGCATGTCGAGACGCTGCTGGCGCCGCTCGGTGCGGGTGGACGCATTGTGACGCTGGTCGACGGCTCGCCATCGGCGCTGTCGTGGATGGGCGCGGTGCGCGGACAGCGCGTCTTGCCGCTCGGTCTCGATCGCTTCGGGCAGACCGGCGATCTTCCAGACCTCTATGCCGAATATGGCCTGGATGCCGACGCGATATGCCGCGCGGCCGGTGCCTTGTTCAGCAGCGCACGGCGCATCGCCGCCTGAGATCTAGCGGGTTCCGGCCTGAGGATGGGGGAATAGGGCTTTGGCGGCCGCTTCGGCCGCGGGAGCCAGTGGAAATACCCCCGCGGCCGGGAAGCGGCCCCTCCGGCTGACCGCGGTCACCCCCCGTGACCTCCAGCCGGCGTCAGCGGTGCATGGTCGAGCGCCGCTGGCGGGCCATGGGACGGCATGCGCTGCCTGCCTTCCCACTCCCCCACAAAAGCAAGACGCGCGGCGCGTTCAAAACCGCACCATATCGGGTCAACATTGTCGAAGGCAGAGTGGTTGCGGCGCGGGACGCTTCTCAAGGAACCCCGCGCCGCAACCCGGCATGCGCACACCGGGGAGATGCACAAATGCCGTCAAACAGGGAAATTGATAGCAAGGGACTGCATATCTCTACCCCCCGCTAACAAGACGCGCGACAGGCCGTAATCCGCAACATGGGACCGAATTTTTTGCGCGCTCGGCCCGCCCGGCGGGCCGGGAACAGCCAATATGCAATATGGTCGCTTAATAGGCGGCCGGAAAATCGGCGGCGCCAAGCTTGCCGAGCAGCGCGTGCCAGCCGCCGCAATCGAGGCCGGCGGCCTTGCACCAGTTCCTGTCCCAGATCGTCTCGGCATAGCGATCGCCGCCGTCGCAGCCGAGCATCACGATATGGCCGCGTTTGCCCCGCCGTGCCATCGCCTGCGCGAGGATCAGCGCGCCGATGACATTGGTCCCCGTCGACGGCCCGAAGCGGCGGTCAATGCGCTCGCCGAGCCAGCGCGTCCCCGCGACCGACCCCTCGTCCGAGACCGCAATCATATGATCGATCACCCCCGGGAGAAACGCCGGGCCGACGCGCGCGCGGCCGATGCCTTCGATATGCGGCGTGGACGTGCCCGTCGCGCCCATGTCCCCGCTCGCGAAGGCCTTGAAATAGGCCGACCCCTCGGGATCGACGACGCAGAGCCGCGTCGTGCCGAGCGCGCCCGCATGGCGAAGATAGCGCCCGATGGTCGCCGCGGTGCCGCCTGTGCCCGCGCCCGCTACGATCCAGGCGGGCGCGTCGAACCCGAGCGCGTCGAGCTGGAGCGCGAGCCGCGCCGCGATATTATGCGGTCCGCGCCAGTCGGGCGCATCGGCCGCACGCGCGAACTGGTCCATATGATAGCCGCCCATATGAACGGCGACCTCCGCGGCGGTCGCGGCAAGGTCGGTGCCGGGCCTCGCGTCCATGACGTCGCCGCCGGCCTCGACGATCGCGCGGCGCTTGGCGGGCGCGATCGTTTCGGAGACGACCGCGAGAGCGCGCAGCCCCAGCTTCTTCGCATACCAGGCTTCGGCGATCGCGGTCGAGCCAGACGACGCTTCGACGATCAGCGTGTCGGGGCCGATCGCGCCGCTCGCAATGCCCTGAACGAACAGCGCGTGCGCGAGGCGATGCTTGAGGCTGCCGCTCGGGTGGACGCTCTCGTCCTTGATCAGAAGCTGGACACCGGGGAACTCGGGCAGTGGGACCGGGAGAAGCGGCGTCTCGGGCGCCTGGGCGCGCTCGGCGTGAAGATAGGCCATTGCTTGCCGGCTCCAGTGGCGCAGATCGATGACCCGGTCGGGATCGGAAAGGCCCCGGCCCGCGTCGTCGCGGTCGCTGACAAGGCGAAGATGAGAGGTTGTGGCCGCGCGCGCGCGCCGGGCTGCCGCGGGCATGTCGGCGCCCGGCGGGGTGCGGAACCGGTCATTAGGCATCACTTACTCCGATCCATGAGGTCACCGCGACGGCCTCTCCGGGCGCCGGCCTCGGGAGCGGCGGTGCGAGAGGCGGAAAAAAGCCGCGGGCGGCCAGCGCCCGCGGCGAGGAGATGGTTCGAAGCCGCATCCGCCAGAGGCCATGCAAGGAGCCTGTGACGCCGCGAAACCGGTCAAATGGCGACGGGTCTCGACCCACGCTGCCCCCACGAACCCAAGGGGCGCCGAACTGCAACGTCCGCCCCTTTCGCTATCAAGACGCCCGGCGCGGGATAATCCGCACCCTCGCGGTAAAAAATGAGAGGGCGGGACGGGGGATGCCGCCGGCTCCGACCGGCGGGTTCAGGCGCAATCGGCAAAAGGCTTGCGCCGCTCCGGCGCGCCAGGCCCGACTTCCTCGCGTGTCGCCGCCAGAGCCTCGACATCGCTGCGGGCAATGCGGCGATGCCAGCCCTCGAAATGGCTCGCGAGCGTGCCGTCGTCGAGCAGGGCGACGAGGTCGGCGCGCGAGAGGCCGAGCCGGTCAGCCGCCGCAAGCGGGCTCAGGCTTCGTGTCCAGCGCGCGGTCATGACAGAGGTGCGCGCGCGCCGTCGGCGGTCAGCCGGAACCAGCGTCCTTTCTCGCGGAGCGCACCTTCGAGGATCGGGGCGCCGCTCGCCTTGTCGCGCGCCGGATAGACCTGCACCGCGATGACCTTGCCGCCGTAGAGCGGGGTGACCTTCTCGACGACCGTGTGGCCGACGAGGATCTTGGCGACGCCGAAGGCAGCGAGCGTGCGCTCGACATCGGCGTCGCTCGTGCGGCTCTCGCCTTTCGCAAAATAGCCGCGATACCATTGGGGGCCGAGGCTGCCGGCGATCAGCTGGAGACCTGGCTCCATCGCCTTGGTCTCGCTCGCCGGGACCGCGAGCGGACCGCGGATGCCGGCGTTGAGCGCGGGGACGTCGAGCTTCGCGTCGAGGATCGCGGGGGATATCCCGCCATGCAAAAACAGGAGGTCGCCAAGCTTCAGAACGGCGGGACGGCTGCGCAGCCAGTTGCCGAGCAAGGTCTCGGGGGTGAAGAGCGCGGCATAATCGCGCGCGCCGAGAATGCGCGCGACTTCGCCGTAGCGCGGATGGAGATAGCGAAGATCACCGCGCAGCACCATCGCTTCATGATTGCCGAGCAGGACATGCAGCGCGCCGCCCGCTTTGCGCGCCTCGCCCTCGAGCTTGTAGAAGAGCCAGAGGATTTCGAGCTGATGCGCGCCGCGGTCGAACATGTCGCCGGTGACGACCATCTGTCCCTTGCCGAAGCGCCATTCGAGCTTTTTGCCGATCACCCCCTGCGCCTGGAGGAATTCGACGAGGATCTCATATTCGCCGTGCGTGTCGGCAAGGACGAGGAGCTTGGCATCGGGCGCGAGGGAAATCCTGTCGGGGGCCGGCGCGCCCGACGGCGCGCGGAGCCCGACGCGAAAGGCGGGAACCTTGCCCACCGCCGCGATCTCGACCTTGCCATGCTTGCCGATCGCGCGGCTGGCGGCGGTGCGGTCGGCCGTGATGCTTCGGGCGGTCCAGCCTCCTTTTCCCGGGGCCACATAGGGCCCATCGCCCTCGGGGCCGATCGCTGGCGGCGCACCGCCATCGTCCTGCGCCAAGGCGGAGACCGGGATCGCGGCGCCAAGCAGGACGGCAAGCAGCGCGCCAAGCGCCATGCGGAAGGGAGGAATCATGCTATCTCCTGACGATAGGATGCGGGTGTGGCCGCTGGCTGGGTCGGCCGCCCGGACAATTATCGGTGCCTGTTCCGATTAGACGTGCGAGACGGCAAGACCCGCATCGTCCGGCAGGAAGGCTGCGCGCGGTGCAGCGGGAAGGGCAGGGGCAGGGGCAGGGGACAGAACCGCCGCACAGGCCGAATGACTTGCGCGCGCGGGCGTGGCATGAGGACAGCATGGCGGGTGGACAGGATATCGGCCCCATGGGCTCGCGCTGGGCGCGGGGGCTGCGCTCGGTCGAGCGTATGCCGGGCGGCGCCTTGCTCTACCGGGTGTTTTTCGGTTCGCGCGAGCGTCCGGCGGCACAGCGGCTCTCCTTCGACGATATCGACCGCGCCGAGGCGAACGGTCAGCCGCTTCGCATCTGGTTGGTCATCATCGGCGTGCATCTGCTGCTCATCCTCCTCCCGGTGGTCGCGCTGCTGCCGCCGCCCGAGGCCGATACCGCTCCCGAAAAAGGCATGATGGTCGACCTCATCTCCGAGCCCGACCGCGAAGGCGGGACCGGACGGCATGAGGTGGCACCGCTGAGCGCCGCCAGCGCGGTCGAGGCCCAGGAAGGGCGGGCGGCAGGGTTGCCGGTGCTCGCCTCACCGGTCGCCCCGAGCGACCATGGCGTTGCCGTCGGCGATACGCCGTTGGCGGCCGAGGCCGCTACGACGGCGCTCGACGCCCCGCGCGCGCCGGTGCCGCGCGAGGCGCCCGCCGCGATCGGGAGCGTCGCGGCGGGCCCCGGAACCATGTCCCCCGACGAGGCGCGCTGGGAGGGCGACATCCTCGCGCGCATCGGCGGCCGCAAGCGCTATCCCGCGCGCGCGCTCGAGGCCGGGGTCGAGGACAAGGTCCTGCTCCGGCTCGTCATCGACCGCGCGGGCAAATTCGTTCACGCCGAGATCGCGCGCAGCGCCGGGCATAAATTGCTCGATGCCGAGGTGCTCGCGCTCGCCCGCCGCGCGGCGCCCTATCCGCGCCCGCCGGCATCGGTCGTTGGGCCGACCGTGACGCTGATCGTCCCCGTCGACTTCGTCGTGACGAAAAAGAAATAGCGCTCGGCGCGCGGCTGTCCGGACAGGGCTGTCCGGACGGTGTCGCGTGCGCGCGGGGTCTTCTGCGCACCGGGTATCGGTGAAGCGCGATATGGGGCGCCGGATCGGCAGGGCTCGGTGCGGGCTCGTAGCGCCGCGGGTGCGGAAATCGCGATCCCGAACGTCTTGGGATGTGACGGTGCAGCGGCCGGTCCCCGTGTCGCCAGCCCGTTATTGCGCAGTTCTTTGGGGAAAGACTTGCTGCCGCAATCAGGGGCCGGCGCGGCTTTGCAGTGCGCCGCCGCCGGTCCCGCCTCGCCCCGAGACCCCGCCGCCCTGCCGGCCTCTGCGGGCTTTCGGTTTGGGCGTCCTTGCGTTGGTCGAACGCGGTGGCCTGTCCGTCGAGCGGGCCCCCGCCAGGGTGCGGATATTCCCCGTCCAGACGTCTTCTTTTCCGATACCATATTCTGGAGGGAAGATTTTCATGACATTGTTCAAGCCTTTTGCCGCGGCGCTGCTCGCGTCGGTGGCGCTGACGGCTATTCCGGCGGCTGACGCGAAACCGGCTGGTGCCAAGGCCGGCAGCACGGCGGTGAGCGCAGCCGATCCGCTTGCCGGGCTCGAGGTCGATATTCCCGCAAAACGGTTCGTGCTGAAGAACGGGCTGACGCTGATCGTTCATGAGGACAAGTCGGCGCCGCTCGTCGCGGTCAATATCTGGTATCATGTCGGCTCGAAGAACGAGCCCGCGGGCAAGTCGGGCTTCGCGCATCTCTTCGAACATCTGATGTTCAACGGCTCGGAGCATTTCAACGACGACTTCTTCAAGGCGACCGAGAAGATCGGCGCTTCCGACCAGAACGGCACGACCGACAACGACCGCACCAATTATTTCCAGACGGTGCCGAAGGCGGCACTCGACTCGATCCTGTGGCTCGAGAGCGACCGCATGGGGCATCTCCTCGGCGCGATCGACCAGGCGAAGCTCGACGAGCAACGCGCGGTGGTGAAAAATGAGAAGCGCCGCGGCGAGAATAATCCCTATTCGAAGGCGCAGGATCTCATCATCAAAGGCACCACGCCGCCCGACCATCCCTATGGCCACAGCGTCATCGGCTCGATGGAGGACCTCGACAACGCCTCGCTCGACGATGTGAAACAGTGGTTCCGCGATTATTATGGTCCCTCGAACGCGGTGCTCGTGCTCGCCGGCGACATCACGCCCGCAGAAGCCCTCGCCAAGGTCGAGAAATATTTCGGCGACATCGAACCCGGCACGCCCGTGTCGCAGCCGACGAGCTGGGTGGTGAAGAAGACCGGCACCGTCCGCGAGACGACCTATGTTCGTGCCGCGCAGCCGGTGTTTATCCGCACCTGGAACATCTCCGACTATAAGTCGGCCGATACCGACTATCTCCAGTTCTTTGCGCAGACCTTCGGCGGGAGCCGGACGACCCCGCTGGTCAAGCGCCTCGTGATCGACGAGCAGCTTGCGACCGAGGCCGATGCGAGCGTCAGCAACCGCGAAATCGGCGGGCAATTCTCGATCAGCGTCACCGCCAAACCCGGGGTCGATCTCGCGAAGATCGAGAAGATCGTTGACGAGGAACTCAAGAAGGCGATCGCATCGGGCCCGAGCGCGAGCGAAATGGGCAAGGTGCGGACCCAGAATATCGCCGGGCTGGTGAAGGGTCTCGAGGCGATCGGCGGCTTTGGCGGCAAGGCCAATCTCCTCGCCGAGAGCGAAACCTATCTGGGATCGCCCGATGCCTGGAAGACCGGCTGGGACCGCTTCCGCAAGGCGACCCCCGCCGACCTCCAGGGCGCCGCGAAACGCTGGCTTTCGGACGGCGACTATGTGCTCCACATGGTGCCGTTCGGCCAGCTGTCGGCCTCGGCCGAAGGCGCCGACCGCACAAAGATGCCCGAGCCCGGCGCAGCCGTGCCCGCCGTGTTCCCCGCGGTCGAGCGCGCCGAGCTCGCGAACGGGCTGAAGCTCGTCGTCGCGCGGCGCACGGGCATTCCGGTCGTCAACATGTCGCTGCTCGTCAACACGGGCGTCGCAGCCGACTGGCAGCGCGAGACGAAGGGCGCGAACGGCTTCGCGGCCGGGCTCATGGATCAAGGCACAAAGACGCGCACCGGCGACCAGCTCTCCGACCAGCTCGGCGCGCTCGGTGCCAGCGTGTCGTCGGGCGGCGGCGGCGAGAGCAGCGTCGTCTCGCTCTCGGCGATGAAGCCGACGCTCGGCAAGGCGCTCGACATCTATGCCGACGTCGTCCTCAATCCGGCCTATCGGATCGAGGATGTCGAACGCGCCAAGTCGAATGCGTTGGCGGGGCTCGCCGCCTCGAAGCAGGACGGCGCCAAGGCAGCGGGCCGGCTCGCGGGCTCGATCCTCCATGGCGCGGACTCGCCCTATGGGCAGCTCGTCGAAGAAGCCGATATCGCCGCGATCGATCCCGCGAAACTCACAGCATTCCATGACCGTTGGTTCAAGCCCAACAATGCGACGCTCGTCGTCTCGGGCGATACCAGCCTCGCCGAAATCCGTCCGCTCGTCGAGGCGGCGTTCGGCAAGTGGCAGCGCGGCAGCGTTCCTGAGCGGATCGTGCCGCTGACGCCCCCGGCGACGAAAAGCATCGTCTACCTCATCGACAAGCCCGGCGCGCCGCAGTCGGCAATCACCGCGAGCGTCATCGCGCCGCGCCGTGTCGAGGGTGACAATGCCGCGCGCGGCGCCTTCATCTCGGCGATCGGCGGCAGCTTCACCTCGCGCATCAATATGAAGCTGCGCGAAGAAAAGGGCTGGGCCTATGGCGCGAGCGCCGGCATCGGCGGCGGGCGCGGCAGCCGCACCTATTCGGCAAGCGCGACCGTGCAAACCGACAAGACGGCGGAATCGATGACCGAGATCGCGAACCTTTTGAAAGGCGCGGTCACCGACAAGAAGATGACGGCGAAGGAGCTTGCCGACGCCAAGGCCAATATGAGCCTGGGCCTCTCGAGCCAGTGGTCGAAGACGGCCGGTATCGCCGGCGCGGTGATCGACCAGATCAGCTATGATCTTCCGCAAGACTATTATGCGACTTATCCGCAAGCGATCGATGCGGTCACGCTCGAGGCGGCCAATGCGGCGGGCGCGCAGATCCTCGCGGGCAAGCCGCTGACCTGGATCATCGCAGGCGACCTCAAGAAGATCGAGGCGGGCGTCCGCGCGCTGAATATTGGCGAGGTGCGGGTGATCGATGCCGACGGCAAGGTCATTCGCTAAGCGCGTCACGCGCCGGGCCGGACGGCACGTCCGGCCCGGCGCATTGACGTCAGATGCATTGCCGATGTGTCGCTACGCTCATCGGTTCCCGGCTCGTGTTTGGCCACCCGTAGCAGGCGCAATTTGACCCCGTCAGCCCGAGGGGGGAGGCTGTCGACATGCGCCCGCAGGGCATTGGCCTTTCTCGGATATCGGATTGCGGTCTGGGGACTGATCTTGGGGCTCTGCGAACCTATTCGGTCGGCCGCGTTCACCATGGCCCGGGTTTCGGCACGCACGGCTTCGACTGTGCGCAAGAGGCGGTGCGCCCTGCTAAGTTTCTTCGATTTGGCCATGGTGTTTGCTCCCGTACAGGAGCAAATGGCAGCCCATTTCAGAGAGTTCGAATCTTCGATCCCGAAACAGGGTCTCGTGATACCGTAAGGGATCAATATATCTCGTCGGGGTTGGCCGCTTCAAGTTCAACATCGCAAGAGCAGGCTTTCCCAGGCGCCATCGATCCGCCCGCCTCCGATGCCGAACGGTTTAATTTCGAGGCCAAATGCTAAGTCTCGCTTTCGATTGACTGCATTTTTCAAACCATTTGCCCATGCCCGGCTAAAAAAGTCGGTCCCGATGTGCGGGAATGGAAGGCTCGCGCGTCTTACCCTTGAGACGTGGTGAGAGTGGGTGGTGGGCCGCGAGGCTGAGCCGACCCGGGGAGGGCCAGGCGCCGGGCGAAAGTCCGGCTGAAGGCCCTCCCGCCTCTCATCGGTCCGGATCATGGATGCGGGTCCCAAGCCGTGTCTGCATCAGGAGACGGGCGTACGCTGCTTGGCGGGGCGCCCGCGCCAACCTGCGCTTCCCGCGCAAGGTGGCGGCTCTTTCCACGGGAAGAGCGATGCGGCCGAACGGCAACCAACCGGGGTTCCCATTCACGGCCGCGTCATCCCGGTGCTTGTTTCAAAGCCAGGGGTAGCCGAGTGAACCAGACCATTCCGACTTTCGCCGATATCGAGGCCGCCGCTGCGCGCATGGCGGGGCAGATCATGGCGACGCCATGCGTGCCGAGCCAGACGCTCTCACGCCTCTTGGGCTGCGAGCTCTTCCTCAAGTTCGAGAATCTCCAGTTCACCGCGAGCTTCAAGGAGCGCGGCGCGCTCAACAAGATATTGGGCCTCCTGCCGCGCGAAAAGGCGGCGGGCGTTGTCGCCATGTCGGCGGGCAATCATGCGCAGGGGGTCGCCTATCATTCGGCGCGCCTCGGTATCCGCGCGACGATCGTGATGCCGCAGGGGACGCCGCTCACCAAGGTATCGCGAACCCGCGACCATGGCGCGAAGGTGTTCGTCTCGGGCGCTAACCTCGTCGAGGCTTATGACATCGCAGAAAATTATGCCCGCAACTTCGGCCTGACGATGATCCATCCCTATGACGATGGCGAGGTCATCGCGGGGCAGGGGACCTTGGGGCTCGAGCTGATGGCGGCGGTGCCCGATCTCGACGCCATCCTGCTTCCGGTCGGCGGCGGCGGGCTGGTCTCGGGGGTTGCGATCGCCGCGAAAACGATCAACCCCGCGATCAAGGTCATCGGCGTCCAGTCGGCGGTCTATCCCTCGATGGCGCGCGCGATGGCGGGCGAAGAGGGCGTACTCCCCGACGGCGTGACGATCGCCGAGGGCATCGCCGTCAAATCGGCGGGCCGCCTGACGCGGCGGATCGTCGCCGACTGGGTCGACGAAATCCTCGTCGTCGAGGAGGCATCGATCGAGCGCGCGATCGCGCTCCTCCAGTCGGTCGAGAAGACCGTCTGCGAAGGCGCCGGCGCGGCAGGGCTCGCCGCGGTGATCGAGCATTGCGATCGCTTTGCCGGGATGCGGGTCGCCGTGCCGCTCACCGGCGGCAATATCGACGCGCGTATCTTCGCGAACGTCATCCTGCGGGACCTCATCCGCTCGGGCGCGCTCATGCGCATCGATGTGCCGATATCGGACCAGCCGGGGTCGCTCGCAACGCTTGCCACCGTGCTGGCCGAGGAAGGCGCGAACATCGTCGAGGTCGCGCACGAGCGGATGAGCCTTGCGCTCAATCCCAAACGCGCCGCGCTCGATCTCGTCGTCGAGCTGCAGGACGGCGAGCATGGCGACCGCGTGCTCGGTGCGCTCCGCGAAAGGGGGTTCGATGCCGCCGCGCGCGCGATCGGTTGACCGCCGCCGGCTCATGCGATCGCAAAGCTGGCGTCCGCTCTTCGATCTCCCGCGCGAAGGCTCGGCGTTGCACCTTGAAGCGTCCGGCGAGGCTGGCGAGCGGCCGGTCGGTACCTCCGGTCGGCCGGCAGCGTTGGTGGACGCGTCATGTGCGCCGGACGATACCGGCGATCGGGAGAGCGTCCGCCGTGAAGACCGCCGCTAGAGTTTGGTGGACAGGACCGGCTG
The DNA here is from genome assembly GCF_900108295.1 of Sphingopyxis sp. YR583. Classification (NCBI taxonomy): domain Bacteria; kingdom Pseudomonadati; phylum Pseudomonadota; class Alphaproteobacteria; order Sphingomonadales; family Sphingopyxidaceae; genus Sphingopyxis; species Sphingopyxis sp. YR583. The sequence continues at coordinate 688,157 of NZ_FNWK01000001.1, read as the reverse complement.
CTCCGGCAGCTCGGCGGGGAGCATGAAGCGCGCGCCGCGGACGTTCGGCAGGCGCCGGAGCGCCTGGAGCAGAACGAGCGCCGCCTCGTCATCCTGCGCGCCGAGATCGACCTCGATCCGCTGGATCCGCGTGCCGCGATCGGTCCGGATCGTGAAGGGCAGGCCGTCGTGCTCGCGGATTGTGCCCAGCACCCGGTCGAGGATGAACGGGCAGTGCTCGGTCTCGACGACGAGCTGCATCATGGCGGATCGCGCAATCTTGGGGAGCGCCAGCGGCACCGGAAAAGAGATCGACGGGCGGCACTGCTGATCGGCCATTTTTATCCCCACGGCGCGCATCGGACGTCGATGCACAAGCGCCCCTGGACATAAGACGCTTCGCAGCGGCAAATCAGCAACGGGCGTCCCGAATTTCCTGAGCGGGCGGAGGCGTGGACGGCAGCGCATTTAACGCAAATGGTGAGTATGACTGGCGGCTGGCGCGGTTCGATTGCGATTCAGATGGGCGATTTGAACTTATCGTTCGCAATTGCCACCGGAACGGATCGAATTATTTTGCGAAATCTGTTCCTGTGTGGGGGGTGGGCTGCGTCTATCCTGTGGGGAAGAGGAGGTGCAAGCAGCGGCTGTGAGCGAGGCGCGCACAAAATTGGATGCATTGGGCACGGCTTATCGGCCGGCGCTCATGGCCTTTTTCGTGCGCCGCGTCCGCTCGACGGCCGAGGCTGAAGACATGACGCAGGAGATTTTTATGCGTCTCGCCGACGCCGACCTCGACCAGATCGAACGACCCGAATCCTATTTGTTCCGCATGGCCGCCAATCTCGTGCGCGACCGCGCGCGGCGCGACCGGGTGCAAACGGGCATCAAGGATGAATATGCGCAATTGCCGGGGATCGGGATCGAGTTCCTCGACCCGCACCGCGTCGCCGAGGGCCATGACATGCTGCGCGCGCTCGATGCGGGGCTCGCCGAACTGCCCGAGCGCACCCGCCATATCTTCATTCTTTACCGGATCGAGAATGTCTCGAAGAAAGTCATTGCGGATCAGTTCGGGATTACCGACAGCGCGATCGAAAAACATGTGCGCCGCGCGATGCGATATCTGATCGAGCGGCTGGGGAGGCGGCCATGAGCGAAGAGGGCAAGGGCTCGTCAGGGGGCGCGCCCCGCGATATGTCCGCGATTGCCGACAAGGCCGGCGAATGGTGCATGATCTTCGCCGAGCGCGCGCTGACGCCTCTCGAGGCGATGGCGTTCGAGGACTGGATCGAGGCCGATCCCGAACACCGCCAGGCGTTCGAGCGCGCGAGCTTCATCTGGCGTGCGCTCGACGGCAAGAACAGCTCGCCCGCCTTGCTCTCGATGCGGATGGAAGCGCTCGCCGCGCTCGCCGGGCAGGATGATGCCCGAAACGCGTCGATCCCGCCGCGCTGGTGGCAGCGCCCGCTGGTCCGCCGCAGCGGGATCGGCGCGCTCGCGGCATCGATCGTCGCGGCAATCAGCTTTATGGCGTTGCAGCCCGCTTCGGTGCCTGCGGGTGTCCAATATGCCACAGCGCTCGGCGAGCGGCGCGTGGTGATGCTCGACGACGGCTCGCGGCTGTCGATGGATGCGGCCTCCGAGGTCGACGTCGCTTATTCGCAGGACAAGCGCGAGCTCGTCCTCAAATCGGGCCGCGCGAAATTCGATGTCTCCAAGGATCCGCTCAAACCCTTCACCGTTATCGCGGGCGACAAGATCATCGTCGCGACCGGCACCTCCTTCTCGGTCGAAATCCTGAACGGCGAGGTCAATGTGGTGCTGTTCGAAGGCCATGTCGCGGTCTTGAATCGCGCGACGCGCAAGCCCGCGGTCGTGCCCTCGCACGGACGGCTTGATGCGGCGGACCAGCTCTTGAAGCCCGGCCAGGAATTGTCGCTGCCCGCCGTGGGCGCAGCCAAGCTCGAGACGGTCGACGTCGGCATGGCGCGAAGCTGGGAGGCGGGGCAATTGAGTTTTGCCGACGAGCCGCTCGCGCAGGCGGTCGAGCGGATGAACCGATACTCCTCGACGAAGTTCGCGATCGGTGATGCGGCGGCGGGCCGGGTGGCGATCAGCGGCGTCTTCAATTCGGACGAAGTGAACGGGTTCGTCTCGGGGGTGACCGACGTCTTTCCGGTCCGGACGATCCGGCGCGGCGACGAAGTGCTATTCGTGACAAAATGATGAAAATTTTTTGATGCCCCGTTCCTGTTTCTCCCTTGGGCTGCGTCCAGGGTTTGAGGGCCAGGAAAATATCCGGCCTCGACCATGAGGGGAGTGATAATGGGGACCAATCTGATCCGTGCGATGCTTCTGGCTTCGGGAAGCGTTGCAGTCGCAATGACCGCCATGCCGGCGGCCGCCTACGCCCAGGAAGCCAGCTACCAGATCGACATTCCGGCGCAGGCGATGGGAGACGCGCTCCGCGCGCTCGGCCGGGCCACCAAGCAGAATATCGTATTCGACGGTGCTGCGGTACGCGGCAAGCGCAGCGTGGCGGTCAAGGGGCGCGTGACCGCAGGCGAGGCGCTTCAGAAGATGCTGTCGGGATCGGGACTGGTCATGGCGCGCGGCGCGGGCGGCGCGCTGACGGTGCAGGCGGGAAACGCGCCCGCCGTCGCTAGTCCGGCGCGCGCGGGACAGGGGCAGGGTCTGCTGGTCGGATCGGTGCGCGATCACAAGACCGGTGCGGCGCTCAAAGGGGCTCGCGTCGAGATCGTAGAGACGGGCGAGAACACGGCGACCGGTGATCTCGGAGATTTCCGCTTTGCGCGCTTGCCGACTGGCGAGGTGACGCTGCGGATTTCTTACCTCGGCTTTCCTGAGCAGACCGAGACGGTTTCCGTCGTGGGCGGTTTGACCAACCGAACCGACATCTATCTGGGGTCGGGCGCAACGACCGAGATCGTCGTGATCGGGCAGGTGTCTGCACGCGCGCAGGCGCTCAATCAGGAGCGCACGGCCGAGAATTCGACGACAGTGATCTCTGGCGACCTTCTGGGCAATTTTAACGGGACTACGGTATCTGACTCGCTTCGCAGAGCGCCTGGAGTTAGCTTTATTCAAGACCAGCGCACCGGCGATGGGACCAATATCATGGTCCGTGGAATGACGCCTGACTACAATCAGGTGAAGCTGAACGGTGTTCCGTTGCCCGAAGGAAGCGGCACTGGGCGTGCAGCCAATCTTAATAGCCTGCTGTCGGATTCCGTATCGGAGATCAGGATAAGCAAGACGCTGATGGCCAGTCAGGATAGCTCCGGATCTGGCGGGCTCGTGGAAATTGAAACTAAGTCGCCCTTGGATCGTCCTCGACGATATTTTAATATTCGCGCTGACGGCACAAAATATGGGAAGGGATTTGGAGACGAATATCTCATATCAGGCACAGCCTCGATGCGTTTCGGAAGTACCAGCAATTTCGGTATCAGCGCTTCGATGCAATATCGAAAGCAGAGCCTGTCGAGCTACGAATTTAATACAAGTGGCGTAGTCGGAGCGTACCTTCCTTTGGCTGCAAATGGGCAGCCTGCTACACAAGCAGACATTGATCCGCGAACGCCTTTTCCGCTCACGCCTGGCGGAAAATATTATATCACCAATGCGACGGCGAGCCGGACTGGACTTGATGCGGAGACACAAAATATCTCGGCTTCGGCCGAGTGGCAGATCAGCTCCGGAACGAACCTACGACTGGACTACATCCACGCACGCCGCCTCGAAAACCGATACAGCAGCAGTCTACTCCTCTCCCAGCCGTTTCGTTTCAATGCGTTGCGCCCTATTGCTGCCGAGGGGGGGGCTCCGCGTTACACTTATTTCAATGCAAATCTTAACCTTTCTATATCGAACACGCTTTCATTCGCAAAAGATGTCGAAGACACGAGCGATTCTTTCATATTCCGAGGTGAAAGTGCATTCGGTGGGCTGACCCTCAATTATGTTGCAGGACATACCAAGGGAAGCACGCGGACGCCTGAGGCAATCAATAATCTAACACTGGGCGCCTCTTTGCCCATTCCTAATAACTCTCCTTTTCTCGCCCCTGTGGCGATTGATCCTGCCACTGGGGGTGTCGTCACGATCTTTGGCCCGCGCACGGGCGATGGGTTGCCTGAACCACTCCTTTCCGAAGCTGGATTTAGCGCGCTAAATAACGCCACGCGCCGCTTTCAAAGCTCCTTTGGCGAAGTGGATTCACGGGGGTCATCGCAAAACTACTATGGCGACCTGAGGGCACGTTACGACTTGGCAGGCATGGCGCTGAAATATGTCGAGGCAGGCGTCAAGTTCGAACAACGCAAGTTCGTAAATTTGGTGGGAGCGGCCTTTGGCTATAGCGGAATACGAAATTCAGCGAATCAGTTTCCTTCAGCCTCAGATCTCGGCCTTGTGTTGGAAGGCGCTTCATTTCGACCGCTCACTGGCCAAGAAAGTGTTTATCGATCAATCAGTCCTGCCAGCGCTCGAGTGTTCTTCAACAATATCGACGACTACGTATCTCAAGGGCTTCTGAGAACATATGAGGAAATTCCGGAGGCCGTACTCAAGGATAAGAACACCGTTGAACGTGATTTCACTGGATTTGTCCAAGCGCGGGCAGACGTCGGGAAAATAGAAATCATTGGCGGGATCCGCTTCGAGCGGAGCAGCGTGAAAGCGTTCGTTGTAAATGACGTGCAGGTATATGATGAATTTGGCGAAATAGATCAGCCATACTATTTATCTTCGAGGGTAATTAGCAAGGACAGGGATAGTATAACATCTATACTCCCAAGAGTGCTGTTTAATTTTAGGCCTAATAGTGAGGTTGTAGTTAGAGCTGGGTATTATTCAACTATAGCGAGGCCCGCTATTTCGCAGCTTAATAGTTCATTTACTGTATTTTATAGTGCACAGAGAGTTTATGGGCCAACTTCTTCTCAGCCCTCATTGCAGATATTAAAGGGAAATCCGGGGCTGAGGCCGGCTCATTCCCATAATTTTGATATTGGTGCCGAATGGTACGATGAAAGCGTGGGCGTAATAAAAGTTAACGGATTTCTAAAAAGAATCTCTAACTTGATCGAAAACAATACCATCAGCACGCTCGATGCATTGGACGGAATTGAGCTTCCGGACCACCCCTCGATCGTGAATCGTCCCGATGACACCTTTGTAAGGGTGTCAATTCCTAGTAATAACTCTAAGATATCTACTATTTGGGGAGTGGATTTTGCGTTTGAAAGGCGGTTAGAATTTTTGCCTGGCATCCTGTCCGGGTTGGGAGTTTACGCAAATTTTGCTTATAACGATAGCAGTAAGACGATAACCCAAACTTGGGGCACTGCGCCGGTATATGAAAATGGAGTTTTAGTTCGCAGGCAAGGGATCTCTTACGAGCTAAAGACACCGTTTGCAGGTTCTACTAAGTATTCAGGAACATTTGGTGCTACATATTCGAAGTATGGGTTGGATGCTACGTTATATTATACGTATCAACCTGACAGATTGACTGGATTTGGTAGTAACGGATTGGATGCCTATAATGCAGGATATGATTCATTAGATTTTAGAATGGTATACGGATTCAAAATAGGAAAATCTGATGTAAGAATCTCCTTAGAAGGAAGGGACCTGCTCAAAGGATCTTCGGATTATGGTTATGGTTCTTATTTCGGAAACAAGGATTTGCAGATATTTACCCAGAAAAGCTATTTTGGCGGCAGAAAATTTGCGTTTGGAATATCTGCTGGATTTTGATGGATTTTCGTGGGTTTTATTTATGAAATTCTTCAAAGTAGCGTTGTTGTATTTTATCGCTCTCATATTTTTTGGTGTTACTGTGAGTGTGGCCGCGCAGGATGGAATCGATCGAGAAACTGCGAGAAGTTTGCAAACTGGTACCCTCGCGAATGGGTTAGCCTACTACATCCAGCGCAAGGGGCCCTCCTCGGACAAGATCAGCATTTCGCTCATTGTCCGGGTAGGGGCGGCGCACGGCGTGCCTCATGAACTGGAAGCAGCTCATGTCATTGAGCATATCGTAGTGGCAAAGCTAAGAGATGTTGACACCAAAGGTTCAATTTCTGAGCGCGTTTCGCGGATGGGTGGAACTCCTGGCCGCGACTATGGAGCGGGCGCCGGTTTCCAATTTACGAGCTACACTGTCAAGGTCCCTGCGGGAGATCCTGCGGCCCTAACAGCGGGAATTGAAATACTTACTGATTGGGCTTCCTCAATGAAGCTAGAGGATGATGAGATTGATCGCGAGCGTAAGGTGGTGGCTGAGGAGGCACGACTTGCGGCGCCATCTTTTCACTCGAACTTAGGGGTTCGACACCACAATTGGTATCCGCGAGACGCGCTTTACCATTGGGAGATACCGTTGCGGGGAACGGTCAGCGCGGGCCCTGAAACTGTCAGGGCACTACACGGCCGCTATTACGTTCCCGGCAATATGGCTGTCGTAATCGTGGGCGCGATTGACCCAAACATCGTGTTCGGGGAAATTTCCTCGCGCCTCGGCCCGCTTCCAGCCCGAGAGGTGCCTGCCCCACTGGGAACCACGGTCTCTGATATTACAGGGGGCAGATATATTGATGTTTCCCACCCTGACCAAAGTTCCACCCGCGTCGAGGTGACTTACAAATTTAGGCGAACGAAGCGGGGTCAAGTTCAACGAGCGAGGGAGACAGCGGTCCTGCGGATTGCCAACCATCTGCTGCCCGATGCAATGGCCGGCCTTACGCAACGATATGCAGCCCCGACAATTGAGCTTTTAGCAGACGTAGAGCCGGGAAATTTTGCGGGAGCAAGTGGAGTCGATATATATAGCTTTAAAGCGCGCGTACGTTCTGAGCGCACCGCGGCAGGACTGGCCGAGATTTTCCACCTCATATCTACAATACATCGCGAAGATTTCGACGATAAGTCTATCAAAAAAGCTAAAACTGCGGCGCTTTATAGGTTGAAAGACGACGATGATATTGGGGAGACTCACAACCGTTGGGTAGATCATTTCCTCTTTGGAGCGTCCGATGCGTCGGTAGCGGATATCCGAGCGGCAATCGAGTCGATGACGCCTGCTGAATTCAATCAGGCGTTCCGGCAAATTCTTGATCCAACTCACCGCGACATTTTCGTTTTCCATTCGCCAAAAAATTCGGCATTTGTTCCCGATAAGAAGGCCGTGGACGAGTTAATAGCGCAGGCCGACCGCGTAAAGCCGTTGCCGCTCTCGATTCCGAAATTGAGGCTTCCAGTATTTGAGCCGCTAAATTCTTCACCCGCCGTTTTTCGAGACCCCAAGTCAGAAGCGGATGGCTTCATGCGCTGGACATTGCCAAAGTCTGGCGCAACTTTGCTCTTCAAGCGGACAATTGCGTCCCACGTAGAGGCGGCTCTGCTGCGGCCTGGAGGCGCTTCGCGGTTCCCGGTCGATAAGATGGAACAGGTGCTGGCGGTCGGTGATGTGGTGAAGGCGTCAGGCTTCGCGGGATTAAACCAGTTTGAAGCCCAGAACTTTCTTCAATCTAATGGAATCATGTTTGATCTGTCAGCTACAGCTGATCGTGAAGAACTGAAAATTGGCGGACCCGCCGACAAATGGAATTTAATCTTAAAAATTGCGCGAGCGCAGTTCGTTCAGGCGCGCTGTAGCAGGGAAGGTTATGGGGAAGTGATGTCGCGGATTGCTCGTAACATTGACGAGCCGGACACTGCGTTTCTCCCTCGGACCAAGTTCGAACAGGCAGTGGCAAAGGTGTTAGCTAATCCGATACTTGGGCTCAGCGAACAGGAGCTCGACTTCAGGAGGATTTGCGGCTTTCATCGCGAAATTTTCAGCGATACTGAATCCATGACGATCGTGATAACCGGAAACCTCCAGCCGGGTGACGTTTACCAATCGGTTGCTGATAGGCTCGACATTCCTGCATCGGTTCGAGTCAATGTTCCGAGCGTGCGAAAGCTGCCAGACACGGAAGCCAGCCGGACCACGGTCTATGACGGCAAAGACGCTGCGATTGTACGATTAACAATTCAGCGTAGCGACCTTGATCCTGCATCTGATCATGCCGGAGAATTAGCCGTTAAGATCGTTCGCGAGCGTCTCGAGGCAAGAATAAGGGTTGCAGAAAAGGCTTCATACTCCGTGTCGGCTTTTTTCATGCGCTCAGCGAAGCCTGATCGGGCGAGTTTCAACATAGAATTCAATTGTGATCCTAGAAATGTGGAACGGCTCATTGAGGCTGTGAAGGACGAACTGCTAAGTTTGCGGAAACGTGGTGTTACGCAAGAGGAGTTCGCTGGAGTTTTGAAATTGCCACCTCGTCGAGCAAATAATACTGCCATTGCGGAGCGATGGCTTGTTAGGGGCTCAGTACAAGGCGCTAACCCTCCGAATTACAGAGATATCCTAGCTTGGGTGGAACGGTTCACCGACCTTTCCCGCCTCGCCGAGATTGTCCAACTTCCGATTGCGGCCAATTCGGCGACCCCGACGAGCGACCAAAGTTCTGGTTTATAGAGTCCTGTTTGATCCGCGATGCGGATAAATTCTACATAACCAAAACCTTAGAAGTTTTTCATTGTGGCATAGTTGCGCGCCGCCCTTTTCAATAGATGGAGTCTTTATGAAGCGAATTCTTATGCTCTCGACCGCAATTGTCGTTTTCGGCGTGACAAGCCCCTTGTTGCACTCGCAAATGACGCAGGATTCTAAAGTTCACGAAGAAAACGCGATCGATCAATTTCGGTCAGGAAATCTTGAAAATGGCTTCGGATATATTATTCAACGCAATAACAATCCCAAGGGGCGGATAGAACTACGCCTAGTGGTTCGCGCCGGAATGAAAAATGAAGCGCCTGATCAAATTGAAGCGGCTCATCTTGTAGAACATATCGTCGCCAATCATGTGGCTGCTGATGTGAAGAAAAGCGTCTGGGAGTGGGTACCAAGCTGGGGAGGTCAGACGGGAGTTGATTTCAACGCAGAAACGCATTGGGATCGGACCGTCTATATTTTGTCGATACCATCTGATCGACCTGATCTGTTGCGCGAAGCGTTGCAGATTCAGCGTGGCTGGGCTCAGGGCGCGAAATTGTCTCGAGATGGAGACGCTCGCGAGCGTAAAGCGGTGAGTGCGGAGCTTTTGCGGTTCGAAGATGCGGAGGCACGATTATTTGATCGCTACGCGCCGCAGTTGGTAGGTTCTGGACATCTAAGTACGCTGGAACAGCGCTTAAATTCAATGGCCTCAGAGAATACTGCGGCTGCACTCCGATTCTATGACGAATGGTATCAGCCACAAAACCAAGCGCTAATTGTAGTTGGCGATTTGGACCCAAAAATATTAGAATCCGAAGTAAGAAAAATATTTTCCGATATGGTTTCTAATGAAATGAAGGGGTTCGTTCCTTCGAATGTTGCAGTGCGACCAGGTCGTAGAGTGCACCTCGCTGTACAACCTGGCATTGAGGTGCCTTTATTGAATTTGATTTCGTTAAAAAATTTCGAAAATACATCGGGCGAGAAGTCTCTGCGAAACTCATTCATTATTGCAATATTAGATAGAATGATTGTTATGCGTTCCGGTATATTGGGATTTGATACACTTAATGGAATGCCCCATGGAATTAAAGAGGTAGGGAGTACCTCCATGGTCGCATTGACGGGCGATACAAAGGGGATCCGGGTATCTATTCCTACTCGGGAAAAGAAAAAAACGGATGCGTCAATAGATTTGCAGTTTGGTATTAGGAAATCAATAATTGACTACGGATTCTCTGAATCTGAATTTGACGAAGCTCGTGAATATCTACTCAAATCTTTGGCGAGTGACCAACGTTCGCTTTCTCCTGCCGTCGTGCGAAATCTTATTTCCGAATGGATGATGGGAATGCCCGCCATGGATAGCGAGGCGCGCAATCAGATTAAACACAACATACTCCGATCCATCACTGTCGATGAGGTCTCACAAATAGCGCGTGAGTGGTTGCGCTCTCCCGCGGAAGACATTATACTTACGGGTGCTAGTAAAGCAGATTTGGCGAAAATAAGTGATGCCAAAAAATTGCTGGCGAGAGGGCGGGCGGTACCTTCTCGTCGCTATTCATCGCCGGTTCCGGTCGCTGACCTTAAGGTGAAGGTGGCGGTTCCAGAGTATCGAGGTTCTCCAAATGTAGAGTACTTCGAGGGGTCTGGCGTGACCCGCGTGCTCATTCCGGAAAACGGAATTTCTGTCATTTTTCGGCCAGCGCAATATCCGAGAATGGGGAAGGGCTATGTACTTATGACGGCGCTCCGTCGTTTCGGGACCAACGATGTTCCTACCGAAGACTTCCTGGCCGCGTCTGTCGGCTCGGATGTCCTGTGGCGAACTGCGCCGGGCCTGACGCCAGTGGACGATTGGCGTCTATTGGCTGAAAAGAATATTTGGGCTGCCAATCGCGTAGGTGCGGACAAGACCGAAATGCTCAGTGGTGGTCCGCAGGCCGACATTGAGACGTTGATGAAAATCTTCTATTCACATTTTCAGTTAGACCGTGAAGGTCGGTTGAAGTCGTTTCCGGATCGCCAGAAATACATGGCTCAGAGTACCGAAGATTGGATTTCTCCGACTGACGAAAAATTTTCTAAAGAGATCGAGGCGGAAACCAAGTTCGAGTTTGTTGAAAGAGGAATGCCAACCGCTGATCAGATAAGATCTTTGACCTTTGAGCAAGCATATAGAATGTTTGACCATTTTTACGGGCCGACAGGAGAATTTGTCTTCGCTGTGACAGGGGATTACGACATTGATCAGGTCATGCCTTATGTCGTTCGCTATATTGCGGCTCTTCCTGGCCGGAGGTCTTTATCCGACAAAGAGGGCCTTAAGCACACATTGCGTCCGGGAGCACTTACCAAAACAGTGTATTTAGCCGAACCCGGAAAGGCTCGCGTGTTCCTTTATATAAACGGGAACGGGACAGCAGTTCAGGAATCAGATAAAGTGCAGGTGCGAGGCCTCAATCTTATTCTGTCACAGCGACTTCGCGACCGTATTCGAGAAAAAGAACAAGGTACCTATTCAGTCATAGCGCAGAGCCGTGTAATGAGAAACGGCGAATACTCCACCTACGTTGATTTTCAATGCGCTGATGAAAATTTTGATCGCCTTATGGACGCGGCTGTCGAAGAGATAGAGCGTCTCGTCGAAGAAGGTCCTACTGATTCGGAGATAACGGCTGCCGCTAAGATCGAAAAAGATTACTTCAGGCAGCAGAGTCGCGGAGACAACTATTTTTGGGCAAATTATTTTATGAATCGGTTCTTCGATTACAAAGGGAATAATTCTGCATTTGATTTCCCTGTCTACTTGGCGCCGACGCGGATAGGGGTTCACGAAAAGGCAAAAGAACTGCTGAGATCGGAAAATTTGAAGCGCTTCATCATGAGGCCCGTCGACCAGAAGCCTGCTGGGTAAAAAGCGGATAAGCCTTCAGAAGACACTTTGTCGGCCCCTTCGAAACGAAGCAGACATTTGATCCGCCTTATAGAAATGTAAGCGATAATTCATCCCCACAGTTTCATCAGTAGGTGCCCGCTTGTTTTGAAGCGGGCACCTATGTTTGTATCTTCTGCGGCTGTTGACATGACCCCCTGGTTTCCACCAGCCAGGACTAGGTGTTTGATCCCACGGTTTGATGGTGCGATCCTTTCGTTGGAATGGAAGGAAGCCATATGGGACAAGTACGTCACGGGAGCGCCACGACCACGCACGCCGTCCGAGCAGCAATACAGCGATCGCAAGCTTCGCTCGCGACGCTGAGCCGGGAACTGGGGATCAACCCCAAGACAGTGGCGAAGTGGCGTAAACGAACGACGGTCGAAGATCTGAAGACCGGGCCGAAGGCCCCTCATTCCACGACGTTGAGCGAAGCTGAGGAGACGATGATCGTCGCATTCCGACGGCACACACTGCTGCCACTCGACGACTGTCTCTATGCCCTGCAACCCTCGATCCCGCATCTGACACGGTCAGCGCTACATCGCTGCCTGCAGCGCCATGGCATCTCACGTTTGCCCGACATCGATGGCGACAAGCCCAAACGGCAGCGCTTCAAGCGATATCCCATTGGCTTCTTCCACATGGACATCGCGGAGGTGCAAACGGCCGAAGGCAAGCTGCACCTGTTCGTCGCCATCGACCGAACCAGCAAGTTCGCAGTCACCCGGCTGGTCGACAAGGCCGACAGGCGAACCGCATGGGAGTTCCTCGATCACCTGCTGGAAGCCGTGCCCTACCGTATCCACACGATCCTGACCGATAATGGCATCCAGTTCGCCGAGCAGCCGCGCAATCGCAACACCGCCTGGTCGCGCCAGATGCGCTTCGACATGATCTGCGAGGCAAACGACATCGAGCACCGCCTCACCAAGCCGAACCATCCATGGACCAATGGGCAGGTCGAGCGGATGAACCGCACGATCAAAAATGCAACCGTCGAACGCTTCCACTACGATAGTCATGACGAGCTGCGCACGCATCTCGCCGACTTCATGGATGCCTATAACTTCGCTCGTCGGCTCAAGACGCTCAGTGGGCTCAATCCCTACGAATACATCTGCAAATGCTGGACTTCAGAGCCAGATCGATTCATCGTCAATCCGAACCACCAAATGCCGGGACCAAACACCTAGCTTGGCCCTTTGGGCATTCGCGTTCAGGGCTGCGCGCGATGGCCTGACCGAACGATCTTGAACGCAGCGTCGAGCACAGAGTCTTCCGATGTCGCGATCTGGTGAGTCGCAAAGGGAAGGTGGGGTACTACGCCTTCTACCTCGTCTTTGCCATTCGGGCGGAGAAAATGGCTTTTGGGGTAGGTGACGACGATTCCGGTACCCGGCAAAGTGAAATGCTGGACCGAGGCATAGTTTGACGCCACGTCTGCGGTTTCCTCGCCAATCACCTTGCCGAAGCCATAATCCTGGACGAGCGCCGCGACCGAGGCCGCGTTGGAATAGCTGTGGCGATTGACCAGCACCCAGACCCTTCCTTTGAAGCGCGGTTCGGGCCGCGGCATCACCATCGGCAGCGCATAGGCGTAGCGGGTACCGTTGGGCTGGCGCTCCTCAGCCTCGATCTGCTTCAGGAAATCCGCATCGATTGGCGTGCCTGCGGCGCGCTGGCGGGCATAGTCGGCCTTTGTCGCCGCGCTCGCCTTAAGCATGAACGACGATGCGAAGCGGAAGGGGCGGTCGGCGAACCAGGCGACCATCGGATCGCTGAAGCTGTTGTCCCCGCCCGGGTTGTTCCGAAGGTCGAGGATCAGGTCGGTGGCGCCGTTCGCAATGATCTTGCGGAAGCTGTCGTCGATGAAATTGCGGAACGAGGAGGCCTCATAGGACGGCGCCGGCCCGTCGCCGGTCGTCTCGATATTGTAGAAGGGGCCGGGTCGAAGATAGGCGAGCCCGCCGTCCAGCGGTCTATGCTCGCGCGTCCCGAAATCGACCGACGGCTGCGGTGCAGGAAAGCGCTTGGCGAGCGCGGCACGCTGCTCGAAGTTGATCGCGTCGACCGGGACCCTCACGGTCTTGTCTGCCAGTCTCGCTGTGACGGTGACCGCACTCACCGCTCCACGGTCGAGCCAGAGAAGCGCGTGGAAACTCTCCTCCATCTGCGCATGCGCCATATAGGGGCGCTCGGCCGAGACATAGGCCGAGAGCTGGTCCAACAGCTCGCGGATCGGCACGCCGTTTATCGCGAGGATTTCGGTGCCGGCCCGCAGCACGCCATTCTGGTCAGCGGTCTCGGTGAGCGTCACGCGATCGCCGTCGACGCGGATGAAGATCGGCAGAAATGTTCCGCCGCTCTGCAGATGCGTAACGAACGCCGCGATCGGCGCGTTGATGCGGGCATGACCGATCCGGCCATAGGCCACGAATTTCTGGAACAGGATTGCGGTGGCGGTCGGATCCATCGGTCCCTCGATCGTCGCCAGCAATGTCCGGTAATAATCGTCATACTCGGCCTTCGGACGGTGCGCGTAGAGATCGTAATGCGCCTCCTGCAGCGTGTCGTACAGATAGGCGAAGTCCGACCGGACCGTCTCGGGCGGTAACGCCGCCGGCGGGGCGGGAACGACCGGGGCAGCTGGCGCCTCCGCCGCGACCGCGAAGTTGGGCCCTGTCAGGGCGGCCATCAGCAGGGCAGCGATCAGGGTTTTTCTCATGCGAACCGATAATCCATGGAACTCGGGAAGATGCAAGGCGGACGCGGGGCTGCTGGCCGGTCAGGCGCGGCGTACGACCCGTCCGCTTCGCGGCGAGCGGTGGCTCGGCGTCGACAGGCGCGGCACCATCGGGATGGCGGCCGCGGGGTCGAGCAGTGTTCGTGTGGCCTCGGCAATGTCATGGCTGCGCATCAGGCTCTCGCCGACGAGGAAGGCCTTGATCCCCGCAGCTGCGAGCCGCGCGCAGTCGCCATGATGACGAATGCCGCTTTCGGCGATGAGGAGGCTGTCCTTGGGCACATAGCGCGCGAGGCGCTCGGCCACCGCAAGATCGGTCGCGAAGGTCTTGAGATCGCGGTTGTTGATCCCGATGAGGCGCGATGCGAGCTGACCGAGCGCGCGGCCGAGTTCTTTCTCGTCATGGACCTCGACGAGCACTGCGAGATCGCGCTCGATGGCCGCCGCTTCGATTTCGCGCATCGCGGTGTCGGACAGCGCCGCAACGATCAGCAGGATCGCGTCGGCGCCGATGGCCGCGCTTTCGGCGACCTGCCAGGGATCGATGATGAAATCCTTGCGCAGCACCGGCATGTCGCACGCAGCGCGCGCGTTGACGAGATAATTTTCATGACCCTCGAACCACGGCGCATCGGTCAGCACTGACAGGCATGCGGCGCCGCCCTCGGCATAAGCGCGCGCGTGGCGGGCGGGGTGGAAATCCTCACGGATGAGCCCGCGCGAGGGCGAGGCGCGCTTGATCTCGGCGATGAGGCCGAAGCCGCCGGCGGCAATCCGCTCTGCGAGCGCTTTTTGAAAATCGCGTCGGCCCGGGCGCTGCATGCGATCGAGTGTGTCGAGCGAGCGCTGGCGCTTGCGCGCGGCAACCTCCGCCGCCTTGGTGGCCAAAATCTGGGCAAGCTTGTTCATGGGGGGTGTCCAATCGGGGGGCGCGGGGTCAGGCCTATGTCATGAAGACGTTCGGGAAAGGCGTTTACGCAACACGGGCTGCGGTGCGGGTGGGGGAGCCACGGGTGGCGGTGTGCCGGGGTCTCCCCGCGTCTCCCCTCACATCCATGACGCGCCGGCACGCGAAATCCGCACGGGCCATAATGACCAGGGCGCCCGATCGCCGATTGCCGGCGAACGCGAAAGACCCGGACACATCTGGCCGCGCCGCCTCCCGCTCCCCCGCCCGGCTCCCGGCGGCGCGGCGGATCGAGGTTCTGCGGGTGCCTGCCGACGGGGTGACGAAAGGTGAGCCAAGGATGGGGAAGGCCGTGCGGCGAGCGCGGGAGCGCGCCGGACATGTCTCCTCGGCCGCGCGCGACGCCCGGGGTGCGCGAGGAGCTCCGATCACCGGGATCAGAGCGGCAGCTCGGTCGTGGCTTTCAAGGCTTCCATCGAGAAGGCGGCCGATACATCCTCCAGGTCCGGGATTTCGCTGATCGTGCGGTAGATGCGGTTATAGGCCGCCATATCCTCGGCGACGATCTTGAGCAGATAGTCGACGCCGCCGGTCGTGCGGTGCAGCTCGACGATCGCCGGCATGGCGAGCAGCGTCTCGACGAAGCGGTCCGTCCACTGGCGGCCGTGATTGCGCGTCCTGATCATGACATAGCCGATGAGCGCGAACCCCAGCGCGCCCGGCGAGAGCAGGGTCACGCGATCGCCGATGATGCCTTCCTCCTTCATCCGGTTGATCCGGCGCCAGCAGCCGGTCGAGGTGAGCCCGGCTTCCTGCTCGAGTTTGGTCATGGGAATCGTTGCGTCGCGCTGCAGCGCGAGGAGGATCTTCCGGTCGATGGAATCAATGATATTGCGCGACATCGCCGATTATCTCCAAACCCGTTGCGCGAGCGCGCTTCGAACCCCAACGATTCGCAACGTCATTTCCGGAAAATTGCTGTAGCTTTTTCTTCGTCGCCGCTCGGGGGGAGGGGCGATCCGCGAAGGATATCGGCTGTGCCTGTCCGGGTCCCGTCAATCGGGATTTGGCAGGGATTTGAGGGCGTTTCGCCCGCGAGGGGTCGCAGGGGCCGGACGATGCGCATCGGCGCATTGTCCGGTTCGCGCGGGGCCGATAAATATTTCGCGCGGCGATTGCGGTTGATGGGGAGTCAAACGTCTATATGTCGAGAGTGGGAACGAGACATGGCGATGTGGGGACCATATTACCCGATATCGACGCCGTGTGCGCCGCCGGGTGCATGCGCTCCTGTTCGTGCGTTTCGAACGTGCCGGCTGGCGGCGCCAACGTTACGCCGATCCGCGACGGGCTTGCTCCCTTGACCGGCCAGACGCGCGATACGGCGACGCTCCAGTCCGTCTTCGTCTCGATCCGCGGGCATGTCGAAAATTATATCGCGCGGCGGGTGAGCAGCCGTGAAATCGCCGAGGACATGGCGAGCGAAATCTATCTCCGCCTCGATCGCGCCGAAATGGAAGGCGACGGCGTCGAGGATGCGCGCCGCTATATCTTCCGCATCGCCTCCAACATGGCGATCGACCATGCACGCACCACGCGCCGGCGCGGCCGGATGCTCGAGGTCGAGGCCGCGACGATGCCGCAGGACGGCTTCCCGAGCGCCGAGCAGCTCGTCATGGCGCGCGCCGATCTCGCCATCGTTGCCGACGCGGTCGACGAGCTCCCCGAGCTTGCCCGCGAAATTCTTTTTGCCGCGCGCATGCACGGCATGAGCCACGCCGAAATCGCCAGCCGCTTCGGCGTGTCGGTGAGCCTCGTCGAAAAATATCTCCTCCGCTCGGTGCGCCACTGCAAGGCGCGGCTCAACGAGGCCGCGGGCGAGGAAGAGGAAGGATCGAAGATCCGGACCTGGTACAAAAGCGCCGCGAAGCTCGTCGGGCGCTAGGGTCGCACCGCGAGTTCGAACTTCGAGGCATAAGAAATCTTCCGAACATTAAAATGTTTAGGAATTTTAACCGTTTATACGGGCTTTTCCGCAGTTGATTTTGTTAGAAATTTGATGTATAAATTCTAACAGAAAGGACCGTCGGGCCATGGCCGCTATCGCTGATCGCATTATGAGACGCGTCCGTGGGAAGGGGCGCGGCTGGGCGTTTACGCCGAAGAATTTCATCGATATGGGCTCGCGTGCGTCTATCGACATGGCGCTTTCGCGACTCGTTCAGGCAGGCGATATTCGCCGCATCGGTCGGGGGCTTTATGACTATCCCAGGCATCACGCCGCTTTGGGAGCGCTCGGGCCCGATCCGTCCAGTCTTGCGGCCGCGCTGTCAGTTCAGAGCGGTGAGCTGATCGCGCCCTCGGGTGCGGCGGCGAGCAACAGCTTCGGCCTGTCGGCGCAGGTGCCGGCACGTCCCGCCTATGCAACCACCGGGCGAAGTCGCACGCGGGCGGTTGCAGGGCGGACCGTGAGCTTTCGCCACAGCCGGACGCCCGTGATCAACCATGCCAGCGAAGTCGCCAATGCGGCGCTCCAGGCGCTTGCTCATCTCGGTAAAAACCAAGTCGATGACGATGTCATCGGGCGCCTTGCCGCGAGGCTGGGCGACAAAGATATTTCCGACCTGCTCCGCGCCCGTCCGCAGATGTCGGGATGGATGGGCGACGTCATCCTTAAAATCGCAGCTACGCGTCATGGATGAATTTGAGCGTCGCGCCCCGGCGGAGCGGCGCGCGGCGCACGGCGACGGTTAGCGGTGGCGGAACGGCGGCAGGCGTTATGCGGATCGCTGAGGACGAGCTCGGTCAGCGTTCGAAGCCTGCATCGGCGCCGTCTTAGGGGTGATTTTCCTCCGATAGGCCTCGGCGCCGGGTAGCCGGGCTCGTATCCTTCAACCGGTTTAACGCCCAAGCGCCCCCGGTCAGTTCGCGTCTTGGTGCGCGGCATGCGCCTCACCGATGCTCCGGGTCAGCTCGAAGACGGTGGTTAACGGGGCGCCCGGCGGGTTACCTTCCTCCATGCGCCGTGCGAGCTGCGCGGCGGCGCGCTTCTCCGCCCCTGCCACGAGAGGCATAAGTGCGTCGCAATCTGCGGTCTTTCCGCTCTTCGGGTCATAGCCTGCACATCGTTTCGCGCATTCGGCCTGCACCTCGTGCCGATTGTCGGGCCGGTCGAAATCGCCGTGATGGAGGATGAGCCAGATCTCGAAACAAGGGTCGGAAAAGGCGGTTCCGACTTTCGCTGCGCGGCAGCGTGCGAGTGCCTCCTCCACATGGGGATGCTCGTCCCGGTCGAACACCGCCCATACTTCGTCGGTCTCCTCGAAGGATGACCGCGCGCGACCGCGACGCGACCGCGCTTTCGCATCGGCACTGGCTTTTTTTGCAATCGTTGCCGGCACGCCCGCGGCCTCGACAATCTCGATGTCGATGAGCGCGCCGAGCGATGCTTTGCGAATGGCTCGGAAATAGTCGGGTTCGGTGTTCTTTCCTTCAGTGTAGATGACGAAACGGCGCTTGGGTTCGCGAAGATTGACCCGCCGCTTGAGGGATCGCGCGGCTCGCATCGTCATGCCCTCAAAAGCAGGGAAAGATCGGTCGAGCAGGGAATCGCGCCATAGCGTCCTTCAAGATAGCCGCGTTCGAAATTATCGGTCTGACGCGACTTGATCTCCGACAAGGGGAAGAGATGCGTCGCGCCTTCGCCATCCTTTTCACAAAACCATATCTGGTCGCGGCGCAGCCATTCGCTGTTCAGCAAATTGGTATCGTGCGTGGTCGCGATCAGCTGCGAGCCGTTCCGATTTATCTCCGGATCGGCGAACAGTCTCAGAACCTGCTCCGCCGCATGCGTGTGCAGGCTTGCGTCGAGCTCATCGATAATGACCACGCTGCCCTCGTCGAGCGCTTTGAAGACGAGGTTCATGATCAGGATCAGTCGCCGCGTGCCCGAGCTTTCCCGCTCCAACCCAAGGTAGCAATCCTCTCCGCCGACGCCGCGATGCGCAAGCTCGATCATGACGTCCTTTTCCCGATCGACCACGCCGTCGTCGGAGAAGTTGGCTTCGCCCAGATGCTTCCGCGCAATGCCTGCGAACTCCTTGATCACATTTTTGACGACCTCGGGAATCTCGATGTCGAACTGGCGGTAACCGGTGACGCCGGTGCCGATTGCTTTCAAAAAGGTGATCGTGCGCGGATCGATCTGGTCTTTCTTGAATGTGTTGTTGATGAGGTCCTTCGCCACCGATACGGTGCTGCTATATTCACAGCGCCGAAAAAACCTGACGATCCGGCTGAGCTCGGCATGATCGTTCTGGGTCGCCGTCGAAATAAAGAGGCTGTTCGGGCGCATAAGCTCGACGAGAAGCTTCTTGGGGCCCTTGAAGAACTGGCCGAACTCGACGTCATCGTGCGAGCGTTCGAAAAGCTTCCGCCGCTTTCCTTCCGGATAGGAATAAAGCCATTCGCTCAAATAGCGCTCGTCATCGCAGGTAAAGCCATATTGGAAGCGCACGCCGTCTACGAGGAAGTCCGCTTCCAGTTCGGTCGGCTGGTTCGCAATGGCAGGATCGAGAGCAAAGGGAATTCGGGGAACGCCGCCTTCGGGATTGCCGCGGCTATGCGACTGCATCACCGCCGAGCACATCCAGTTCAGCGCCTTCACAAAATTCGTCTTGCCCGACGCATTGGCGCCGTAAAGTACTGCTCCTGGCAGCCCTTCCAGATCGGTTCCGGCAATCGGAAAAAGAGCGACATCCGGCCCCTTGAGCTTGGTCGCGATAAACGACAGCTCTTGCCGGCCCGCGATGGAAAGATAGTTCGATGCGCTCATCCGAAGCAGCATGAAATCCTCCTTAAACTGACTTCAAACCCCGTTATGAGGCCATATATGTGAATTTTGTACAAATTCCAGCTTTAAAGCATACTTGATCCGGTTTGCATCGATCCGCATCGTTGGAGCGCCTGCCGGATTTCGAGCGCACTGCTTGGCAAATATATATGTTGTCCGGCGCGCTGCTTTTGTGGGCGTGCGATGCGGCGGCCGTGGGAGCTTATGTTCTCGCCGCAATTCGCCGCATTCTCCTGTGCGGGTTTGTCCGGCCCGCACGTTTCGAGTCCGAACGCCACCATATGCGCCCGCTTCGGGCGCTGGGGCCGAAATGGAGATGGGGATAATGAACATGGGGTTGGCAGGAGCGTCCGCGATCGGGACGATGGCAATGGGCGGTATCGCTCGCATGCAGGGAGGCCACTCGGCCGGTTTGGCGCGCACGGCGGCCGCCGCTGCGCTTGTCGCGGGCGGCTTGCTGCTCGCGCCTGCCGCGATGGCAGCCGCGCCGGTTGCCGCGCCCGCGCTCGTGGTGCCAAAGAATCTCACCTATTGGGAAATGTTCGCGCACGCGACGCTCGTCGTGAAGCTCGTCATGATGATCCTGCTCGCTGCCTCGGTCGTCACCTGGACGATCTGGATCGCGAAGCTGCTCGAGCTCAAAAAGGGCCGCGCGCAGCTCCGCGCCGACAATGAGGCGCTCGGCAATGCCACCGAACTCAAGGGGCTGAAGGTTCCGGCGCACGCCGCCCCCGCGCGCATGCTCGCCGCGACCCAGTCCGAACTCGCCAAGGCGGGGCCGCTGCTCACGGTCGAGGCGGCTGAAGGGCTCAAGGAGCGCGTCGCGGCGCGCCTCCTCAATGTCGAAACCTCGACGATCGAGAAGATGCTGAAGGGCGCGAGCGTGCTCGCGACGGTCGGCGCGATCACGCCCTTCGTCGGACTGTTCGGGACCGTCTGGGGGATCATGAACAGCTTCATCGGCATCTCGCAGTCGAACACCACCAATCTCGCGGTTGTCGCGCCCGGCATCGCCGAAGCCCTGCTCGCAACCGCAATGGGGCTCGTCGCCGCGATCCCGGCGGTCATCATGTATAATCATGTCGCGCGCTTCATCGCCGGCCAGCGCCGCCTGCTCTCCGAAGCCTCGACCAATATCGCCTGTCTCCTCAGCCACGAGGTCGACCGCCAGCTTGCGGGCCGCACCCGCGGCATCGCGGCCTGATCGCCGGCGTTTTTCAAAAGGGAGAGGAAACGCCATGGCGATGAAAGTCTCGCACAGCGACGACGGGCTCGATCTCAATCACGACATCAATGTGACGCCGTTTATTGACGTCATGCTCGTGCTCCTGATCATCTTCATGGTCGCGGCGCCGCTCGCGACGGTGAATGTGCCGATCGACCTGCCGGTCTCGACCGCGCAGCCGCAGCCGCAGGACGATGATCCGATCGTCCTCAGCCTCGGCAAGGATCTCGCGCTCAACCTCGGCAATGATCCGATCGACCGCGCCGCGCTCGGCGCGCGCCTTGGCGAGCGGACCAAGGGCAATTTGAATGCGCGCATCTTTCTGCGCGCCGATACGACGATCGACTATGGCGATCTCATGAAGCTGATGAACGAGCTGCGCGGCGCGGGCTATTTGAAGGTTGCGCTCGTCGGGGCCGAGGAAGGCGCGCAATGACCCCGGCGGCAGCGATGAAGCCCGGCATGGCGGTCAGCGTCGATATCGCGGGAAATGCGGGTGCCGGTGCCGGTTCCGGTGCGGGCGCGGGCGCGGGTGTCCGCGGTTCGGGCGCGCGGAGCGAGGCGCAGTCCGGCACGGCGGGCGCGGAAGCGGCGCGCGCGGCGAAGGGCGGCGCGACAGGCGGGGCCGGCGGAACGGGCAATGCGCCGGTGCCCGGCAATGCCGGTGGTCCCGCCAGGCCGGTCGGGACAGGCGAGCCGCCCTATCTCACCTGGGCGGCGATCGGATCGCTCGGGCTCCACGCCGGGGTTGGCGCGGCCATGTTCCTCGGCTTTGCGACCGGGCCTTCGGCGCCGCCGCCCGCCGCGATGGTCGTAGAAATCGCGTCGCTGCCTTCCGCACCGCCCGCGCCGCCGACCGACATGCCGCCACAGCCCGAGCAGGAAGAGGCGAAGCCGAAGCCGGTCGTCAACCGCCTCGATATCCCGCCGATCCCGAAGCTCGCCTTCAATGTGAAGCCCGCGGTCGCGGTACCGCTGAAGGAGCCCGAGGACCTCAACAGGAAACAGGCCGAAAAGCCCGCCGAGGAAACCACCAGGGCCGCCGCGCCGTCGGCGCCGCGCGAGGATCGGCCCGCCGCGCCGAACATGGGGGCACCGTCGGACCAGCCTTCCAACGCAGCGATGAACTGGGAAGCGAAGGTGATGGCGACACTCGAGCGCCGCAAGCGCTACCCGTCGGACGCCGCAGGCGCGCAGGACATCATCCGCGTGCGCATGACGATCGATCGGAGCGGGCGTATCGTCGGCTCGCAGATCCTGCGCAGCAAGGGGGTCGGGCCGCTTAACGCCGAAGTCACCGCACTGATGCGCCGCGCGAGTCCGCTGCCCAAGCCGCCGAAGGACATCGCCGGCGAATTGATCGTGCGCACCGTCGATGTCGATTTCACGATGAAGAAATAGCGCGGCGAAGGAATAGCACAGCATCGATGCCACGCAGCTTTTGACTCCGAAACGGACAAGGTTATGCGTTGCGGGATTGGGGGAGTTGCTCGTTACACGGTTATGACGGATCAAGGACAGGACAGACCCGCGCTGCGTCGCGGCCCCGATCCGGAGGAAGAAGCGCTCGAATGGCTCGTGCGCCTGACCTCGGGCGACGTCGGTGCCGACGAGCGCGCGCGCTTTGCGCGCTGGCATGCCGAGCCCGGTCACGCCGCCGCCTATGACGAGGCGCGGCTGCTCTGGGAAGGCATCGGCCAGGTCTTTTCGGCGCCCGACAATGTCGTGGTGCTGCGCCCGCCGGTGCGCTCGATCCGGAGCTGGGGCCGGCAGGCCGCCGCGATCGCCGCATGCGTCGCGGTCTTTGGCCTCGCGGGGCAGCAATATATCCGCTTCTGGCAATATGACGCGACGACCCGCGGCAGCGCGCGCGGCACCGAGACGCTCGCAGACGGCAGCCGCATCGAACTCAACACCGGCTCGGCGCTCGACGTCGCTTATTCGGGCCGGGACCGGCGCGTCACGCTCGCGCGCGGCGAGGCCTTTTTCAATGTGAAGCGCGATCCGGCGCGCCCGTTCATCATCAAGGCGGGCAGCGGCGAGGTGCGCGTGCTCGGCACTGCCTTCTCGGTCGAACGGAGCGGCGAGGGCGCACGCGTCACGGTGATCCGCGGCAAGGTGCGCGTCGAGGCGGCAGGCAAATATGTCGACCTCGTGCCCAACCAGCAGGTGCGGTTCGACGGCGGACCGCCGCAGGCGGTGCGCGGCGTCGATGCGGGCAAGCTCCTCGCCTGGTCCGAAGGCCGGCTCGTGTTCGAGAAGCGGCCGCTCGGCGAGGTCGTCGCCGCGATCGACCGCTATTATCCCGGCATGATCATCCTCGACAATGAGAAGGCCGCGAAGAAGAGCGTCGACGCGGTCGTGCATCTCGACCGGATCGACGAGTGGCTGGGCAGTCTTGAAAAGTCGCAGGATGTGACGCTGCGGCGGGGGGCCGGGATTGTTTACATTAGCTGAGGCTCCGTTCGGCACAGCGGTGCGATCGGGACGGCATTGCCGGTTGAAGTCCTGAAACCTCACAAATTTGGAATTTCATTCGGAAGGTACAGAAGGTCTAAAGGGCAGGGGCCCCAATGTCCTCGAGTCTGGCCGCTACAGTATCGCGCTGGTCACGTGGGAAGGGGTGATCAACCTGCATACACAGACCGTCATCGTGAATCTGCGCTATGTCATCGATCAGCTATCGGGCATCTACACCGACGAGGAATCTTGTCTGTGGCTGCATTCACCTCATCCGCTGCTTGGCAATGAACGGGCCATCGATTTCATCAACGCCGATCGAACTCCAGAGGTTCTTGCGGTGATCGAGCGTTTCGACGCTGGCGCATTTCTGTAGGCGCGCTGTCATTGAGTGGCTGGCGCGCTCGCGACCTTGCGTTCTCGGGCTGATCGAAAGGCGCGAAGACATGGTCTTGAGGGCGATGTCTGGCGCATTATCGGCGAAGATAGGGATGTTTTGCGGGCTATCCTGCTGATCTGGGATGCCCAGTTTTGATCCCAAATAGCCAACTAACCCGGCAAAACCGGAGTCAGACTCCACAAGTGCAAGGTTGATTGAGCAAAGCAGTCATGGGAAATCAGCGAACTGCGTGTAGCTTGCTATGGGCGTCGCCAAGGCCGAAAAAAATGCTCCATCGCTGTGTTCGATCTGGTTTTGGGGCTGAATCGCGCATCCTTCCAATGCTTCCTTTGTCGCCACTCAAGATTTTGCTGCCGCCAGGGATGCCGCGATGTCACCGATGGAGCGGAACAGGACCATGGGATCATCCCTTGAGGGCAGAAATCCTCTGCGCTGCCAAAATCTCGCGGCATCCTCATCCACCGCGTTGACAACAAGCGCGCGCCCGCCGACGAGCTTTGCTGCCTCGACACAGCGCTCCAGAGCGTGTTTCAGCAATCCTGATCCGATCCCACGGCCTGCCCAATCGATGTCGGTTGCCAATTGTCCGAGCAGCAAACAGGGGATTGGATCAGGCGGCTGACCCGTACGGATCGCGCGTGGCATTGCAGTCGGCACAATGGCGGTAGGCGCAAGTCCGTAATATCCGACCGCGCGCCCGGCCTCCTGGACAACCATGACCGCCGTGAAACCGCGTTGATGGTTGGACAGCGCCCTGTTCTTCAACCAATTGTCGAGTGACGGCTTCCCGCATGTGAACTGCGACAGGTCGTGGCCGTCAGTCAACGGCTCAGGAGCGGAAACGGCCAACTCGGAAAAGCGCCCTATTTCTCGGTGGCCGCTTCCCACGGCGCGGGACGCTTCAGCAATTCGGTCAAAGCGGGGACAGGCTTGGCTGGTGCGTCAAGCATCGCAACAAAGGCCTCGAAAGCCTCAGCGCTGACACGCAACAGGCCGGTTTCCATGATCGCCTCCTCAGCAGCGCGCACGGCCGCATCGCGCATGAATTCCGTGCGTGAACGCCCACGCAACTGCGCGCCGCGATCAATGATCGCCAGATCGGCGTCAGGCAAACGCATCGAAAGCGGATGATCCTTGCGTTGAGCGGCGCGGGGCATGAACATTCTCCTTACTACGATCTGCTATCAAGGCGTAGCGCATTTTGCAATACATCTGTTCCAGCTCCTTAGGTTGGGCTTCATAGGCATCACCGGTGAATTGCCTGATGGTCCCTCATCCGGAGCGTTGCCGTCGAAGCGGTGCAATTCCAGAAGCAGAACCCATCCAGCTGCCCCTTCATCGCATTGGGAAGAGGAGCAGTGCGGCTTTGCCTCCCCGGCGCGTTGAGCGGGTATCCGCGTCACGGCGCCCTTGCGAAAGTCACCAACCATGCGTTCGATCCTTCTTGCCGGCCTGGTGCTGGCTTCGGCTGTTGTTCCTTCCGCTATGGCCCGGGCCGAGACACCGATTGCGGTGGCTTCGTCTTCCGCAGTGCAGGCGGCACGCGCGTCGGCGAAGATTTTGAAAGGCGTCCTGCCAGTGCGTGCGCGTGCGACCGGCGCTGCGGCCGAAACGGCATCGACTTCGCGTGCGGCCTCGGCGGCGATCGCGCATAGCTGCCGCAAGCCCGAGCTCGCCGATCGGCCGCGGATCACCAAGGCGGAGATCGAGCGCACGACTGCCGCGGTGCAGGATTATGTCGAATGCATGCGCCCGGTGCTCGAGAAGCAGCGCGCCGCCGCCGAGAAGCTGTTCAGCGACGCGAAGGCGGCGGCCGAGGCGAGCAATGCCGAGGCGACCGAGGTCAATGCGCTCGTCGATGCCTATCGCAAATGGGAACAGGAACATCAGGGCGACGAGGGGTGAATCGGGGCGGGTGGCTGGCGCCCCGGCCTGTTGATGCTGCCACGGGAGAAATCCGGTCTGCAGCCGGGCCCATCTGATCGGAAGCGGATGCGTTCCGCATGCCGCGTGCTGCGGCTCGGGGAGGAAGCAATGCGGTTTTCAAGCGGTAACCGGGCAGCCGTAGCGCTGGCCTTTACAGCCGTGACGGCGGCAGCGGTAATATCTTGTCCGGCAAAGGCGCAGTCGCGCCATTATCAGGCAGTGCGCAGCGGCGAGCCACTACGCGATCGTATTGCCTATCTGCTGACGCTGCTTGCCGCTGACAGCAAGGCGAGCGAAGCGCTGGCCCGCGATCCCGCTTTGGCGCTGGTCGGCGAGCGGCTCGCGGCGACCGAGCGCGAATTGATCGCGGTGTGCGCCGACGACAAGGCCGAGCTTTGCCCGGTCGAAAAGCTGATGCTCACGGGCAGCGAAATCGATGCGGTCGCAGCCGCTTTGGCGCGGCTTGCGGGTAGCGAACCCGCGCTCCAGCGTCTCGTGCAAAAGCATCTGCGCAGCTCGGGGCGCTACCAGCTCCATGCCGGGCTTGACGATGCGGCCCTGCTTGCGGCGGCGTGGAAGGATGCAGCGCTCGCCGTCAATCGCATCTACCGTCTCTACGCGCTCGGCGAGAAGCCGGCCTATCCCGCCATCGACAGCCTCGACCGCGATCCGAAGGCAGCGGCGTTCCAGGGCCGGCTCGCCGAGCTTGTGGCGATGGGCGGGGCGCGGACGAGGGGGACGGGGGACATCTTCGCGCCCTGGTCGCGCAGCGCGATGGATTTGCTGACGCTCGTCCAGCGCGAAGAGGCGGCGCGCTACGAGCCGCTCGACAGCGGGGCCAATCGACCGGCCAATACACATGCGCGCGGGGTCGACTGGAAGCGCTTCCGGTACACGGCGATTCTTGTGCCCGGAAACGGCCTTGCGGCGGGCGAGCGCGCGGTGTCGCCGATCGGCGAATTGCGGCTGAAGCTTGCGGTCGAGCGCTGGCGGCAGGGCCTCGCGCCGTTCATCATCGTGTCGGGCGGGCATGCGCATCCCAACCGCACCGAATTTTCCGAAGCGGTCGAAATGAAGCGCCTGCTCGTCATGCGCTACGGCGTTCCCGAGCGCGCCGTGCTGATCGATCCCTATGCGCGGCACACCACCACCAATTTGCGCAATGCGGTGCGATTGCTGTTCCGCGCGGGCGCGCCGATGGACCGGACGTTTCTGGTGACGTCGAGCCCCTGGCAGGCATCCTATGTGGCCGAGGCCGGGAAGACGGGGCTGATCGAGCGGTCGAAGCGCGAGCTGGGCTATGTGCCTTACCGCGATGCGTCGATGGTTTCCGCAGTCGATGTGGCGGTGATGCCCGATGTTTTGGCGCTGCAGAGCGATCCGGAGGAACCGCTCGATCCCTGAGGTCAGGCTTTCGCGCGTGACCGCACGCAGATGTCACGCGTCGGACGACGGGCCAGCCAACCACTCGGGTATGTCTCGATGCGTGTGGAGGATACGCCAGACGTCGATATGATCTTCCTGCTCCATGTAAAAAATGGCCCAAGGAAAGGGGCGCAAGAGCTTGTGCCTCAGGGCGGGTAGGTCGAGTTCATGGGCGTATCGAGGCGATCCGATTCCCGGGTCCGAACTGATGCGGGAATAAAGCTTCTCCAGTGCCATGACGAACGCGAGGGCGACGTCTGCTCCGCCTTCATTCCGATAGTGAGAGATCGCAGCATCCGTATCTTGCTCAGCAACAGCGCGCAGAACAAGAGGTTTCCGGGGCATTAGCCGTCGCTGGCCAGCTTGCGCAGGCGCGCAAAATAATCAGCATCGGCGCTGACGCCTTTTGGCGAACTCGCGCCAGCAACAAGAAGGGTGCGCAGATGTTGCCGGTCCTGGTCTCTACGAATCAACTCGCGGACATATTCGCTGCTCGTTCCATAGCCGCGAGACGTGACTTGTGTGTCGACATAGGCCTTCATGTTTTCAGGCAACGAGATGTTCATGGTGGACATGCTGCCACCATGGCAGTTTTGGCAAAATTTGGCAAGAACGACGGTTAGGTTTTGGGCTTTTACCACATGGCTGCAGAGCGTTCGGGTCGATCCAGGAGGATAGCTGCGCCCCCTCCTAGGTGCAGGTGCGAACGCATGGAGAACCTCGGTGCGGCACGCTATGTCAACCTAGGCCGATAGCCTCGAGCAACGCTGCAAAGCCTTCGTCGATACCCGCCACGCGCCGCGCGCCCTCAAGATCGAGCTTTTCCTCAAGGCGCGGCGCCGCCATCCCTTTTACATAGGCAGGCCAGCGCTGGACCAGTTGCTTGAGAGCAATCCCGCTCGACTGCGGATCACGCGTGTGGCAGCCGGGCAGATGGCGCAGCAACAGGCCTTCATGGCATGGGCGCTGCCAGACGAGCGCCAGCCCCTCATCTCCTGCAAGCTGTCGTCCGCGCTGGTCGCGCTGCGGCGATTGGCCGAGCTTGTCGGTATCGAGAAGCACGAAATGGTGCGGATAGGGTTCGCCGTGGCGGATGGCGCGGCGCGCGACTTCGCGCACGGCTTTTTCAATGATCGCAAGCGGATCGCCCCCTCCTGGCTGAAGCAGCACCGCGTCGAGATGAACTTGCAGTCCGGCGGCATCGGCAAATCGTTGGAGGAGCGCGGCATAGCTTTGTTCGCTCTCCCCCTCGCAACCGATGAACAGACGGGTGCGCAGCAGGCGCTCGCGCCGACGAGGAAGGGGGCGAGGCGGCCTCATCCGATGCTCGGCACCGCGCCATAGGCACCCGCAAGATATTTGCGATAATGGTTATCCTCGCGTCGCACCGCCTTGATGTCGCTGAGCGCGAAAATCTCGGTACGCCCCGTGGCATCCTTCTCCGTGAAGAATATTTCTTCCTTCTCAAGCTCCTCGAGCAGTGACGCATTATGGCATGTCATCCAGAGCTGGGCATTATGCGGATTGCGCGCCGGATCCTGAAACCAGCGGAGGATCTCGGGAAGGATCAGCGGATGAATGGCGGTGTCGAGTTCGTCGAGTATCGCAATGCCGCCGACATCGAGCGCCTTGAGCAAGGCTGGATAGAGGCGGAGAAACATACGCGTGCCTTGGCTTTCAAGCATCAGCGGCATCAAGCCGTCATGCCCATGGTGCGCGAAAAGCATGAGCGGGCCATTTGGACCTTGGTCAACGCGAATGCCGCTGATGCCAAGATCTATGCGCTCGATCTCTCGGTTGAGCGATGCCATCAGCATGGGGTCGCTCGCATAAAGGCGCACGACCTGATCCTCGAGGCCGTCCGCGCGCTCGATCAATATGTTTGAATAGACGCGCTGAGCCATCTCCCAGATCGCCGTCGCAAAAGGATGCTTGAGCTGCGCCAGCGTCGAGATGACGCTGGCATTGGGGCGCAGGATCTTGCCGAGGGCTTGTGAAAATCCGCTCAGCGGAAAGCCTGTTCCGCCTATGACCTTGCCTTCCATGTCGCGCTCGAACAGCCGAACCTTGCGATGAAACGGGGGCGGCCAATAATAAAGGGCTTCGCGCTCGACAGTCGTACGGATTGGGCCGCCGAGTTCGAGTTCGTAGTGATAGAGGCATTCAGGGGCGTCCGGACGATCATCCTCCGGGTCGACAAGCCCGCCGAGCGATACGCTGAGGCGTGTCGAACGCGCGCGGCCATCATTGCTGTTAAACCGCTCGAACGGCAAGCCGCCGTCAGGGGCAATGCCGAAGCTGTCGCGCAGGAACCAGGCGATGAACGACAGCGCACGCAATATCGTTGATTTGCCGGAGGCATTCGCGCCAAAGACCGCGATCACCTTCGGCGCGCGGGTGTCCGAACCCATCCAGAGCGGCGCGAACCGGTGCGGCATTTCGGGCGCATTGTCAGCGACGCGGAGGTCGACGACCTGCTCGTCGAGGACCGAATAGAAATTTTCAATCGTAAGGGCGTGGAGCATGGATTGTCCATTTGTAGTTTCGAGTGAAGTTCAACGAAATAATGTCAAAATGTCAATCAAAACGTAAAATTTTGATGTGTTGGCTGCCCTGTCTGTCTCGCTTGCTATGACATGTTGGTACTAGAGGGGCGTTGTTGCTCGCAGTGAAGCCAGAATTCTGTCGCAGGCGGCGGCGCGGGCGCCCGGTGGGTCAGCGCGAGGACCATTCGCGACATGCGTGTCGTTGCGGAATGTTTCTGTTTCGATGTCATAGACGGGCGAAGCTCTATGGCTACCGCTTGCGGGCTGGATTTAATCAGGCGATCACCTAGAGGGAAGCTGACGAAGACCGGAAACCGTTTGAAAAAGCGTAGAAAAGGCAAGTTCGACCATGAGTGACACGAGGCAGAATTCGCTTGGCGCGATGGCCGATACCAGGCGCCATCCGGATATACGCGCGTTCGCCGAGGCCGCGCCACTGCTGGAATCGCATGCGAAAAGCAATATGTTGCGTCATGGGCTTGCACGGGAGAAAAGGAAATGAGCGCTTCTACCGCGCTCGCGGCGGCTGCAGTCTTCAACCTCCTATGCACGGGGCAGGAGATGTCGACGATCGGAAACAGCGATCACGAGTCGGAGCGCTTCTCTGTGGTCTATCGCGTCAACCTGACCGAAAAGCGATATTGCTCGGATGATTGCAGAGAGACGCTGCAGCTTTACAGCGTCAGTCCGACCGAAATCCTGTTCAATTATATCAAGCGGCCGAACGGCTATCAGATCAGCACAAGCGTCAAGCGCGAGAGCGGCGCTTATGCCTATATCTTCGATACGCCAGACGGATATCATATGAAAACGGGCGTTTGCAAAAGGGCGCCATTTACAGGGTTCGCCAAGCCAAAATTTTAGCTGCTTGGTGAAACCCCACGATAGATATCGAAGAGGGAGCGGAAGAAGCGATCATAGGCAGGCGTACGCGGATCGCGCCGCTGCGATGCGCGCAGCGATACCGCGTCTATTGGATTGGAACCGCGCATGAAGAGCTTGTGGCTTGCCCAGACTTCTCCGACGACGGTGACCTTGGGCGCACGTGCCGCGGCGTCGATCTGGGCGTAGCACCAGAGCTGGCCCCACAGATTGGGCCAGAGATTGGCAGGGAGCGGCAGATAGGAATTTTTCAATTCGACGATGAGAATCTCGCCCGTTCCCTCGTGACGGTACACAAGGTCGGGCGAGGCCCTGAGAGGCGTGCCTCCGACCTCGAGCGAGGCGATCGTAAAATAGCCTGTATCCATGTTGCGCTCGAGGTGCAGTCCATTGTGAACGAGCGTCCAGCCCTGGAATTTCTTCCGGAGCAAAGACGGGTCGAGCGAAGTCTCCGCTTGCTGTCTCAATTCCCAGACGGCTTTTTCGGTCTCTTTGCCGCGTTCCCGATCCTGCTCATTTCCCCACGCATCGGCGTAAAGTGAGTAGATCCATTGTGAAAATGCGGACGCCGTCGGTTGCGGGTCTCTCGGCCGCCTTTTCTCGGCAAGGCGTAAAAACTTGCTGGGCACCATCTGGAAATTTACATCGGAGGTCGTCCCGAGTGGGTCTTTTAGCAGCCTTTCGCCGAAAAGGACGCGGCCACGATTTATGGCCGCGTTAAAATTGGATCGAAGATTGGCCGTGCGTGATGTCGGCCAGAATCTGATTTCTAAAAGGTCGGGATAAGACCATCCGTCGTAGTAAAAATAATCGTCATCGATCAGGTCATCTAGCTGTTTTTCGATTGCGTTTATCTTTTCGAGCGATGGCTCGATATGGGTGGAAACAGTGACGTGGTGACCGCCGTCGCCTTCATACCGACGTGCCTCGAATCCTGCATTGATGAGGCGATCGAAATTACGTTGTGCGCTGGCTTCTGGGCAATAGTCCCGATCTTCATACGGATTGCAAAACCGAAACTGGAAATTGATCTCTCGTAACGGCCCGAGAATGCTCCAGCTTTTCTCGAGATGCACAATATGTTCGAGCTTCTCAGCGTCCGTTTCAAGATAAGAGGATATTCTGCGGATCATTGGCAGACTATGCCGAGGGAGTTGATGCATGTCCAACTGCGGAAACCGGTAAATAGCGTCGGAATCGTTTCACGCTCCGCTTAGCCACAGCTCATCCGCGGCGGTATCGTCGGCCGATGCTGAATGCTGTTCAGTCCATTATTTCAACACTGCTGTCTGCTGAATCCTGTAGTAAGCTTCTGAGTAGGCGCGCTAAGGCTTTGGAAATTCGACGATGCCGCCGACGGTCTCTTCGAGCGCTGATGGCGACGATTGATTTCACAGAAGATCCTGATGCAAGATTGATCCTTATCGCTAGGGACAATTGAGACTGAACTCAACATGGGCAATTTGTGCGTTGGCCCTCTATTAAACGCGGGACTGTGGCGTCTGGCACGACCTCCCGATTCCCGCATAGCTAGACCC
Source organism: Sphingopyxis sp. YR583 (assembly GCF_900108295.1). NCBI lineage: Bacteria > Pseudomonadati > Pseudomonadota > Alphaproteobacteria > Sphingomonadales > Sphingopyxidaceae > Sphingopyxis > Sphingopyxis sp. YR583. Next base: position 655,755 of record NZ_FNWK01000001.1, on the reverse strand, counting down.
CAAAAACTTCATCCATTTTGGTCGGCAATTGAACGAAAACTCTTCGTTCTTCGCGAGTTTTGGGGCATAATTGTCAGCGCAATAGAGTGGCGTAAGTTACTATTATTCTTGATGTTTTCCTATGTGGGGGAGGGGCGATTTATGCGATCAAAGCTGGCCCATCATTTGCGCCTGTCGGGCACGCCTCGTGACCTCGTCAGCGCGCCCCGCTCACGCCTCACTCGCCGTCGAGTTGCTTCCGCAATAACGCGCGAATTGCCTCAGGCCGCGTTGGCTTGGGATCGGGCTGCGCCGCGATCCATGCGTCGAGCGGTCCGAGCATGTCCGGGAGCAGTCGGAGATGCACCGAAAAGCCCTTTCCCGTGGGCTTCGGCCCGCGCTTCTTTTTTGGTACCACAGTTTCTTGATCTGACATGGAAGACATGATACCCCGCTAAGCGGACCGAGCGGAAGCTGTAACTTCCACCCGGCCCTGACCACAACCGACTTACCGTGGAGTCGAACTATGGCTGATAGCCCTGTAGCGCCGCCTGGCGGCGCGGCCAATGATTCGCGTCGAAACTTGCTCAAGAGCCTCGCGCTCTCCCCGTTCGCGATGGCCTCGCCCGGTGCGTCCGGCGCGACTTTGTCGCCGCTCCCTTGGTCCGAAGCGCTCACCGATTACGGCCGCGCGCGCGCCCATTATGACGCTTTCCTCGCGCATGTGCTGAGCCCTGCATGTCGTCGCGCCGAGCAGGCGATCGCTGCGGGCGGTGACCGGCGCTCTTCTATGGCCGCACACGGCATCTTCCCGCTCGAGGAGCATGGCAATGATTTGGCGTTGGCTCGCTGGGCGGCACTGCGCGCGTTGATCCTCACCCCCGCGCCCGACGCACCGTCGCTCCTCATGAAGATGCGCTTCGCTTATGAGGATATCTTCCGGCATCAGGATCAGGATGCACTGTTCGCCGCGTTGCTGCGTGATGCCGAACAATGGCTGTGAGGGGGAGGGCGGTTGCTCGGCTCGCCCGCCTTGTTTGCCCTGGGGCACAACTTCCGCACCGGCCCAAGCGACAAGATCTGCAACCTTTGCAGCAGGAAGGGTGGGGGCTTCCGCCCCCGCCCCCCGCTGCCGCGTCCGCGCTGCGTCCGCCTTCTCGCTCGCGCGAGAGGGTATTCAGGGAGGTGCATCGTTATGGTATATCGTATCTCACTATCTTCTCAGCGCGCCGCGCCCGTGGCGCGCGGCCCCGGCGCACTCGCCCTATGGCGGCGCGCCGTCCATCCTGGGCCCTGCGACGCGCAGCGGTGCCTGGCCCGTGGCGCAGGGCGGCCCGCAGCATGGTTGCGGGACGCGGGCGCCTTCTATGTTCCTTCTTTGCTGCGCACGCGATCGTGCGCGCCTCCTCCTGTTCTTGTTCCTTCTCTCTGCGCCCTGCGGACGCAGGCGCCCCCTCTCTTGTGTTTCCCCTTCTTGGCAAAGCCGCAGGCGAGCTTCTCCAAGTTTCCTTGTAACCTTTTTTCCACCCCACCTTTGCGGAACCCTCCGCCCCAGACGTTGAACCACTGACATCCGCAAGATCGCGGGTTACTCTAAGAGGGGGCTCTTTCATGACCGATCACAAGACCAGTCGACGCTTTTACCATAGTTCGCGCCTCGCGCTCGCGGTGGCGCTTGCCGTGCCCGCAGCGGTGGCGCTGCCCGCGGCCGCCTATGCGCAGGACGCCCAGAGCTTCTCCATCCCCGCGGGCGACCTCGCCGGCGCGCTCCAGACCTATTCGGCGCGCACCGGCGTCCAGCTCGTCTATTCGTCCGAACTGGTCAGCGGCAAGCGCTCGGCCGGCGTCTCGGGTTCGATGACGCCGCAGCAGGCGCTGGGGCAGCTTCTCGCGGGCACCGGGCTTTCGGCGCGGCTGTCGGGGAATACCGCGACCTTGGTGCAGGCGTCGGGCGATGAGGTCGCGGCTGCCGATGGCGAGCGGATCCTCGGGACGGTGACCGTCGAGGGCTCGCAGGGCGGTGGGGCCTATCAGGCGCCCGTGCGCGGTGACGGGATTGCGCAGCTTGGCGGCATTCGCGGTGGGCAGGATGAGGAGGCTGACGGATATCGGGCGAAGGTGGCAAGCGTCACCATGGGCGCCCCGATTCCGATCGAGGATATCCCGCGCTCAGTCACGGTCCAGACCCAGCAGCAGATCGAGAAGCAGGACATAACCGATCTGACTGAGGCGCTGAGCCGCATGCCCGGGATTACCATTCAGGATGCCGGGACGCCGGGCGAGCCGGTCATCTATTCCCGTGGATATAGGATCGAGCAATATCAGGTTGAGGGTGGTCCCGCGCGTTCGCTAACGCTTCCGGGCGCGCTGACGCAGAACCTGGATGGCTTTGAGCGGGTTGAACTGGTGCGAGGCCCCAATGCGCTGACGACCGGCGCCGGGTCTGTAGGCGGCTCTATCAACCTGATCCGCAAGCGTCCGGGTCCTGTCCAGGCGATCTCTGTAAAGGCGGATGTCGGAAGCTATGGCCGCTATGCTCTGGTCGGTGATTTCTCGACCCCAAGCATCCTCGGCTCGCCGATCGCTTTCCGCGGCGTTGCCAGCTTCCGGAAAGAGGGTAACATCCTGGAGGATTTCAACCAGCGCAATTACCTGATTACGGGCCTGTTCGATGCTCCGCTCGGTGATGATGCGCGGCTGGAGTTAGGATTCTCCCACAATCGTTCGAAAATCGACGGTGCGAACATCGGTGTACTGCGCTACTTCGATGGCCCAGTGATCGAACTTCCTCGGAGCGTTAATATTGCCGACAAGTCGGTGGGACGGAACGACAAATATACAGAAATATTCAGCAAATTTTACGTGGATGTAGCCAAGGACTGGGATTTTGAGATTGGCGCATTCTATTCGATGAGTAATAATGACACGGATTCATTTAATATAGAGGCGTATCTTCTGTCTGTTCTGCGTCCCGATCAGGTGTTTTATCCAGGATCAATAACCAAAGCATCATTGTACGATGTAGAGTCAGATCAGCTCGGCATAGATGCAAAATTGACGGGTCGCTTCAATACATTTGGCCTCAGGCACGATGTATTTGCGAATGTTTCATATAATGAAATTCCTTCCCAAGATATTTCTCCTTCGGGTTCTGGTTCGTATGAGCGAGCTATAATAACAAATTTGAATGATCTGTTAAATCCGTCATACAGTTCATTCACTTCTCAAGTGTCGGCTGGAACGATATATGATGGATCGATAAGGAGAAGTCTTGGAATAGTTCTTGGTGATACGATTGGCTGGCGTGATCTTGTTGCCATAACGGCGCTCGTGCGGCGAGATATGTTGAAGAATGATTTTGTGAGAGTTTATAGGACATTCACTGGACGGGAAACGTCGCCGGACTATGATAGAAGGGTTTCAAATATTAAATTATCATCTATTGGATCTACTTGGCGGCCGAGCTTTTCTGCAACACTAAAGCCGATGAAGCGGGTGACACTATTTGCAAGTTACGCTGATGGTTTTAATAGGCAGGATTATTATTATCAAAGATCGGGGGAGGCTCCCAATTACATCTATAGTTCTCTTCCGCCGATTGAGTACCAGAATAAAGAAATCGGTCTCAAATATGCGACCGGAAAAATTCTCTTCTCAGCCTCCTTGCATCGAATCAAGGAGCGGAACAGGGGGGTGCTTGCGTCCTATTCTGGGTGTCCGCCCTATGCCGGGATTCCTGAGGGGAGTCGTTGCTCTGTCATGGTGCCATATTCGAACGGCAAAGGATTTGATCTGGAGGTATCCGGAGAGTTGTTCGATGGTTTGAGTATCAATGCGAACTTCAACTATAGCAAAGCAAATATAACGCCGCCACGGACCGAACCTGTGGAGATAACCAATCTCCCGGCATCTTCTGGCAGCGTCTTTGTCGATTGGCGTCCGGGCTTTGTGGACGGTCTGGCGTTTCAATTGGGTGGCCGTTACCGGAGCCGGATTTATCAGACGGGCCAGCGTTATCCTTATGATCAAAACGCAAATCCGATTCCTTGCCCGGGCAACGATTGTCGTTTTGAATTCGGCGAGAAGGCCTACGCCGTGTTCGATCTTGGAGTTGACTACAAGATCGCCAACGGCGTTGATTTTAGGCTGTTTGTCGAGAATCTGACCGATGCGAAATACCTTTCGACTGTCTCTCCGGGCATAACCGGGAGTTTTTATGGTCGGCCACGCACCTTCATGGCGAGCGTGAAATGGTCGGATTCTGGCCGGGCCGCTGCTGATGGTCGCAGTCCGACCAACGGCCTGGCGCCGTTCGGTGACCCGTCGGACTGGTATGCGGCCTTTGGCGCCGGCTACACGGTGGCGCCGGGAATGCGTGCCAAGGCGGAAGGAAAGGCGCAGGATGGTACAAGTCCCGTCGTCTGGGACTTCCACACCAAGGCAAATGTGGCGCAGATCGTGGCTCTCGGGTACCGACTGACTGATAATATCCGGTTCGAGCTTGAAGGGGCTCACCGTATGTCGCCATTTGCCAGGATCGGTGGCAATGCCGTCGCGCCCTTCGGCGTGTGCGGGATACCTGCGAATGCACAGCTCAGCCAACAGCCGCACGACTGTGATGATGTTCCCGGCGATATCGAGAATTGGTCTTTGATGGCCAATGCAATTTATGATTTCGGGAAGCCCGGCGGTGCCTTCAGGCCCTATATTGGCGGTGGCCTCGGCCTGTCCCGCTATTCGGTTGGCCTGCAGGGGAAGATGGATGGAATCGGCGGTACCGGCCCGTGGTCTATACCCACGCTATATGAAGGGCAAATCTACCACGATCCGGACTTCATTCGCGAAATCCAGGAGTTCGTGGGGGGACGGAGCAATTCCATCTCCCTTGCCTGGCAGGTAATGGCGGGCGCTTCGGTTAAGCTGAATAAGCGATTGGAACTCGATCTGGGATATCGGTACTTCAATGTGCCGGGTGCTAAATGGACCCTTCACAACCTAGGAGAGTCAACAATCGTTAATACACCTATGGGGCCCAGGAATGCATCGCCTTTGACGCCCAGTCTCGGAAACTTCAAGGCGAACTATGCGGCGCATAACTTTACGGTTGGCATGCGTTGGGCATTCGGAGCCTCGAAGAAATAGACGCACTGGAAGAAGGAAGGGGAGGTAACTCCCTTTCCTTCCCGATCTGCATCGTTGCTCCAGGATCATTGGGAATATCATGAAAAACAGATGCGTACGCCCGCTGTGCGGCGTGGCAAGCTGGTTGGCGGTTTGCGCGGGCGTTGTGCTGTCTGGGCTGGCGGCCCTTCCGGCGGTGGCGCAGGAGAATCTGCCTGCGGCGCAGCTGGCTGAGTTGCGCGGACAAATCCGGGCTGGCTCGCTTTCAAATGGATTCCGCTATGTCATCGCGCCCACGGGAACGCTGCCCGCCGAGAGGCAAAGTGAATTTGTCTCGGTCGTGCTTCATGTCGACACAAATGCGGCAGACGGCGGGGATTTGATGGAGCTTCCTCATCTTCTGGAGCACATGCTGGCGCTTCATACAATGCGAGCACCGGATGGAAAACTGATTAAGCGGATAGATTTCCCAAAATACTTTGGGGCGCCTTCGCCATTTTTCGCCAATCCAGACAAATATGGCTTCACTGTACCGAGGGTGCGCGTGACGGAGGCCATAGGGCATTTGCGGACGATTGCTCACGGTGCGAATTTTCAAGAGCATGATATAGTATCGGAGATCAATATTGTAAAAAGTGAAATATTGATGATTGGCCCATATTCTGGGACGGGCCTGATTGTATCCAACATGGCCAAATCATCATCCATGAGCAGGCATACTGTTAAGGCGCGCTTGGAGAGCCTGAGAAAGACTCGTGTTACCGACGTACTGAAATTTTACGCGGATCGATATCGGGCAAATAATGAGATTCTCTATATTGTTGGTAACGTCGATGCTGAGCGCGTTGAGCGGGAAATAATCCGGCGTTTCTCCGACATGCCGGGCGGCGGATCGCCAGCTTCTCCGCTGCTGCCTTCATCCGATCTTACACGGGGGCCGGTTGACCACCTACCTGGGATACGTGGGAGCACGTCCATGGTCTTGCTGGGATATCGGGGGGATGAGGCTGCCGACAGCCGGCGGCAGACTGTGCAGATCGTTCTCGCTCAAGCGTTGATGGCTGAAATGGCGGGCCGCTCGGGCCGTATCGGATTTCCGGCGCGCGACGTGCAGATTAGACCGCGCCTGCTGGACGGCACGGGCAGCCACGCTGGCATCGATATAATATTCTCGTCACTGTCTGGTGAGTTTTCGCCTGCTTTTTCTCAAATTGCCGGTGCGATCGACTTTTTGTCGTCCGAGTCCGCGGCTGGGGCGATTGAGCGGGCGAAAAGCGATATCAAGGCGGCAACCAGCGCCTTCGACATGGCCGAGTGCCTGCGCCAGGATTCGATTTATGCGGACTTGGTGAGAGCAAGCGAAAACGGACGTTTTGGTCAACCCGATTGCAGGATGGGAATGGCTCCTGGCGAGGTGGACTCGATAACCATCGCCGAGGTCCGCGCCGAGATGCGTCGTTTGAGCGAGCCGCGCAATCTCGGCTTTGTGGCCGTAGCGCCCCTCGGTGATCGTGAAGTCGGATTGCGGAATATTCGCAAAATCCTTGCTCATCCTGTTGCGCTGTCGGGCCAGGATTCTGCATCATTCAACGGCCCTGCCGAGTTGCCCGAGATCATCAAATTGCCGCGGAATTCCGCCGAGCCGAAACTCCTACCGATTCGTGACAATCTTTATCGTCTTGCCGGAGCCGATTCTCCGCCGATCTTTGTTGAGAAGGAAGAGAGCGGAGCCGGCTTCGGGGTCACGATTTTCGGGTCCTCGGTGAAAGAGCTTCTGGCGTCCGAACAGGCTTTGGCCCCAGGCTTGATGCGCCTTGCGCGCTTGAGCGGTTTTGGCGGCCTCGATGCCGAACAGATGCGCGCATATCTGAAGCAAAATCAACTTAATTTCGATGTGCGTATCCAGCGGGAATTCAGCAGCATCGTTGTGAGCGGCCCGTCTGACAAGCAGGCACTCGCGCTGAATCTTCTTCACCACCTCGTTCGTGGTCCTGATTCTGATGATCTGGCAACGCGCGAGTTGAAGCTGGCCTCTCTGGATCAACGCTGTGGTGCGAACGCGCTGGTCGATCTTGCTGAGCGGGCTATGGGCTTGGGTTTGATGCCACCCGCGTCATTAAACGGCACATGCGCTCACTTGACGGCCACACCCGATGCAAAGGCGGCGCGCAGCATTTGGACGAAGATCTTCGGAAACTCTCGGCAATGGACGCTTGTGGCGCGCGGAGCGGTTGGACCTGATCTCCTGAATGGCCTGCGATCGCTGAAGCATGCATTTCCGTCCGACACGTCGATGTCGCAAGTCAGGAGTGAGGCATCAGGCATCGGCTCTCTTCCAATCGGCAGGCAATTTATCACCAAGCGCGGTGACGGCAGTCCTCAGGCGTCGGTCCGGATATATATTCCTCTTCATCTCGACGGCGTGAAGGATGTCGATGGCTTTCTGGAAAGTCTGGGGGCCATATTCCCGCCAATGGGTAAGTTCTGGCATCGCCTTAGAGTCGAGGAGAACGGAGCATATTCACCCGGGACTAGCATTCAAACCTTCTCGGGCCGACCCGATCACATATTTCTTGTCGTTAACTTCGTTTGCGATCCATCGGACATTAAGCGGCTGATCGAGGCAACCTGGAACGAGTTCAGCAAGCTGCAATCCGCCGGTCTCGACGTCGATGATGCGGCGCGAATAATGGCGCTCAAACCCGCCAATGTGAAGTTGATCGATGAGCTGCAGGGGCCCGGCAAATACTCTTTTTCAGAAGGGAATTTGAATATAAGTCGTGTGATCATGCCGGCTGAACCTGATCGTGTTCTAAAGGCTATTAGATCAGCAAAAAGAGAAGAAATTATTATATTCAGCCTCGTCTCGTAATTTATGTTATGAATGTCAATTCAAGCTCATATATTATGTATATGTTGTATAATATTTTAAGTTTGAAGGAAAAGGGTGTGGTTGTCATGAGTCGTGCGATTTTGGTGTTGGTATCTGTGTGTGCACTGGGAATGGTCGTGCCGGATTTGGCAGGTGGAGCCCAGGCTAAGGAAGGTATCTGGACCAATCCCGTGTCTGAAGAAGGTATTGCTGTTATCTCCAAAGGCGATGTCTGGTCTTACTTTGCTGCAACTGGTGATCCGAGTCTTGACTGGAAATTGGGAAAGGGCACGTCGGGCTGGAAGTCGGGCCCGACCCATATTGGCTACGACGATAACGGAAGTCCTGGTCTTTCGACTGTCTTCACGACTGGCCCGTCGCCGAGCAGCCGTTATCCGGTCGCCTATTTTCGCAGGGCAGTTACGATTCCGGCTATTGCGAGAGGCAAGGATTTGCGTCTTTCCGTCGATTGCGATGATGGTTGCATCGTTTATGTGAATGGCACGGAAGTCGGGCGTGTTCGTGTTCCTGCCGGACCTGTGAAGCCTTATACGGCCAAATTGTCTGGGCGTGACTGGGCGAAGCTTTTTGTGCCGACGGCGCTTTTCAAGCCGCGAGGAAACGTCATTGCCGTCGAGGTGCATCAGGTTGATGCCAAGAGTTCCGACATGCGCTTCTCGGCGATGCTTCACACCGACGACGTGGTGAAGTCGGCACCTGCGGCGATGAAGTCTGACACCGCGATTGTCCAGATCACGCTGGACGGCCAACCGCTCTCCGATTGGCGTCTTCTTGACGTTCCGGTAGATTATGCTGACCTTTCAAGAATGCCCTCGAGTAAGGCTGATAGTGAGCTTTGCCTCAAAAGCACGATCGATCGTGCTTGCCACCGTCTGGCCCCAGGTCAGACGGGAATATGGAACATCGAATATAACCGCAAGACATACAAAGTCCGCTTGGAGAGATGATCGATGAGGACGGTGCCCTGCGCGCCATTGGCGCGCAGGCAAGGCGCTGCTCCGCTCCGCTATTGGCGGCTGCGCTCCGCAGCGCCTTGCGTGGGTGGCCGGACGATGGTGGTGGACGGCGGTGAGCCAGCCGGCTCGCTTGTTCACCGCATGCGGAATGCGCTCCCTCCCTTGTCTAAGGGATGGAGCCGCAGCCCATCAGCGAGTAGCGATTTTCTCGAACCCTTAGCTCTGGTTTTCTGGGTATGGAGGTGCGCTCCCTTGCCAAAGCCACGACCTTCCGCGAGACTCTTGGTCCGTCATGCGTAACGACCTTTCCCATCTTCCGCCGGCCAAGCAGCGCGATCTCGAGCGCGTGGTCGCGATCCTGTTCGAGGAGTTCGGCGACGCGACCGCGCTTGCCTCGGGCGAGTGGAAGAAGCAGGGGCGGATTCTCAAGATCGTCCTTTATGGCAGCTATGCCCGTGGCGGCTGGGTTGACGAGCCGCACACCGCAAAGGGCTATCAGTCGGATTTCGATCTGCTGATCATCGTGTCCGATCCGCGGCTGACCGATCCTGTCAAATTTTGGGAGAAGGCCGAGGAACGGCTGACCCGCGAATTCGGGATCACGAAGACGATCCGGACGCCGGTCAATTTCATCGTTCATACCTTGCAGGAGGTGAACGATGGGCTCGCGCACGGGCGTTATTTTTTCATGGATATCGCGAGGGACGGGATTGCGGTCTATGAGAGCGAAGGCGCCCAACCGTTGCATTCTCCCAAGCCGAAAACGCCTGAACAGGCGCTGGCGATGGCGACGGAATATTTTGAGGAGTGGCTGCCGAGCGGCAAAGAGTTCTTCGACAACTACGTTTTCAATCGTGATCAAGGTCGCTTCAACAACGCGGCCTTTCAGCTCCACCAAGCCACCCAACGCCTCTATCATTGCGTTCTTCTCGTGGTCACATTCTACACGCCGCACGTTCACAATCTCGGTTTCCTGCGCACCCAGGCCGAGCGGCTGGATCGGCGTCTGGTCGACGCATGGCCCCGCGAACAGCGGCGTGAGCGTGCGATGTTCGAGAAGCTGAAGGACGCCTATGTGAAGGCGCGCTACTCCAAACATTATCGCATCACCGAGGAGGAACTGGCCTGGCTCGGCGAGCGCGTCGAGGCGCTTGGCGCGATCGTCCATGAGATCTGCAGCGAGCGCATCGCCGCGCTTGAGGAGATTGCGGGCAGAAGGGTCTGACTCGTTAGAAAAAGCGTCGCTTGCCTGACTGACTCTCTGATGTCGGGAGAAAGGCGACCAAATCCGGCTGTGGGGAGGGGGAATTGCAGGTCAGTCTGGCATATCAGGGTGGTGGCGCTCGGGTCATCGAACTCATGGCGGCTGCCAAGGCTTGTAACGTGGCGGTCGATGAAGGTCGCTTCGAGGTCATCCGCGTCAGCGGTGCATCGGCTGGCGCGATCGCGGCCGCGATGCATGCGACAGGGTGCGATATCACAGCGATTGTCGATCGGGCGCACACCCTCAAAGGGAAGGTCGAGCAGCACTTCCCGTCTACGCGGTTGCGAAAGCGCAATGCCGTCCCGCGTCTGCTCTTCGGCTACCCGCTCTTCGATGAAAAACATGTGCGGGAGTTGATTCTGGAGCTTTTCAGGCTCGGCGGCGTCGACGCCGAATGCCCGATCCGTGACCTTCCGTTGAAGGTGCCTCAGCTTCGTATCATGCGGTCGGACATTCGTTTCCACAACGCGTCTGCTGCCACGGAGACCTCGGAAGCACGCCTCGTCGATGCGCTCGTCGATTCAGCTGCCATTCCCTTTGCCTTCCGCCTGCCGGGAACGGCTGCCAATCCGGAAATCTTGGATGGTGGCCTTTTTCAGAATCTGCCCGCCAGCGCAGCGATGGCTGATCTGCAGGCGGGGCAGGTCGCGCTTGGCTTTTCGTTTCCCAAGGAAGATGCGCCCGATCTGAGGTCGGCCAGTCCGCTCGATTATGGCAAGGCGATCCTGGGGAGTCTCCTCGACGAGCGTATTGCCGATGCCACCACGCGCATCAAACCCGGCAATATCATCGAGATTCCCAACCGCCGGTCGACCTTCGAGTTCGCCCAGGCCTTCTTGGATACGATGCGCGCCCAATTTTCCGAGGATGGCGCGTGCCTGCGTCAGCGTGCCTGATGTCTCTCCGGCCTCGATGATGATCGTCGCTTCGCTGAGCGCGCTCATTGTCGCATTGCGCTCGGGGAAGAAGAAGCGGTTATGCTGCGGCGTCTGCGCGGCATAGCGCAGCACCGGCACCTGGCTGATGAGCAGATGCTCTTCGGCGATGCGCTCCTGAAGCTTCCGGTTCTCGGGCGGATAAGTGACGCCGAGCGGGGTTCCGATCACCGCGATGACCTTGCCGCCTGCTTCCATCGCGCCGCGAAGTGCCGCCGTGTCGACACCGCGCGCGAGTCCCGAAATGACCGTGATGCCGCGCTCGGCCAGTTCGCGGGCGACGCGCTGTGCGCGTTTGATGCCTTCGGGACTGGGATCGCGGGTGCCGACGACCGCCGCCGATCGCGTCTCGGTCAGTTCCCATGCGCCTTGGTAATAGAGAAGTTCGACCGGGTGGCGTGCGTCGCGCAGGCGCGCGGGATATTCGCCGGTGCCGTGGATGCGTGTCGAAAAGTTTCGTACGCCGCCGCCCAGCAGCTTGGCGAGCGCGCGTGATGCGTTTGTTTCGGCTTCCTCGTGGTCCACAAAATCGGACGGGCGTTTGGTCGCGTTCTGCGCGAAGCGTTCGGCGAGCGTCTTGAAGCTGGCATTGGGTATGAGCCAAAGCGTCTCATAGGCACCCATCTCGAGGCGCGGCGAAATGGGTGCAACCGCGGGGCGGCTTGGTTCAAGTGGAAGCTTTTCACCATGCATCAATCCCTCAGACGCACCGGCTCTCGGATACCGCAGGTTCTCGGCACGGTAACTGTTTCCGATATGGACTGTTTCGGGTTCGGAGCGTTAACGGTGCTCCTAGTCTCCTTCAGCGTTCGTTAGACTGTCGTGGGCGGGCAACGATCGGCACAAGTGAAGCTGGCGGCTTGCAAATATGCCAAAAAGTGAATATGTCGCTTCTGACATGCTGAGTTTAGCTGATCGTCTTGAGGAATTCTTCCGCCGTTTGCTGGCGGCGCCGGCATGCGCCACTCGCGATGAGGCCTTCGCACTTCTCGGTCGCATCCTGATCGAGGTCGAGGACGAACTCTCCGGTATCGTGTTCGACGCCGGCTATCCGCTCGATGATGGGCGCATGTATCCGCCGCGCCCCGATGCCCGGCGGGATGTGCCGGGGCGGACCGATCTGCATCGCTATCGCAGTCGGGGTCATAACAGCTTTATCAGCGCAAGCGGAGCGATCTTGATCTGCGATCGGAATGGCAACATCCTTTTGAACAAGGCCGACAGCGGTCAGAGGAGTATCGAGTTATGACTAGCCCAACCCTCCCAAAGGCTATCGGCGAGTTCATCGACGCGGTTCGATCCGAAGTCGCGGCGGCGGTCGATGTCGATGCGCCGGCAAAAGCTGATGGTGAATGGTGGATCGATATCGAGATCGACGGGATGCAGAGTCAGATACTTTGGCAAAAATCATCCGGTTTTGGTGTCTATGTTCGCGAGACCGGCTTCGGCGCGCGGCCGCAGGAAATTTATCGCAAGGCTACCGAAGCCGGAGCGCGCGTGCTGCAACTCGCGGCGCAATGGAAGAAGGATGCAACGCATCATGCCTTGCGATTGAACGAGCTGCGACATTTGTTGGGAGAAACGCAGGGCGATGTCGCCAAGGCGTTGAACCTCGACCAGGCCCGTATATCCAAGATCGAGAATGCCGCGGATATGAAGATCAGCACCTTGTTGGACTTCCTCGCTGCGATGGGAGGGACGTTGGAGCTTCGCGCCCGTTTCTCGTCCCTTGAGGCTGCGATCGAACCCGTCGATCCCGTGCGCAGGAAAGTGAGAGTGCGGCATGCAGCTTAACCTGCTCGTTCTGCGCGCGCATAATCCGGAGAGGCTGGCGGGCTTCTATACGGGGCTCGGACTTCGTTTCACTCCCGAGAAACATGGTTCCGGGCCGCTTCATATGGCGTGCGATACCGGCCACGGGATTTTCGAGATCTATCCGTGCAGCGAGGCACACACCCATACTCGCGGCGTAAGGATCGGCTTCGCCGTGACCGATCTCGATGGCCATTGCCGGCAGGTCGAGTCCGGCTTTGGCCGTCTCGTCCGGGCGCCACAGGTAACCGAGTGGGGGCGCACTGCCACGATCGAGGATCCGGAAGGTCATGTCATCGATCTCACCGAGATCGACTAATCCGGTTCGGGCTTGCCTTCGAGCATGTCGCACTCCATCGCTTCCGTCGTCCAGCGCTCACTGCCCATTTGAGCGGTCGCGCGTTGCAGCTGTCATGCTGCGATCTGCCCGTAAGTTGAATTGCCTGCTCCTGTATAAGACCCGATACAGGAGCTCGATCGGTTTGCGCCTTGCTGGGAGTGATGGCGGTTGCGAAGGTCCGTGAAGAAATTGCTTCGGCGATTGCGGACATGGGTATCCTGCACGTTAAGCCGTTGTGCCGATATAGTTCCTTTTATCATTCTGCGCCGGTCGTCCGGCGCTTTGTCTCTCCTGATGCCGTGCCGCGACAGGCTTGAAGCGCTGGCGTTTGCCGATGATTTCATTCTCGCGGTTCGTTTGGCGACGAGCCTTGGGGAAATCGAAGACCTGCTCGAAGGCGCGGCGCGCTTCATGGATTTTCGTCATTATGCGATGATCCATCATGATGATGCGCGGTCGCGTTCGTCGGGTCTCATTCATATGCTAAATTACCCCGCAATCTAGGCCGGAATGAGCTGAGTAAAGTCATCGAGGGCGCTACCGCGCCAAATAAGTCTTCAGCCCCCGGCTGCGTCCGCAGCCCCTTGTTGGCGCCGCTACCGCGGCGGCATTTTGCTTGCTCTCTCTCTCTCTCTCTCTCTCTCTCTCTCTCGCGCGCGCGCGCGAGCCGCGCCGCGCCGCGCCACCCACCACCGAGCCGACTGTTCCAAGGAGACGGCGGCATAGCCGTCACCAACGTAACGCAAACACCAGGCCGGCCAGCCGAGCCACGAGGCGAGGAGTCGAGCATTATGCGAGACGGCTGCACCGCAGCCACCCCAGAGGTGCGCTCCGCGCACCGTCGATGACCTTTTAAACCCACACCCCCTTAAGCACACACTTCCACCCGCGTCCGAGAGGACGCCTCGCGAAGACCGGCCAGCCGAGCCGCGAGGCGACGCGACCAGAGGCGCTTCCAGCGCCAGCGGTCAACCTTTAAACCCACGCGCCCAAAATCCCACATTTCGGCCACGACCTCACAAAGGTCGTCAAAATTTCTGACCCAAGCCCTCAAAAGCACCAAATTCTGCCATTCCTGCCACCCCCTCCATGCAGAACCCGTCGCCCACCACCCGTGCAGAGCCCTGCACCTGACGCTCTTTCACCCCATACAGAACCTGTCGCCCGCCGCGCTGCAAAACCCTGCGCCTCGGCGCGCCGCATCGCTGCCAATCCTGTCGCTCGCCTCTGTGCCAAGTTTCGTCCCCGGCGCTGTTGCAGCCCATGCCGATCGTGTCGCTGGGGCGGGTGCCGATCCTTGTGCTCGCCCTGAAGCGGGGCAAAACACTCCATCTCGGATATTTCTTTTGGCGGGTCTGGCTGCGCTCTTCCGGCGGTCGCGCGTCCTTCTTTTTGGAAGGCTCGGTCGGGGAGGGAACATGCGGCGCGATGTGGAGCTGAGTGTCCGGGGGCGGGCTGCGCTGCCGGCGGTGGTCGGGGAGGTGCTGGAGGCCTGTCCTTTCTGCGGCGGTGCATCGCTGATCCGGAAGGGCACCTATCGCAAGACCTTCGAGACCGTGCAGCGCTGGCAATGCCGGACATGCCGTCGCACCTTCCTGCCGGTCCGCGCCAAGGGCAAACATTATCCGCTGAAGATCATTCTCGAGAGCCTGATCGTCTATTATTCGGGGGAGACCCGCGAGCGGACGTCGGCGATCATCAAGGAGCGGTTCGGGATCGCGGTGCCGGGGCGCACCCTCAGCTCATGGCTCGCCGAATATCGCGAACTCACCGGCTATGATCGGGTGCGGGGTGCGGCGCAGGGTGTCTATAGTCCCAAGCAGCTCGTCCGCTCGGTCCGCCTCCATCACAAGCAGGTCTATAAATATTGCGTCCACCGCGCGAAGCTCGCCTGGATCCTCGGGCAAGAAGAATATGCGACGGTCCGCCCGCTCGGAATCTATCTCGCGCATATGATGACCGACTGTCCGCACAGCCTGTTCGCGACCGACGCGCGCGCGTCGCAGGGCAAGGCGCCGTTCGATATTGATGCGGTTGCGATCACGGCTACGCATAATCATGCCTGCCGTCTTGCGCATCTCGTGCTGCAGACCGTGACCGTCAACAAGCGCCGGCACGACGAACTGCAGCGCTTCATGCTCCATGTCGATGCCGCCACCGTCGCGGTCGAGGTGCCCATCTATCTGACGCCCGAGGACATCCGGCATTTTCGGGAAGTGGCGGGGTTCGATGTCCCGCTGGACGACAGCAATATCCTCACCGGCCATATCGACATCGTGCAATTGCGCGGCGGCAAGATCCATATCCTCGACTACAAGCCCAAGGCGGCGAAGGAAAAGCCGATCGTCCAGCTCATGGTCTATGCGCTCGCCCTGTCGCGCCGCATGAACCTTCGCCTCTTCGACTTCGTCTGCGCCTGGTTCGACGAGCATGACTATTTCGAATTCTATCCCCTCCACGTTGTCCACAAGCGCCGGGGTCTGGATGCTGTGCGTGGCCGGTGATGTCGGAGCGGGTAGACATATGGTAACATATATGTTACTTGTTGGGGGCTCGAATAGTGATCGTTGAGGAATATGTGCGCGAGGACGGTTCCTGCCCGTTTCGATCCTGGTTCGGGAGAGTGGACAATCAGGCCGCGGCCAAGGTGGCGACCGCGGTCCTGCGGCTCGAGCTCGGTAACATATCGAATGTGAAATGGATCGGCGGCGGGCTCGGTGAATATCGGATCGACTGGGGGCCGGGGTACCGCATCTATCTGACCCGGGACGGGGATGAGCTTATCATCCTGTTCGTGGGCGGGACGAAGAAGCGGCAGCAGGCCGATATCGCGTTCGCCGGCGCGTTGCTTGGTGAATATAAGGCGCGCAAGGCCGCGACAAAGAAAGCGAAGAGGTGATGGCATGGCGTTGACCCGGGATTTCAAAGAGACGGTGAAGGAACGCGCCGCGCGCGATCCCGCCTTTGGCAAGGCCATGCTCGACGAGGCTGCGTCGGCCTTCCTCAATGGCGAACCGCAGCTCGCGCGGTTGATCCTCCGCGACCTCGTCAACGCGTCCTTCGGGTTCGAGGCTTTGGCGAGCGAGACTGATCGCCCCAGCAAGAGTCTGCACCGGATGCTGTCGGAGAATGGCAATCCCAGCATGGACAATCTGGCGGCGATTTTTGGGGCGGTACGTCGGCGCCTCGGTGTCGCGATTGAGGTCCGCGCCGTCGCGGCTGCCTGAGCCTGCGTGCGAGCGTCCATTCTCACTCCCGGCGCTTGCCCGGTGTTAGTCGCTTGTCCCGGGAATCTCCCTTGCGAGCCTGGCGAATATCTCTTGCGCTGGCTTCGTCCGGCCTGTCTCGGAGTCTGCAAGACCTCGGACAATGGCTCGGTCGAGAGCTGACAGCTTCGTTCCGGATGCTTGCACCTCGCTGGTAGCATGTCCTGGTTCGATCGGCTTCGGATGCGTCACGTCTGGTTTCTGCCTTTTCCCGGCGCGAATATCCGGCGGGCAATGAAGAGGCCGATGATCGGCACGCCCGGCCAGCGGGTGACAAGCTTAGTCTGGACCGCGCGGTAGTGCGTGCCCGAGGTCAGCACATCGTCGACGATCGCGAAGGCGCGCGGTTCGGGGTCTGCTTGGGTCTCATCGATCTCATACATGCGGACGAGCTTCTCGACCGTGACCCGGCCGCCCTTGCCGGATTCATGTGCGGCGTTGGTCGAGAAGCGCTGCGTGACGAGTGGGCGGACATCGAGGTCGGATGCGATGTTTCGGCATATCCGTTCGATTCGGTCGTCATGATCGGGGTGACTTGCCGCCTTCGAGCCGGGGACGGGGATGAAGGTGGCTTGTTTTGCCCATTGAGGATCGAGCGCTTCGCGTAAGTGCTCGGCGCAGCGCTCGATCGCCCTGTCCTTGAAGCGATAGCCCGGCTTGTCCGACTGGCTCGGCTTTTTCTTGAGGTTGCGGATCAGCATGTTGGTGCAGCTGCTCTCATGCCCGCGCCCTGGTGTATATTCGTAGAGATAATAGCAGAGGTCGTCCGCGGTGAGCATCGTGTGCGCCCACCGGTTGCCGGCGTCGATCTGGCTGAAGCGGATCATGGCAGCGCCCGCGCAAGGTCTTCGGAGGTGCGGATGCGGATCGCGCCCTGCGCTTCGTAGCGCGCGGGCCATTTGAGGCCGGGGTGCTGGAAGCAGCTTTCGAGGATGAGCAGTTTGCGCCGCTGGTAGATCGCCGCGCGCGCCTGCGTCAGCGTACCCGAGGTCTCGCCGGCTTCGACGATGATCGTCGCTTCGCTGAGCGCGCTCATCGTCGCGTTGCGTTCGGGGAAGAAGAAGCGGTTGTGCTGCGGCGTCTGCGCGGCATAGCGCAGCAGCGGCACCTGGCTGATGAGCAGATGCTCTTCGGCGATCCGTTCCTGCAGTTTCCTGTTCTCGGGCGGATAAGTGACGCCGAGCGGCGTGCCAATGACCCCGATCACCTTGCCGCCCGCCTCGATGGCGCTGCGCAGCGCGGCCGTGTCAATGCCGCGCGCGAGGCCGGAGATGACGGTTATGCCGCGCTCGGCGAGTTCACGCGCCACGCGCTGTGCGCGTTTGATGCTTTCGGGGCTGGGATCACGGGTGCCGACGACTGCGGCCGCGCGCGTTTCCGCCAACTCCCACGCACCCTGATAGTAGAGAAGCTCGACAGGGTGGCGCGCGTCGCGCAGTCGGATTGGATATTCGCCGGTGCCGTGAATGCGTGTTGAAAAATTGCGCACGCCTCCGCCGAGCAACTTGGCGAGCGCGCGCGAAGCATTCGCTTCGGCGTCTGGGTGGTTCGTGAAATCGGACGGGCGCTTGCCGGGGTTTTGCGCGAAGAGCTCGGCGAGCGTCTTGAAGCTGGCATTTGGCGCGAGCCACAGCGTCTCATAGGCGCCCATTTCGAGGCGCGGTGAGATCGGTGCCGTCGCGGGCGAGGGCGCCGGGGGCGGAGCGTGGTAGTTTGGCGTCACATCTTCTAGACGCGCGGCTTCGGCCCGCACGCAGTCGAAACCGACACATATCGTCTCCGATCCGGTTCCTGTCTCGCAGGCATCTGAACCGACCGGTATTTTTTTGGGGGGGGGGGGCTGTTAGAGCGATGCCGGGAAATAGAATCCATAGCGGGCCTGAAATATGGCCCATTGCGGACGTGCCTTTTCTCACCAGCCGGGTGCCCGCCTCTGGGGGCGTTGCTCCGCCCAGCGGAGGTAGAGCGGTGCCAGCTCGCCGGGGAGGCCGCACTCGAAATTCTCGTCAAGCGGATAATGCGGCATCGCGATCTCGATCGCGTCGAGCAATAGCGCTCCCTGCTTTGCGTCCTTGCCGCGCTTTTGCGGATTGCGCTTCGCCTGCTCCGACATCCAGATTTTCTGCAGCGCAAACCATCGCGGATCGGGTGCCACGATGCGGACCGGGCTTCCGTCACGGCACACAAGCACCTGGTCGACGGCCTTGCCGTTCAGCAGCCATTCCTGCTCGGGAAGCGGTACGGGGCGGGGGCGGTCGGTGCGCGCCATTGTGCCGGCGCGCGACGGCGCCACCAGCACTTCCACCTCATAGGCCTTGGCATTGCGTGCCTGGAATGTGCGTTCGGTATTGACCGTGAAGGTGGGGTCGACCGCCTTCAGCATGTTCCACAAAACCTGCTCGTCGCGCGTCGTATCGCTCTCGATCCACGCGAGATCGAAATCCGCCGTCTCGTCGGGTAGCTCGCGAATAAACCCGTTGGCTTCCAGGGCATAGGCGGCGATGGCATTGGTGCCGACGACCAGCAACGAGCCGTCCAGCAGTCCGCGGCGATCGGCTTCGCGCAGGATCGGTCCGGCCTCGCTTGCGATCATCGGGATACGCAGCGCCTGCGCCAGCCTCGCCGATTCGTCCAGCGGACCCCGGCTCGCCTCGCGGCGTGTCTTGATATCTTCCTTGGCCGCGCGATAGGCCTCGAACCGGGCTTCGAGTTCGTCCGACCATGGTCCAAGGCTGCGCCCATTGCCCGACCGGTCGAAGATCTCGTAGAGATAGGCACGGCCTTTGACCTCCTTGCGGCGGAGGTCATAGGGCAGGGCAGCCCAACGTC
Source organism: Sphingopyxis sp. YR583 (assembly GCF_900108295.1). NCBI lineage: Bacteria > Pseudomonadati > Pseudomonadota > Alphaproteobacteria > Sphingomonadales > Sphingopyxidaceae > Sphingopyxis > Sphingopyxis sp. YR583. The sequence continues at coordinate 636,360 of NZ_FNWK01000001.1, read as the reverse complement.
GCTCCGCGTCGATCCAGCCCTCATAGCGCTGGCGCAGGTTGATAAGCGTCCGCAGCTGCTCGTCGGTAAAGGGTTTCATCGCATTCATGGCGTTATCCCGCATATGTCCGAATTGATCATTATGCGGGATAACATGTTCTTGAACTGAGTAATAGATCAGTAAAATGAAGCATTATCCCGCATTTTTGAATTTTGTGAATATGTGGGATAACGGCTTGCGTCGCTATGGAGGACTCCGGGCCCCGATGGAGGTCGAGCAAGGGCTGACGTCATTGCCGACGGTCGGGCTGCTCTCATCATCGGTGTCGTGCGCATTTTCATAAGCAGGAATTGTCACGACAATGTCGGGCGAAATTGCTATATCGGCGGCAAGGAGATTCCCAATGCCTCGCGCTGCTGCCCGTACTGAAAAACTCGATCTGCGTCTTACCGCTAGCGCCAAGCGCATTCTGCAAACGGCGGCGCTGGCGAGTTCGCGCTCGGTGAGCGAATTCGTGATCGAAAGCGCCCTCGCGCGCGCAGCCGAGACGCTTCCCGACCGGACAATATTCGGTCTCGATGCCGAGCGTTGGGATGCGTTTCAGACGGCCCTGGATGCGCCCCCCAAGCCAGTCGAGACATTGCGGAAGTTGCTGAGCGAGCCGAGTGTTTTTGAGCAACCGCGCGCAAAATGAGCGGTGCCAGAGTGGGTGCGCTGCGCATTGAAAAGCTCGCGCGTACCCACGTGGTCGCCGGTTTCGATTGCGGCAAGGAGCCGCTGAACCGCTTTCTGGATCGTCACGCTCTCCAGAGCCAGCAGACCGGTTCTGCCAATAGCTATGTGGCGATGGATGGAGAGCGCGTCGTCGGCTTCTATAGTTTGGTCGTAGGCGAAGTGGCGTATGACGATGCTCCGGAACGGCTGACCAAGGGAATGCCAAGGCATCCCGTGCTGATCATTCTGATCGCGCGGCTGGCCATCGCGATAGGCTATCAGGGCAAGGGGCTTGGAGCGGGTCTGCTCAAGGATGCAGTGCTGCGGACCTTGCAGGCGGCCGAGCTGGGTGGCATACGTGCGATCGTCGTTCATGAGAAGGACGATGATGCGAGGGAATTCTACGAGCGCTATGGGTTCGGGCCGTCGCTCACCGACAATTATCACCTCTCCCTTCTCCTGAAGGATGTTCGGCGCACGCTTTCCTGAGAAGATGCCGAGTCTCTGCGCGGATGGCGACACCATGTCCAGGAGTTGGGGCGCGTCGGGGGCCGTCTCTTCGCATCGACCGGTTCGGAAACCGCACCAGACAGATATGAAGTAGGGCGACGAGGTCGTAGGCTCGCAGGATCGTCGCCGTCGCTTGGGTGGGCGTGGTTCAACCAGCATCGTCGGCTCCGTGACCCGGGCCGGCACCTGGTCGCGTGAAGCCGATGAACAGCCCGCGCATGGAAGGTCCGCCATGAGGGAGTTCCGTGTCGCCGCGTCGCGCCCTTATTATGGTGGCGGCACCCTGACAGGCTTCGCGAATAATGGCCGCGATAGCATAGCCCGATCCGGTGCAGATCGCGATCAGCCATAAAAGCTCATTCGAAACCTCAGGCATTCAATACTCCATCGCGTTCGTAACCTTGCGCCCGATGCCCGCCGTTGCGGTGGCGCGTTATCGCCGTAATGGCCCGATTCGCGGCGAGGTTGAATTGCCTGCTCCTGTATGGAAGCCCGGTACAGGGGTAGCGCCTCGGGCGCCGATCATGCGCGGAACCAGAACCCGATTGCTGAATAATCGTCCGGCAATGTGCGGACATCCGACTCTCGCACGTTGGGCCGTTGTGCGAATGTATTTCCTTTTTTTCCCTGATGCCGCTCGTCCGGCCCTTTGTCCCTCCTGATGCCCTGTCGTGACAGGCTGGAAGCGCTTGAGTTTGCCGATGATTTCATCGTCGCGGTTCGCGCGGCGACGTGCCTTGGCGAGATCGAGGACCTGCTCGAAGGCGCGGCGCGCTTCATGGATTTTCGTCATTATGCGATGATCCATCACGACGATGCGCGGTCACGTTCGCCGGGCCTAATTCACATGCAGAATTACCCCGCAGTCTATGCCGAGCGCTACATTGCGGAGCAGCTCTATCGCAACGATCCGGTCGTGCTCGCCTGTCTCGCCGCCGACGCCTGCTTCGCCTGGGATCAGATCGGCGAGCTGATCACGGTCGACCGGCGGCACCGCCGCTTTATCGAGGCCGGTGCGCGCGAGGGGGTGAGCGATGGTGTCACCGTTCCGTCCTTCGTTCTGGGCGAGCGCAGCGGTTCCTGTCATTTCAGCGGGCCGCGCGATCCCGATCGCGCGCGCTGTTTCGTAGGGCCCGCCCATCTTGTCGGCAGCTATGCCTTTCAGGCGGCGCGGCGGATCATGCTCGGGGGACGGCTTCGCGAATTTCGCGTAGCGCGTTTAACGCCCCGGCAACGCGACTGTATCGTCCTCATCGGTCGCGGCCTGTCGAACAAGATGATCGCGCGCAAACTCGGCATCAGCGACTTCACCGTCAAAACCTATATCCAGCGCGCATCCGAGCTCTACGAGGCGCACACGCGTACCCAGCTCGTCATCTCCGCGGTGCTCGATGGCGAGGTCGGCGTGCACGAAGTTCTGCCCAGCAAATACCTCCATTTGGTCGACTGATAAGGGGTCGCGTTTTCCGCTTTCCTTGGAGCTCAATTCCAAGGGAGCAAAACATGATCCATATTATCGCAGGGCTCGGCGAACCACACGAACAGCCTCTCCTCAACTCGATGTTCGAAGCGCGCAAGCGCCTGTTCGTCGACCTGCTCGACTGGGATCTCGACGTCGTCGACGAGCGCTTCGAGATCGATCGTTTCGACGACGCTTATGCAACCTATATCATCGTCGCGAACGATGCCGGGCTGCATCGCGCCTCGATGCGCCTTTTGCCCTCCGTGCGGCCGCACCTTCTCGGCTCGATGTTTGAGCGGCTTTGCACGGACGGCGTGCCGGTCGGGCCCGACATTTTCGAGATCACACGCCTCTGCCTTCCCGCCACCGAGCTTGCGAGCGAGCGGCGGCTACTGCGCAATGGCTTGATCCGCGCGATGGTCGATCATGCGCTCGAACATGGCATCCGCCGCTTCACCGGCGTGGTGACCGCGCGCTTTCGCGAACAGGTGCTCGCGATGGGCTGGCAGGGCGAGGCGCTCGGGCCGGGGCAGGATATGGGCGGTGGCCGCCTCGGTGCCTTCGCGATCGATATCTGCGAAGACACGCCCGCGCATCTCGACGCCAATTGCATTCACCGGCTTGAAGATATGGTGGCGGTGAACGGCGCGGAGGCGGCTGTGACGGGCATGGGCGGAGCGGGGCAGTGAAGGGCGCGTTCACGCCCGACAGCGCGCCTGTGCGACTGGAGCGCGACGGCTGGTGTCTCGTCCGCCATGCGCTGCCGCCGGGCGTGATTGCTGGGATCGACGCGATGCTGGCGGCGGATTTCGCCGCGACGCCCTTTTGCGTCGGCGATTTCTTCGGCGAGCGCACCAAGCGGTTCGGGCGACTGCTGACGCGCGCGCCGGCAACGCGTGAGCTCGTCATGCATCCCGCGATCCTGCTGCTCGCCGAGCATATGCTGGGACCCGGCTGCGACCGGATCGCGCTCAATCTCACCCAGGCGATCGAAATCCATCCCGGCGCGCTCGCCCAATATCCGCACCGTGATCATGACCTTTGGCCGATCGCGAAGGGCGGGATGAACTTCCAGATCAACGTGATGTGGCCGCTCGTGCCGTTCACCGCCGAGAATGGCGCGACGCGCCTCTGGACCGGAAGCCACAAGGCGGAAGGCAGTGGCCTGTTCGATGAGGCGGATGCCGTCGCGGCCGAATGTCAGCCCGGCGACGCCTTGCTCTGGCTCGGCGGCACGCTCCACGGCGCGGGCGGCAATGCGAGCGGTGCGCCGCGCCGCGGCATCGTCGTCAGCTATTGTCTTGGCTGGCTCAAACCCTTCGAGCTGCCATGGCTCATCTATCCGCCCGAGGCGGCCAAGGCGTTCGATCCCGATCTCGCGGCGCTCGTCGGTTACGCGCAGCATCGTCCCAACCTCGGCAATGTCGAGGGGCGCTGCCCGTCATACCTGCTAGGCGGCGAGCACCGCGAGCATGTCGCGGCGGTCGACGCGTTGCTGCCCGAGCAGGAAGCGGCCCTCCGCGCGCATGTCGCCGCGCAGCGCGGTGCGGCAGGCCATGGCCAAGATTGAGCTGACGCCAGCACTGCCGCCGGGCAGCTGGCGCGAAGCCGGCGCCTATGCAGGTCTAGAAGCATGCGGGCGGCGCGGGCTCGCCTGGGAACTACTCCGCCGCACGCCGGGCTATGCCGAGGCGGCGGCGTGCGAACCGGGCGCGGCGCGGGTGAGCGAACCCGTCCTGCCTGCGGCGCGCGCCGAATTCACCGCGCGCTGGGGGCTTCACTTTCGCTGAGGATCCGGGGAGGCGTGCGCCCGGCGCACGGCTGCTCTGGTCGCGCGCGCTCGATCCCTCGGTCATTTGTCTCTGGGGTGAGGAGGCAGAGCATCTCGCCGACTTTCTGCCGCGTCTGTCGAACACATGGGTGGTTGACGGCGGCCCGGTTCGGCACTGCCTGATTGGAGAGAGCGGGAGCGGGCTTTGCTTCGATCTCGTCCAGCGCGATGGAGCAGGGATTGCGCCATTCTGCTTCGGCACTGACTTCGGAAGCCATTTTCCGCTTCGGCTGGCCGAATTCCGGCGGCTCCGCGCATGGCTGCTCGAAGATGAATTTCCCGCGCCGTCTCCATTGTTCCAGATCGACGGCGCGCGCGCGGTCCGTGTCCTGCGGACGATCGACGCGCTTGGCGAAGGCGCGTCGCTCCGCGCGATCGGAACAGGCATCGTCTGTGCGGAGGGATGGCCCGGCGACGGCGAATGGATCAAGTCGCGCGCCCGCCGGCTTGTCGATGCCGCGCATGCGATGTGGGCCGGGGGGCCTGCCGCCATGCTCGCATCCGGTTGAGGCAGTGAAGCCGGGACCAGGAAATAACCCTTGCCAAGCACCGTGACTTCGCTCGTCAGGAAGGGTTGTTTTGAAGAGCCTTACTAAGCGGCTTTTGAACGCCCTGATATCCGCGAAAGGCGTGCCGGCCTATTGGCAGTGCGCGCGATAATAATCCTCGTCGAACAGCGCCTGCGGCCTGACATTCAGCGCTTCGCAAAGACTCCAGATCGTCAGCAAGGTCGCATTCTGTTCGCCGCGCTCGATCAACCCGACATGCGCCCGGTCGACACCCATCCGCGCTGCAACCTCTTCCTGACTCAGATCGGCCGCCTTGCGATAGCGATGCACATTGCAGCCCACGAGTTTTCGTACGTCCATCCCGATCTTAGAGGACAGGCGGGCATTTTGATGCTACGTATTATAATACTCCATCGGCGATACGAGAGCGTAGCTGTTGACTATTCTTCCCCGGGCAATGCCATCGCTGTCTCCTGAGGCGCCCGATGCGGCGACCGTAACCGACTATGATAGGCGGCATATGCTGACCTATGCGCGGCTGCTTGACGCTGCTGATGGTGGCCATGACTGGGCGGCTGCCGCCGCCGATATCCTGCTGCTCGACGTCGGGGCAGACCCCGATGCGGCGGAGCGCTGTTGGCGCTCGCATCTCGAGCGCGCGCGCTGGACGGTCGGGGAGGGGCTTTCCTCGGTGCTGTTCGATGCGCCGGGCGAATGGCCGTCGTCGGCGGCGGACGCCGTGCCGGGCAGGGGCGGCGGTCCGGAATAGGGCGCTGCCGCGCCCGTTCTTCCTATTGTCCTCGTTGCGGACAGGCGGGGTCGAAAATTCCTTTACGGAATCGGTTGCGGATCGGCCCTTCCCAAACGTCTCGTTGGCGTGGGGGCGGCATCGGTGTCGGCTTTCCACGCCCAACGAAGGAAAATCATTCCATGCATCGGACCGTTCGCTTTCTTCCCCTCGCTCTCCTCCTTGCCGCCACGCCGGCATTGGCGGCGCCGGCCGCCGACGAGCCCACGCGCGTGCTCGTCAACCACGCCGACCTCGACCTCACCAACCCCGCAGGCGTAGAAACCCTCGAACGGCGGATCCGTCAGGCCGTGCGCCAGGCATGCCCGCGGTTGACCCGCGACCTGCGCCAGAGCGCTGCGGCGCGCAAGTGTCAGCAGGCGTCGGCCGAGCGGGCCAAGGCGAAGGTCGAGGTCGCGATCGCCGAAGCGCACGCCGGCCGTCCGCGTCTTGCCGCAGCTGCAGGCGACAAGACCGTCGCCGCACGATAAGCCGGGCGGTCAGAATCGGGGCGGCCCCTTTCAACGCCCCGGCCTGACCATAACCGGATGATGGAAAGCGCTCGCCCCTGTGGGGCGGGCGCTTTTTGCATGTCTGTAGGTTTGGGCCGGTGCAGCGCGTACCCGCGCCTTATGACGGCTGCGAAAGGCGGCGTGCCTGTCGCGGCGCGCTGCGCAAAAGGCGGGGCCGGCATCCCTTGATCGGAAGCAAAAGGAGCTTCGCACATGTCCGATACCCGATACCGATGCCTCGCCAACCGCCCCATATTTTGGCGGGTGGCTTGACCACACGCGGGTGCGCCCATAGCCTATGTCCTAAGGACATAGGCTATGGGCGCACCGATGAAGTTCGCATTTGCCTCTTCGCCCCGCGCGCGGATATCGAGAGTGGCCGGTCATCAAATGCCTGCGCGCAATTTTCGGTTGAGGAAGGCGGCGTTTCCTTTTCTCCGCAATAAGCGCGCTTGAAAGAAAAAGGGCCCGCGAAGCGGACCCAGTTTGCCGATAAGGGCGGCGGGGATCTGTTTTGGGTGCCGGGAGTGCCCGGCTTCGGCGCCTTGCCATCGGGAACCCGCCTTCGTTCGAATTTCGCGCTCTCCCTGCGCCATCGGGTATCGATCGGGCTACCGCCCGTTTGCTCGGTCTTCCTTTCGCGGCGCCACCGGTTTTCCCGTGGCGCGTCATTATTCTACGGTCTCGATCTGCTTTTCGAGCAACATTCTACGGTCTCGATCTGCTTTTCGAGCAACCGACGGAGCGCGGCAAAGTTGCGCCAGATATTGTCTCTTGCTCATGAAACTTCGCTCGCGTGGCGGTGTTCCAGTCTCCGCGCAGACGTCGCGGAAATCCTCGGGTTTGCCGCAGCCATGTGCGCCCATTCGCGTGTCGCCGCGCGGGAGACTGCATTTACGTCTCGGTCGGATCCCGCCGGCGCACGCATCCCCGCCATGATCATCCTCGACAATGATGCGTCGCGATCGCGCTGGTCGCCTGTTGCTGCCGGACCATCGCTCCTCCACTGTCGCTGGCCACTGCGTTCATAACGCGATGCTGTTCGATCGCGGGAATGCGACCCGGCGATCGCGCCCGGGAGCGGCGACGGTGACACAGCGGCGATGGACGCGCCTTCGCGGCGCATCTCCAGTCTCTCCGCCGCCCCGGTCTTCATTATGGAAGCGACGGCGGGACGGCATCGGCGGCTTGGGTGCGGTGCGGCGGTGTCCGCTCACGATATTCACCTTGTCATATCCGGCTTGCCGCGTTCGGTTCGTCGCGTGCGGGACGCGCTTGAACGCCTGCCAGCCCGCTGGCCGTGCCGGGCCGGTGCGGGTCCGGCCGTCCCGTGCGTCCTTGGGGTGGAGGAATATTCGATGACCGCTGATCCATCTCTTCTGCCTTGCTCGCGCGGCTTGCGCGCGGCGCTGCTGCTCGGCGCATCCCTAGCCGTAAATGTGCCCTCTTTTGCCGTGGCGCAGGAGGATCCGGCCGCGACGGGCCCGGTGGCGGCAGGGGCCGGGGCGCCCGCGGACCTGCCGGCAAGCGCCGACGACGCCGCTGTGGACGGCGAGATCGTCGTGACCGCGCCGACCACGGCGCGCTCTGCCGCGCGCGTCGCCCCCGACTTCGAGATATCGGCGGCCGAGGTCGAGCTCTACGCCGCCGACAGCATCGCCGAGCTCCTCTCGGCGCTGGGGCCGCGAACCGGTACGAGCGAACCCGTGGTCCTCGTCAACGGCGAGCGCGTCGACGGCGCGGGCATCGGCTCCTATCCACCCGAGGCGATCGAACGCATCGAGGTGCTGCCGCCCGCGGCCGCGGCGATCTACGGGTTCGAGCCCGGTCGCCAGCTGGTGAACATCATCCTCAAGCGGCGCTTCGCGAGCAGCACCGTCCAGGCAGGCGCTTCGGGAGCGACGCAGGGCGGCGGCGGCAATTATGACATCTCGGTGCAGCGCGTCTCGATCGCCGGCACCCGGCGCGGCTCGCTGCGGATCGAGGCGCGCGGCAGCGACCGGCTGCTCGAAAGCGCCCGCGACATCCCGCTAGCGGAGGACGCGCTCGCCGTGGGCACGCGCGTGCGGGCTCCGGTCTCCGGCGCCGAAATCGATCCCGCGCTCAGCGCCGTCGCCGGATATCCGGTGATCGCCGCGGCGGTCCCGCCAGGGCTGGCAGGCGCGCCGGCGCTCGCCGACTTCGTGGCTGTCGGGGACGGACATGCGGGCGGGGAGGGCGCCTATCGCACGATCCTGCCAAGCGCTCACTCGCTCTCTATTGCGGCCGATATGGCCCGTCCGCTCGGCCGCTTCCAGGCGTCGCTCGCCATCGACATCCGGGCATCGTCGAGCGAGAGCCTGCTCGGCCTCACCGGCACCAGCCTCCTCCTGTCTGCGGATAATGGCTGGTCGCCATTCTCGCGCGACGTAATCGTCGATCATGCCGCCGCGCGTCCGCTTACCGGGCGGCAGGACAGTCTCGGTACCTCGCTCGCCGCAACACTTGCCGGGCCGCTCGGCGGTTGGCAGCTCTCGGCGGGTAGCTCGTACGATCTGACGCTCTCGCGCTCGCGGATCGAACTCGGCGCAGATCGCGCAGCGCTTCAAGCCAAGGTCGATTCGGGAGCCGCAAACCCCTTCGTCGCGGGCTCGCTGTCTCCGCTGGTCGACGCACGCCGCACCCTCAGCCATAACGCCGCCGTCACTTTCGCCGCATCGAAGATCGTCGCGCGGCTTCCCGCGGGTCCGGTGCATCTGTCGCTGTCCGCTGACGGCGCAGTCAATCGCACGAACACCGAAATCGGCGGGCCGGTGCCGGACGTCGCGGTCGCGCGCAGTACCGCGAGCGGGACGATGTCGATCAGTCTTCCTGTCGTGGGGGAGGAGGGGCCGCTTGCTGCGCTGGGGACGATCGCGCTCCAGCTCGGCGCGGGCGGGACGATCGCAGCGCGCGAGCCCGCGCGCACGCGGCTCAATGCCGGTATTGCCTGGGCGCCGCTCGAGGGTCTGAGCGTGAATGCGATGCTCCGCCGCTCGACCTCGGCGCCGCAGCGCGACCAGATCGATGCGCCGCTCGTCGAAACCCCCAATGTCCGGGTTTATGACTTCGTTGCCGGCGAGCGCGTCGATGTCATACGCGTGACTGGCGGCAACCCGGCGCTCGGCGATGCAGTGTCGGAGGCGATCGATATCCGGCTCATGGCGCGCCCGGCCTTCCTCGAAGGTTTCACCGCGCAGCTCGCCTATAGCCGGAGCGAGGAGCGCGGGGCGGTCGGGGCGCTGCCGGCGCTGACAGCCGCAGTTGAAGCGGCCTATCCCGAGCGGTTCTTACGCGCGGTCGACGGCAGGCTCGAGCGCATCGACGCGCGCCCGATCAACATCGCCCGTTCGCTTGGCGAAACCTTGACCACGAATGTCGGCTGGACGCTCGGGCTTGGCGGCAATGCGGCGCGGGACGATCCGGGGCGGGACGGGGGGAACGGCGGCGGCGATGATGCCACCGAAGCGCGCCGCACTGGCCCCGCCGGCAGGCGGGGAATGGGGAACAGGCAGAAGACCGCTCTTGCCTTCGGTCTGAGCCATAGCTGGAAGCTCGCCGACGAAATCGTGCTGCGCGACGGGCTCGCGCCGCTCGACCGGCTCCGCGGCGACGGGGGGGCAGGGGCGCCGCGGCACAGCCTGTCCGCCAGTGCCCGGCTCAGCTTGCGCGGTGTCGGCGGGCTCGCGCTCGAAGGCCGCTGGGCCTCGCCGACGACGGCGCGCAGCGACGGCGTCGACCGCCTCCCCGGTACGCGGCTCGATTTTTCGTCGAAGACCGAGGTTGGCGTTCGTCTCTATGCCGATATGGGCCGGATTGACGATGGCGCCTGGGCAAAGGGACTGCGTCTTGCGCTCGATGTCGACAATCTGTTCGATCAGCGCGTGCGCGTCGTCGACCGGGACGGGCAGACCCCGGCAGGGTTCACGCGCGACGAACTCGACCCGCTGGGGCGAACCGTCAAGCTGTCGCTGCGCAAGATGTTGTAGGCAGCGCAGACGGCGCGGGCTGACCCGCTTTTGGGCATCGCGATACGGAACGGTTGGAACCGCTTTTCGCGTGCGACGGTGAGGAGACTGACGCCGGCGCGCGCGCTCGGCGGGCGGAATATTGGGGTCGCGGAGGGGAATCTTCTGCAGGCGATGATTGCAATGAGCATTCGGAGATTTGGCGTGGCAATCCTGACCATTCGGAATATCGACGATGCGTTCAAATATCGTTTGAGGCGTCAGAAGGCGGAGCAGGCCATTCGATGAAAAAAGAAGCGCGGAATAACCTTCGAGCGGCTTTAGCGCCCGGCGCTCGGCCGTCCTCCGGTCTATCCGCCACAATCCGCGCGCGTTTTGCGGACATAGGCGGTGAGGAAATCGAACTGCCCCCTCGCGCACCCGTTCGTTCTGTGCCCGACTTGTCATAATCATCCTTGGGACGAATAAGGGTGCGGAAATGATCCGCCCCGCTCCGGACGAACTTCGTAAACGGGCTCGACGCTTGGTGCCAGGCCACGCGATCCGGCGTCAGCCTGTCTTTTTTGGCGCTGGCTAGGGGGCTCGGCGCTGTCTAAATGCCCTGCCGCGCGGGATGTCCCCGCGCGCCTCAGGAGATACCATATGAACCACGCCGAACTTTCGGACAGCGTTGCAGCCTCGCTCGGTCTTTCGAAGGCCGAAGGCAAGAAGGCCGTCGATGCCGTCTTCGCCGCGATCGCCGACGCCGCCGCCAAGGGCGAGGAAGTCTCGGTGAACGGCTTCGGCAAGTTCAAGGTCAAGGAATCGGCCGCGCGCGAAGGCCGTAATCCCTCGACCGGCGCGACGATCCAGATCGCGGCGTCTAAGAAGCTCGGCTTCTCGGCGGCGAAGGCCGTGAAGGACCGCCTCAACGGTTGAGGTCTTGCTCCCGCCGGCTGTGCCGGCGGGACGGCCGCGCCGCGGCCTTGTCGGCGCTCCGGACCGGAGCGCGGCAGCTGTTGGGCGCACTCTGGCGGCGGAAACCGCCGCCAGGGATCGCGCGTCGTTCGGGCCGCGCTGCGCACCCGGCGCGCTGTCCTTGCGGGGCAGCGGCGCGCGGCGTCGCCGGGCAAACGGCGCCTTGCGCCGTTCCGGCCGCCGCTGCGCGCGGCCGCCCCTGCCTTGCCGCACCCACGCCGCCCCGCGGCGGGCTTGCCGGGAGCGCGGTTCTTTCTTCGGTGAATGTTTCGAGGGATGAGGTCCGCCCCGAAGCGAGGCGGGGGAGAATGAGTGCGGGCGGACCTGCCATGGTGGAGGGCGCCGCGGCACCGAAGGTTCTGCGAGTTGTTTAACGCTCAAGTAATCGCGCACGTTTGTCCTGAAACGGGAAAGTGAAACGGGACATCGTGCCGCACGGATCGATGAACTCATCTATTGATATCAGGGTAGAAAAAGGCGGAGCGTTGCCCGCAAGGGGCTCATGCAGCGCTTTGACTTATAGGGCGGGGCCGAGGATGTGGCTTGCGCTGGGATGCCCTTTCCTCTAAAGGGCCGTTTCACGAATCAGAGGAACATTCGCGCGAAGGGAGCGTTGGATCTTTTGCCATGCAGATCGCGTTGACCATCCTCGCCATTTTCTTCGGTTTTCTTTCCGTCATTCTTGGAACCCTCTTCCTTGGCGCGCTGCGCAACGGGAAGAAGGAAATCAAGCGGCTGCGTCGCAAGCGGTACGGCGTCCGCAACTGGGCGGCAGGCAGCCTCCCGGCCACGACCGCAGGCGCCACCATGCACGAGCTTGAAGGTCTCGAGCTGAAAGCCCGCGGCGGCGAACTCGTCCACATCCGCCAGACCCGCGCTCCCTCATCGGAGCTCATCTGACCGTCCGACGGGGGGCGTCGGGGGACGGGTGGCAGTGGCAACGAATTTTCATCTGCCCGAGACGGGCACCTATCCTTGGATCGATGCGCCTTACAGCTACGCCGGCTGGGTTCCGAACGTATCGGGGCATCTTTCCTTCGGGCTGATCTGCGCCGGCGGCGAAGCGCAGGCGCTCAATCATCGCAGCCGCGACGGCGGGCGCGCGATCGTTATCCATCGCCGCCGTTCGGCCGAGGACTTCCCGCTGCCGGGCCGCCTCGTCGGACATTTCCGGCGCTCCGCCACGCTCGACTATGTCATTGCGGCGCGCACGGCGACGGCCCGAACGCCGTTTCTGCTCGACGGCAAGCTCGAAGAACGCAGCGAGCCGCATGGCGTGCTCGTCGGCGCCGTCCTCGTCCTCCCGCGCGACAGCGACGACCAGGCGAGCGCAGCGCGCAGCGCTCTGCTTTCCGAAATCGACGATGCGATCGGCACCGGCATCGCCTGCGAGACAACCGAGGAAGAGGCTGCCGCCGCCGCGCTGCCCGAACGGGTCGCCGCGCTCGCCGATGCGCAGCGCGGGCAAGTCGCGTGTCACCGCGTGAACTTCGCGCTGTTTCGCACCGGCGAACTGCGCATCTGGTTCGACATGGACATGTTCCTCGGCCGCGACACCGGCGTGCGGCCGCCGACCGCCATCCAGACGCTCGCTGCCCAAATCCTGCCGTCGCAGATTTATTTCTGCCTCAAGGACCTGACGCACCGCCATTATCATCACGATCCGCAGACCGATCAGCTTCTCGATCTCCACCGGATCGACACCGAAGGGCTTGTCTTTGACGATAGCAGCTGGCGGATCGATACGCTCCGGGGGCTTGCCAAGGTCGTCGTCGAGTTCCGCCATTCCGACGCGCCGACGAGCAACAAGAAGGCGCTCGGCGTGCTCGCCTATGCCGACGCATTCCAGTCGCTGCTCGCGCGCGTCAGGCGCACGCGGCGTGCCGAGGAAGAGGTGGTGCCCCAGGACGGCGTCATCCTTTACGATTTCAATCATGTGCGCGCCTCGATCGAGGCGCTCGACGCGCTTAATGAGTCCAACCGCGGCGCGCTGCTCCAGCTGTTCGGCATCCTCGTTGGCGTGATCCTCTCGGCCTTCGCCCTCTGGGCCGGCGCCGTGCAGATCCAGCCGATCCTCTGCGACGCGATGCGGACGACCACGACGCCTTGCCCGAAGATGACGCCGAACACCGCGGTCGATTTCATCAACTGGGTGGTCGCGAACCCGCTCGGCTTCGTGCTCGTGCTCGCCGTTCTCGGCTTCATCGCCTTCATCTGGTTCTTCAAGGGCATCACCTCGGTACCGGGACAGCGCGCCGTCCGCATCTGGGTCAACCGCTTCTCGTCGGCGATCGGCGCGACGCTCTCGCAAAAATCGGGGTCCGACAATCTCGGCTATGCCGTCTATGTCGCGATCATCGGCATGCTGACCGCGGGAAGCGCCGTCGTCGCCTATTGGATCGTACCCAAGACCGAGGTCCCGAGCGTTGCCGCCGCCGGGCGCGATGTGGGCGGCCCCTGGTCGCAGCTCGACCGGCTCGGAGGCAAACGTCCCTCCGAGACCGGCCTGTTCACCTCGAGCGTGATTGCGCCGCATCTGCGCGACCTCACCGGGGAAGACTATGACAGCTTCATGGCGCTGATGGCCGAAAGCAATGTCCTCCAGCACAAGAAGGGCATCTTCTGGATCACCGGACGAGCCGCCGGCGCGGGCCGCGACGGCGCCTATCTCATCATCGATCAGCGCCACGAGAGACTCGAGATCGGCCTTCGCCGCGAGGGCGTGACAACCGTGTACCGCAGTCCGGGCGCGACGATCGCAAAGCCGCCGGCGGTCACCCAGATGCTCGACGGCATCAGCGCCGACCTTGGCCCGCTCGCGGTGCTTGCGCCCGTCTGCAAGATGTCGCCGACCAGCAGCAAGAGCCGCGGCCTGCTCTTCGAGGGGCAACTTCCTGCGTCGCAGCATTGCGACTACCGGATCATGCTGCGCGCGGGGCAGGTCTTCGGCTACAGCCTCACCTCGGCGCGCGGGCTGCAGGTCGCGGTGGGCGCTCCGGGCAAGGCGGCGCTCCCCATCGAACAAAGCTACACCGCGGTCGCCGATGGCGAACATCTCGTGCGGGTCACATGGCAGATGGTCGGCGGATCGCCCGAAGAGCGGGCAGCGCTGCGTCGCTTCTACGTCCGGGCGCGAATCCAGTAGGGCGCCGCCCGGTCCGCAGGTCTGCCCGATCCGGGTCTTTCATCGCCCGTGCGCGTGCGCGATGAAAGACCCGGCCAGCAGCTTCGTTTCTGCCTCTATCAGCGAGCGGTCAACTCATCTGTTCGCGCCAGGCGCGCGCGCGCGGCTCGAGATCGGCGGCGGCAGGCGGCAGGCTGTAGAAGGCGTAGGGATTGAGGAACTGACGGCCCCAGAAATAGCGGCGGTCGATTTCACCAAGCTGCGCCTCGTCGCACACCGCGCGCCAATTCTCGGCAATGACGCGCAGCTGGGCGTCGGCGATCTCGATCGCGCGCGCCTCGCTCAAGTGAAAATGCGGCGCCGCGGCGATGCACGCGCCAAGCTGGCTTGCGCGCACATCGTCATGGATCAGCATCGCCTGGCTCGCTTCCTCGCCCGCGCGCCCCTGCGGGCAAATGTCGTAGGCGGGGGTGAGCCTCAGATCATGCCCGTTCCAGAAGGCGGCATGATTGCGCGCATGGTCGTCGACATTGCCGACGAGGATGTTGAACATCATGCGCGCGAACAGCTCGTGGAGCATGCGCTGCGGCTCGGCGAAGCGGCGGCGGATCTCTTCGGCCAGATCCTGGTAGCTCGCATAGCGCGCCTCCATCTCGGAGAGGCCAAGCATCGTGAGCGCCGAGACCATCGCGCGGCGGGTCCAGCCGGCGTCTTCGTGGACGCGGTCGAACCGCTCGACGAGCAATATATCCTTGCCCGCGGCATGTTCGAGCCGCACCGGCGCGACGTCGATCCCGGCAATCGCGGCAAGGCGCATCGCGACATATTCGCCTTTCACGACATTATAGCTGTCGTTCCCGCTCGAAAATTTGGCGATATATTTGGTGTCGCCCGCGGTGATCAGCGCCTTGGGACGCGCGCCGCCGATCGAGCTTCCATGGTGCAGCGCCTGGTCGAGCTCAGGGGTGAGGGGGATATTATGTTCCACCCGTTCGGCCGAGCGGATGAGTTCGTCCAGCGTTCCTCCGCTGCCGCGCGGCACATAGTCGCGCGCCGAGGCCTGGAAGTCGAGCGCGCCCGCACGATCGGAGCCCGACGACAAGAGAAAGGTCAACTCATCGAGCTGCGCGGCGTCGAGGTCGGCGCCGCGGCCGAGCAGGCGGTTGAGGATCACCCGCCGGCCCCAGGCGTCGGGCGCTGCGTCACGGATCGCATTGGCGATGACGAGGCCGCGCTCGGGGCGGATCGGTCCCGCGACGAGCGGCAGCTCGGGCATATAGAGGGGAATCGCATCGGTGCGCTCGCGGTAGGAGCGGCCGTAGATGAAATCGATCTCGTCGCCCGCGCTCGCGAGCCGGCCCGCGACGATCGGCTCGGTCGCGCCGGGGAGCCAGACCCAGACATAGGCCTCGCGGGGCGGTGCGAGATCAGAAATCATCGTCATTGCCTTTGGCGGAGCGCGGACGCGCGGCCTGCGGGAGCAGCGCAAGATGCCGTGCTCCCGTCCGTATCTCCTGCTCGATCCGCCCACGGTCACCGCCGAACAAGGCGATGCCGAGCAGCGTGCACGCCTCGAAGGCAAGACCGAGCTCGACCTTGGGGTCGCCCTGTTCGATCCGGCGCAGCGTGTGGCGCGTGATGCCGAGCCGGTCGGCGAGATCCTGCGCGGTCATCTTGCGGTTCCGGCGCTCGAGCGCGACATTCTGGCCGAGCAGCGTCGCCGCGGCGAGCGTGTAGCGAGCATAGCTTCTTTTGTTCGTCGCGGGCATGATGGTCACTCCATTGACCGTAAAGGCTCTTCATGGTCAATGGAGTGACCATTTGACAGGATTGGGCTGAAAGTCAAGGGCTGATGGTCAATGCATTGACCGCGAAATAGGTTCGTGGGCAATGCATTGCTCATTTTTGGCATTCGATTTGGTGGACCGATCGTCTTCGTTCGCGCGCGGCGTGGGTCTGGCCCTGGCGCGCTTCGCGTGCCGCAAGCGGGCGCCAACGAAGCTCAAGGCAGCGGGATCGCGGTCGTATCCTTGATGACGTCCATCGAGAAGGTCGCCGAGATATGGCAGTCGGGCAGGAGCGCCGCGAGACTGCGAAAGACCTCGTCATAGGCGTCGACGCCCGGGAGCCTCAGCTTGAGCAGATAGTCGCCGCCGGTAACCCGGTGAAGCTCGACCGCCTGCGGCATGGCGGCGGCGGCGCGGCGCAGTCGCTCGAGCAGCGCGTCGCTCTTGTCCTGCGTTTTCAGGGTCACAAAGGCGGTCGTGCCCTTGCCGAGCCGGGCCGCGTCGAGCAGAGCAACCCGGCGGTGGATCACGCCCTCGGCCTCCATGCGCCGGATGCGGTGCCAGCAGCCGGTGCGCGAGAGACCCGCTATACGGGCGACCTCGGCGAGCGGTCGGCTGTCATCCTCCTGGATCAGCCCGAGGATCCGGATATCGATTGCGTCCATCGCGTGTCTCCCGCCCGCGCCATCCAAGTTCGAAAGGCGCGGCTGTCCGTCGCCGGTCATAGGCTCCATGACCCCAGAACGAGGGAGCGGGGCGATACCCGCAATCGCCGATGAAATATTTTTCTCGTCCGCGTTGTGGCTGCGCGCTTCGCCGTCCGTCCCAGTCCAGAAATCGGAAAAAAATTCCGGTGGTGGCGCGCGCTCGGTCCGGGCGCGCCTGCCGCCGGACACCAGACCGGGAGACCTATGATGCTGACTTCACTTCTGACCCCGCGCCAGCGCGGCGCCGGCGCGGGCCCGATGCGCGCTGGCGTGCTGGTGGCTGGTGCCGCCTCACTGTTCGTCCCTTCTGCCGCGTTCGCCGCCGCGCCGGGGTCGATCAGCACGCTCGTCGTCCCGAAAAATATCACCTACTGGCAGATGTTCGCGCATGCGACCGCTGTCGTGCAGTTCGTGATGATTCTGCTTCTTCTCGCGTCGGTCGCGACCTGGACGATCTGGGTCATGAAGCTGCTCGAGCTCAAAAAGGGCAGGGCCGAGCTGCGCGCCGACTGCGCGATGCTCGAAACCGTCGTCGATCTCGATCGCGCGCCCAAGCCCGAGAGCCCGGCTTCGGTGCGAATGCTCGCGGCCGTGCGCAGCGAAGTCGTCAAGGCGGGCGCAATCCGGTCGGTCGAGGCGGCGGAAGGTATGAAGGAGCGCGTGGCGGCACGCCTCCTCAACATCGAATCGGGCACCATCGAGAAGATGCTGAAGGGCGCGAGTGTGCTCGCGACGGTCGGCGCGATCACGCCCTTCGTCGGGCTGTTCGGGACCGTCTGGGGGATCATGAACAGCTTCATCGGCATCTCGCAGTCGAACACCACCAATCTCGCGGTTGTCGCGCCCGGCATTGCCGAAGCCCTGCTCGCAACCGCAATGGGTCTCGTCGCCGCGATCCCGGCGGTCATCATGTATAATCATGTCGCACGCTTCATCGCCGGCCAGCGCCGCCTGCTCTCCGAGGTGTCCACCAATATCGCCTGCCTCGTCAGCCATGAGGTCGATCGCCAGCTCGCCGGCGGCGCCCGGCCCGCGCATGCGGCCTGACGGTCCGGGCCGGGGAGACAGATTATGGCGATGAAGCTTTCGCACAGCGATGACGGGCTCGATCTCAATCACGACATCAATGTGACGCCGTTCATCGACGTCATGCTCGTGCTTCTGATCATCTTCATGGTCGCGGCGCCGCTCGCAACCGTGAATGTGCCGATCGACCTGCCGGTCTCGACCGCCGAAGCGCAGCCGCAAAACCAGGACCCGGTGGTGCTCAGCCTTGGCGAGGATATGTCGCTCAGCCTCGGCAACGACCGGATCGAGCGCGCAGAACTCGCCGAGCGGCTGAACGCGGCGTCGAAGGGCGATCGCAATGTCCGCATCTTCCTGCGCGCCGACCAGGTTGTGAACTATGGCGACCTGATGGCGCTGATGAACGAGCTGCGCGCGGCGGGTTATCTCAAGGTCGCGCTCGTCGGGCTCGAACAGGGCGCGGCACAATGATCGACAGCGACCGGCAGCGAGTAATTTCGGGCATCTGCGTGTCGCTGGCGGTGCATGCGGGCGCCGCGGCGGCGCTATTCGTCGGCTTTGCGAATGCGACCCCGAGCCTGCCGGCGGCCGCGATGGTGATCGACATGGCGCCGTTGCCGTCGGCGCCCGCCGAGCCCGTCGATGCGATGCCGCAGCCCGAGCAGGTGAAGGCGCAGCCGAAGCCCGTGGTCGAGGATCTGAAAATCCCGCCCGTGCCCAAGCTCGCCTTTGCCGTGAAACCCGAGGTTGCGGTGCCGCTGAAGGAAGAGGTCAAACCCAATGAAAAGCAGGCTGAAAAGCCCGCCGAGGAAACCACGCCGCCTGCCGCGCCGCAGCTTGAGCGGAAGGACGCGCCCAAGGCGCCCGCGCAGGGGCTGACGTCGAACAGCCCGTCGAACGCCGATCCGAACTGGGAAGCGAAACTGCTCGCGGCGATCCAGCGCAATCTGCGTTTTCCGGCAGCGGCGCAGGCCGCGGGGCAGCAGGATCTCGTCCGCGTGATCGTGACGATCGATCGGAGCGGACGCTTGCTCGATGCGAAGATCAAGAGCTCGCGCGGCTATGCGCTCGTCGATGCCGAGGCGCTCGCGGTGCTACGGCGCGCGTCGCCCTTTCCGAAGCCGCCCGAACGGGTGACGGGCGATCCAATCATCAAGGAAATCCCGATCATCTTCGCGGTGAAGCGTCGCCGATAACGAGGCAATGGAGACAAGATAGGGGCCGGCAGCACATCGCGCGCTGCCGGCCTTTTTCGTGCGCCGGAGGTTCTGGAATATGGCATTCTATGCCCCGCGTACCGTCCGCAGATGATCGGCAAATCGCTTTGTGAAAGAAAATTGCAGGCGCGATTGCGGTGAATCCGGCGCCCGGCCGTCCGAGAAATGAAGCAATTCTGTAACGGAGGCTGAGGGGGACTATGATGAACATGACGAAGGCGAAGCATTTCAGATTTGCGGCGGCTCTGTTGGGGGGCACGAGCTTGTCCCTGATGGTCGCACCGGCGGCTTTTGCGCAATCGGAGCAGGTGCGCTCCTACAATGTGCCGGCCCAGTCGCTGACGTCGGCGGCGGCGCAATTGTCCGAGCAGGGCGGCATGCAGCTCGTCGTCGACAGCGCGGTGGGTGCTGGCGTGCGGTCGAGCGCGGTGAGTGGCCGCATGAACGGCACGGAGGCGCTTGGGCGGATGCTCGCGGGAACCGGGCTGACTTGGCGGTCCGTCGGGAACAATACGATCGCGATCGAGCGCCCCGCGGACGCAAGCGATGGGGATCGGGTCCTCGACGTGGTTCGTATCGATGGCTCGCAGGGCGGCGCCGGTTTCGGCCGCCAAGGTCAGGCAGTCGGTGTGAACGGTGTCAACGGATCCAGGGATATTACCGCGACCGAAGGAACTGGAAGCTTTACCTCGGGCGCGCTTACCGTTGGGTCAAAGACTCCGCAGGCCATCAAGGACGTCCCACAGTCGATCAGCCTGCTGACCGACGAGATGCTCGAGCAGCGCAACGTTACCGACCTGACATCGGCAATGCGTCAGTTGCCCGGGATCACGCTGGAGCAGGGCGCGACGAGCCTCGATTATACATTTTACTCGCGCGGCTTTCGGGTCAGTAACATACAGATAGACGGTGGGGCGCCCATAAGCACCGAGTCTGGTTTGGCGCCGATCATCGATATGGCGATGTACGATCATGTGGAGCTTCTTCGCGGTGCCGGTGCCCAGTTCGGCGGCTACGGCGATCCCTCGGGGACAATCAATCTTGTTCGCAAGAAGCCGCTGGATCACCCGCAATTCACTGTAGAAGCGCAGGCGGGTAGCTGGAGCAACTATCGGATCGTAGCCGATGCGACGTCGCCACTCGCACTCGACGGGCGTCTCCGCGGCCGCCTCGTCATGACCTATCAGACGAACAAGTTTTTTTATGACACGGCCAAGGACAACAAGACCCTTGTCTACGGCATTGCCGAATTCGACCTTACGCCTTCGACCTTGCTAACAGGTGGCTTCAGCCACACCCGGCAGGCCAGCGTACCGTGGCGGGGTGGCTTGCCGCGCTACTTGACCGGCGGCGATCTCGAGCTGCCCAGGTCAATCTGTCTATGCTTCGATTGGAATCGGACGAACATCGAAACCACAGAAGTCTTCGCTGGGATGGAGCAGCGTCTTGGTGGTGATTGGACCCTGAAGGCAGATCTGACCTACACGCGGCAGTCAAACGATACCAAGGTCGGTTTCAGCAGCGGCGCAGTCAATCCCAACAACCTTCGCGGCGCGCGGCTCCAAGCGTATCAGCAAGACTTTAGCAGCGAGGCCCTTGCTGCCCAACTTGGACTTCAAGGATCATTTGAGCTTTTCGGCCAGCGACAAGAGATCGCGCTTGGCATCAGTCGTTCGCGTTCTGACGGTGGGAATAGCTTTGATTATGGTGATCCGCTGGCGAGTTCTCCGTCTGCGCCCTATCAGCCTTACCCTGGAGGACCTCTCTATTTCCTCGGATCGCCGAACGGTTCCCGACCCCAGATCGATGTGTTCGCATTCGATCCAAATGATCTGATCTTCAGCGAGCCGCGCGATGCGCTTCCGATCCAGTATCAACGCACGAACATTTCCACCACAACCACCGCCTACTTCAACCTTCGCCTCACTCCGATCGAGCGGTTGCACTTCTCAACAGGCATACGGTGGAGCCGGTCCAGCTTTGCTTCTGAAAGCGACGTTCTTTGTACTAGCATTCCCGCGACCGATCCAGGCGTGACCCCGAGCTGCTTCGGTCTTGCGATAGGGGATGCGTTGTCAACTGCTGCTATCAAGCATGGCCAAAACGACTTCAGCTGGCCCCCGGCCATTAGTTTATCATATGACTTGACCAAATCGGTTACTGCTTACCTTGGATATACCGACATCTATCGGTCGCAGTCGAACTATCTGGCGGCGGACTTGAAGCCGCTTGAGCCAATTCGTGGATCGAACTGGGAAGGCGGCGTCAAATGGGCGGCTCGTGACGGCAAGCTCAACGTGACACTTTCGGCCTATCGCATGACACAGAAGGGATTTTCCTTGCCTGATCCGCCGGACGGGTCGGGCGTTCGCGAAATATCTCCGGGAATCCTCTGCTGCTACGTGCAAAATCCCGAAAACACATATCGAAGCCGCGGTTTCGATCTGGAGGTTGCAGGCGAAGTCTTCAAAGGTTTGCAGGTTGCTGCGAGTTACAATTATAACAGTAATAAGGCTGTCGGCGCTATTTACGGTGACGATTCCGGGAGGCCGTTCAGCAGCGCACAGCCGAAGAATGTGTACAAGCTCTGGATGAGCTACGATTTTGGAGCGGGAGGCGCAGAGGGATTCTTATCCGGCTTTTCCAGCTCTATCGGCATAAACGGTCAGTCAAGCGGCTTCTATGAAGGCGAGGTTTGTGTAAACTTCGCTCCGGGATCGATTCCGAGCCCGCTTTCGGGGGCGCAGCCTTGCAATTCGTTCGAAGAGCCGGACTATGTTTCGTTCAAATATGTAGTTCCCCCGCACGCAGTCGTGTCGGCCCGCATTGATTACAGATTTTCAGATAAATGGTCGGCTACTCTTAATCTCGAGAATATCTTCGACAAGACTTATTATCAGACGGTCGCTGCGACGCCAACCAGCGGCCATTGGTATGGCGCGCCGCGATCATTCGCAGCGACCGTTCGCGGCAAATTCTAGCCACCGCTGACGTGGTTCCCGGGCGGCGAGCCGCCCGGGAATGCGAAGAGGCGCGTGCGTGGTTCCCGCCCTCTAGATGGAAAATCCTGCGAGGTTTATTTATGCGTATTCTCGTCCCGGCGTGCGCAGCGCTTTATGTGTTTGCAAGCTTCGCCCAGCCAGCTTGGCTGGGCGCCCCAGCGCTCGCAGCGGATTCCGGCGCTTCGGGTGAATTGCCGGCCGAAGCGGCTGGTGTCCTGCCGAACGGGTTTCGGTATTATATCAGGCAATCGGGCCTGCCCGGGGCGAAGATCGAGTCCAGGCTCATTGTGCATGTGGGTGCCGACAACGCGCCCGTCGAAAAAGCCGAGCTTGCGCATCTCGTCGAGCACCTGTCGATGCGGAGCTCCAAAAAATATCCGGATGGAGGGCTGTATAAACAGCTGATATCTCATAATCTTACTGCGCAATATTCGGCCTTTACCGGCCCCGACGTGACGGCGTTCAATCTGCGAACCAATGATGGCTTGGGAACTACCTTGGACGAGGTTCTCGACCTGTTGTACCAGGCAACCATCGACATGGAGTTCACGCCGGAAAACTTCAAAGCAGAATTGGGTGCGGTCATCGGAGAGAATCTGGAGTCGCTCGACAACTCCGTGCGTCGCGACGCCGTCCGGGCCATTGTATTCGATAATCCGCAATTGTCGAACAACGATCATCTTCGCCTGACGTCTGCCTTAACCATCGACGATGTCCGCGACTTCCATCGCCGATGGTACCGACCTGACAACATGACTTTGCTTGTCGTCTGCGACGGTAATCCGAAGGTGGTCGAGGCGAGAATTCGCGAAATTTTCTCAAGGGCGCCCGCAGCACCGACAGCCGATCGTATCGTGCGTACAAGCGAAGGTACGGGTCAAATCGTGCCCGGACCGGGTTCGGTTGCGGCAGCCGTCGCCGTGAGGGGATATGATGGGTCGGAGTTGCGCCTGATCTCGGGCTTCTCCAGGCCGGCAGCAGAGTCCGACATTCAAGGCAGGGCTCGGGAGGATTACCTCATTCAGCTTTCCAACGCCGTGATCGCGTCGCGACTGGCTAGGCTGCCGCTCATCGAACGTGGAAAGTTCGATATCAAAGACGTGAGATTCAATAATTATTCGGGGCTGCCGACAGATAGAATCCTGGCACTGGAAATGAAGGTTTTACCCGCTGCCTCCACCTCCTATTCCGAGGCCATGACGACCATGGGGCGCTTCTATCGTCAGCTTGCCGATTTCGGCTTAGGCCGGGAAGAGTTCGATGCGGCAAGGAAAGAGGCGGCCGCCACACTTAGCTCGCCTGCCAAGGCGAACCTTTTGTCGGCTCTGGGTCAGACGGTCATTGCGGGCGACATTTCTCGCCTTTCCAGCGTCAGGGAGAATAGCGCAGCGTCGGCCTTTGACGGGATATCTCTTGACGATTTAAATGCTTTCGTCCGGCCGCGGTTCGCGAGCGCGGCGCGGCGCTTGGCATTGATCGGCAGTGCACCGTCAGATGCCGATGCCCGTATCGCTCTTTCCGCCTTTGATTCTGCTTACACGAGAGCCTCTGGACCATTCGTTGCCGGGCCGGGCTATTCGAGCAACATCTTGACGGCCGCCGACGTCGCGAAGATCCCTGGCCGGCGGGCAATATCTGCCCGCAGCATTTCGCCCGACGTCATCGAGCTGCGTTTTGAAAGCGGGATTCGCGTCCGGTATATTTCTACGCCGAACAGTCGCATTTCGAGGCTCTATGCGTTCAGGGGCGGCGGAAGGGGAGGATATGCAGAGGCCTCGTCGAGAGCGCTCGCCGGTCTCGCGCGCTATGGATTAAACTTGAAGCTGCCTGTGGCGGGACATCCTACCCTTGCTCAGGCGGTCGGTGTGACCGGGGTGAGCGCAACCGTAAAGCTGGATGATGTAGGGGCGTCGATCGACCTCATAGGCTCGGAGGGCCTGCTGCCGGTGTTGCAGACAGCAAATCTGATGATGTCACCATCCAAGAGTGACATTCTCCAGCCTGCACGGACAGCTGCAAGTCGAGATCGCGGCAAGACACTGACGCCAAGCGGGCTGGCCGCCGCCAAAAATCTGCCGACGACGTCCGAAATCTATGATGATCGCTTCCGAAATCCGGGCGACTTCACTTTTGTCATAGCCGGCGGGCTGACGACATCCGAGGCACGCCGTGAACTGGAGCGGTACATCGGATCGCTCGGATCCGCAAAATCCGGAATTGCCGTCGACAGCGTCGGCGAGATCAAGCTCCCCGAACGGCCGACGCTGAATATCAAAACGTCCGGCTTTCCGGGCGTAGCACAGCATCGGATCTGGATCGCTGGCCGTCAGCCATTGTCGCGTGAAGACCGCCTCGGGCTTGAACTCGTCCACCGCATTCTCATGATCCGCATACCTGCCCGCCTACGAGGAGAAGAAACCGGTACTTACAGTCCCACAGGAAATCTTTTCATCTTTGACCGGCCTTCTGGCATCTCGAAGGAGACGCCTTATGAATTACATGTGGCCTTCACCTCCTTGCCCGAAGATCGCGCTCGACTGGCCAATGCCGCAATCGACGAAATAAAGCAGATCAAGTCGGGCAAGGTCGATTCCGTGACCCTCAAGGCGGCCTTCGACGGACTGCTGCAAACGGTGAAAGCTCGATTGCCCCGGCGCGATCGCGACGTCGAGCAACAGATTTTTCATTTGCGCAATGGTGACTGGCCGACGGAACCCGGCGACGCGGAACTCATGGAGCAATTGGGGGCTCAAGGCGTGCTTGCGCGGGTCGACCGCTTGCTTCGGCTCGAAGACGCAAAACAGGAAATGGTTGTAAGCGAGTAAGCCGCACTGCCAAGGCGGACGTAACCTCACACCGACGTTCCCAGTCGGGAAGGCGCCCAAATGCCTTCCCCAAAGCTGCTGGATTGACCGGCCCATGTTCACAGGGGTCCGTCCGTGCGCCTTCTTCAGTTGCCTTGGGCTGCGTCACATCCACGGAAATTCCGTTTGAAAATCTGCTGCACAAATTTGGTGAGCCGCAGACTGCGCGCTCTGAAAGGTTGAATAGATGCGCCCTTACATTCTGCTCGCAGCCGCTCTGCTTGCCATGCCCTCGTTTGCGCAAAGGACCGCGGCACCGCTTGTGGACGATCCATATGTGTGGCTCGAGGACTGGACCGGGCCGCGTTCGATGGCGTGGGTAGAGATGGAAAACCGGCGGACGCTCGAACGCCTCCAGGCCGATCCGCGCTATCGAATCTTTTACCGCGATTTGCTGACGATCGCTTCGGCCAAGGATCGTATCCCCGATCCGCACATCATTGCCGGCCGCATCTTCAATTTCTGGCGCGATGCTGAGCATCCCCAAGGCATCTGGCGCGTCACGGACCCCGCTCAGTATAGGTCCCCCAATCCCCGGTGGAAGGTGCTCCTCGACCTTGACGCCCTGTCCAGGGTGGAAGGAAGGAAATGGGTATGGAAGGGGGCCGAGTGCCTCGACCCCGAGGAGCGGCGGTGTCTTCTGTCGTTATCCGATGGCGGAGAGGATTCGGTAACAATCCGCGAATTCGACATCGACAGGAGAGAGTTCGTCGACGGGGGCTTTGTCCTGCCACCTTCGAAGCAAAGTGCAATCTGGGTGGATAAGGACAGGCTTCTGGTCGCGCGCGATTGGGGCAAAGGGAGCATGACCGCGTCGGGATATCCCTTCATCGTCAAGGCGCTGAGCCGGGGCGACGACCTGGATTCTGCGGTGGAGGTTTATCGGGGGGCGGCTACCGATCAGGTCAGTTCGGCGCCGTTCGTTCTCCGCGATGGGCGTGGCAATCGCGCTGTGTTCGTCACGCGAAATGTTACCTTCTTTGAAAATGAGACTTATCTTTTGACGGCGACGGGTACCAAGCGCGCTCGATTGCCCGGCAAGGCAAGCATTGCAGGTCTGGTTGACGGACATGCCATAGTGTTGACGAGAGAGGAATGGACTGCAGGCGGGGAGACGGTT
This sequence comes from Sphingopyxis sp. YR583, assembly GCF_900108295.1. Classification (NCBI taxonomy): domain Bacteria; kingdom Pseudomonadati; phylum Pseudomonadota; class Alphaproteobacteria; order Sphingomonadales; family Sphingopyxidaceae; genus Sphingopyxis; species Sphingopyxis sp. YR583. Next base: position 610,265 of record NZ_FNWK01000001.1, on the reverse strand, counting down.
CCTGCCGGCGCAGTTGCAGCAGTGTCGCTTGTCGATTTGGGGAATGGCGGTGACCTTGTACCGCGCGTCCTGTTCGTGCCCCATGCGCGCCAATCGGTCAGCAATGTGATCGCGACCCGCTCGCGCTTGGTCGTGACGGTAGACGACAATGTCCGCGGGCGGGCGCTGGTCTTCACGCCAGATACATGGAAGTCCAAGAAGCTCGCTCTGCCCGATAATATGGCGATCAAGATCGCCGCGGCGAGCTCCGGAAGCGATGCAGTCTATTTCAGCGTGACCGGCTTTCTTGACCCAACCACTTTATGGTTCGTGGATGCGGTAAAACCAGCGTCGCTCAAAAAGATCAAGGCTCTGCCCGCGCGCTTCGACACCAGGGGGCTGATTACCGAGCAGTTCGAGGCAACATCGAGCGATGGCACGAGGATACCCTATTTCGTCGTACGTAGAAAGGATGTGCGCGAGCGGCCGATGCCGACGATTATGACCGCGTACGGCGGTTTCCAGGTGTCTCGCATGCCGTTCTACAGCGGGGGCCTGGGAAAGACCTGGCTGGAACGCGGCGGCAGCTTTGTCCTCGCCAATATCCGTGGTGGCGGCGAATTCGGCCCGGCGTGGCACGAGGCGGGGCGCAAGACCAAGCGCCAGATCGTTTATGACGATTTCGCCGCGGTCGCGTCGGACCTGATTGAACGCAAGCTCACGGAAGCTGGGAAGCTGGGCATCTATGGCGGATCGAACGGTGGCCTGTTGATGGGGGTCGCCTTCACTCAGCGCCCCGAACTATGGAAAGCGGTCGCGATCCAGGTGCCGCTTCTCGACATGAATCGCTATGAACAAATAGCTGCCGGTGCCTCCTGGGTCGACGAATATGGGTCCGTGTCTGTTCCCGAAGAACGGGCCTTCCTGCGGAAGATCTCACCCTATGCGAACATTCGCAAGGGCACCTCCTATCCGGAACCTCTGATCTGGACGACGACAAAGGATGATCGCGTGGGACCGCAGCATGCCAGGAAATTCGCTGCGCGTCTCAAGGAATATGGCATACCCTATCTCTTCTACGAAGATCTCGCAGGCGGTCATGCGGGCGACGCGGATGTCGAGCAAGGCGCCCGGCTTCAGGCGCTGCAGATGACCTATTTCACGCAGAAGCTGATGGGCTCTGAAACGAAGCCTTGATCGAAGCTGTAGGAGCAAATCGTCGATTTGAGTGATGCCGACGCTGTTAATGCGATCGGCGTATAATGCGCCACACCAGCAACAATATATCAGCTGGCTACAACCGGAAGCTCAGTCACGCTTTTGATGCGCTCCATCGAAAAGCTTGCGTTGACGTCGGTGATGCCGGGGATTCGAGCGATCGCCCGGTAGAGTTCGTTGTAGGCAGCGAGGTCGGGTGCGACGATCTTGAGAAGATAGTCGATGTCGCCGGTCATCCGGTGACATTCGACGACCCAGGGTATCGCCGTGATCGTCGCGGTGAAGCTGTCGATCCATGCCTCCTGATGGCTGGTGGTGCGGATCATCACATAGCCGGTGAGCTTGAGGCCGATTTTCTCGGGCGCGAGGATCGCGACGCGCGGACCGAGAATGCCCGCCTCCTCGAGTTTTTTGATCCGTCGCCAGCAGGCGGTGTCGGAGAGGCCCGCGATCTCGGCCAATTTGGCTACGGTCAGATTCGCGTCGCGCTGCAGCTGCTCAAGAAGCCTTTTGTCGAAAATGTCGAGTTTCATCCGCCTGCCGTCCCTTTTTCGAGCAAAATGCGCAAAAACCGCTTCATCTCTGGGACGCGTTGCAATGGCCAACACCGCAATAGTGGTTACAACTTGGTGACGGCAGCATGACGCTCGTCTTTCATTCCTCGGGGGAGATGTGGGGCGAGTGCCTCAGACCTGCCTTGTCGGGGATAGCCGGGACGGAACTTTTGTTTGGCCGATGGCCGCCGCATGAAATTATTTTCCTGTTGCGGTATTTTCGATCGTCATACGTCTTGGTGATAGGGGAAGTGGGAAACAGTCTATGGTTCCGACACGGCGCGACGCGAAGCTTGCAGAAACCGGCATGGCCGGGGCTTCCGCCGCGCTGTCCGGACCGGCGCTCTTGCGCGACGAATATTTTCGTATCCGGCCTCTGCTCATCCAGTTCGTGCAGCGCCAGATGCGGCCGCCCGATCTTGCCGAAGATGTCGTCAATGAAATCTATCTCAGGCTCGACCGCGTCGACGAGACGCTGAGCCATCCCGCCGCCGCCAAATCCTATCTCTACCGGATGGCGGTCAATCTCATCACCGACGATGCGCGCAGGGCAATGTATCGGAACGAGCGTCTCGCCCAGTCCTTTCCGCTTCAGGCCGAGGCCGATGACGGACATGAGGGCAGCAGTATCGCCCGCAGCGAGCTCGCGATCGTCGCCGACGCCTTTGCCGAGCTCCCCGAAAAGGCACCCGACATGCTGATCTACTCGCGCGTTCACGGGCTGACGCACAGTGAGATCGCAGCAAAGATGGGGGTCACAACCTCGCTCGTCGAAAAATATATCGCACGTGCTATCGCGCATTGCCGGAGCCGGCTGGAAAGCTCGGACGCGGCAAGCGAAGCGCGCGCGGCAAATGGTCCGTAACGGTGTTTATTGTTGGAGCAGGGATTGCGGTGTTTTGAAGGTGTGGCCGTCCGAGCGATATGACTGAAAGCGATCAGAACAGAAGGGCCATCGCCAAAGGTCCCGATGCCGCGCAGGAGGCCGCGGACTGGCTCGCGCGCATGACGTCGGGCGACGTGAGCGCGGCCGACTTCGCGGAGTTTGGCCGCTGGATCGAAAATCCCGACCATGCCGAGGCCTATAATGAGGCCGAGCGTATCTGGATGGCGCTCGGCAGCGTCATCGAGACCCCCTCGAACGTCGTTCCGCTGCGCCCCGCGAAGCCTTCTCTTGGCTGGCGCCGGTTCGCGGCGATGGCGGCTTCGCTCGCGGTCGCGGTGGCAGGCGCCTATCAATATCAGGCGGTCTGGCAATATGATCATGCGACGCAGGGCAGCGCGGTCGCCTCGCTCGTCCTCGCCGACGGCAGCAGGGTCGAGCTCAACACGAACAGTGCGATCGATTATGAGTATCGCGATGGCGTGCGTCATGTGACGCTCGCAAAGGGCGAGGCCTTTTTCGACGTCAAGCGCGATACCGCGCATCCCTTCGCCATCGATGCGGGCGGCGCCGAGGTGCGCGTGCTCGGCACGGCCTTCTCGGTCCGCCGCGACGCCGACGGCGGCGCCGTCGTCGTCCAGCGCGGCAAGGTGCGCGTCACGACGCCGCACGGGCGCGTCGACCTCACGCCCGATCAGGCGGTGCGCTACGATGCCCGCCGCATGTCGGCGATCGAGCCTGCCGACGCGTCGAAAGCGCTCTCCTGGTCGCGCGGTCTCCTCGTGATCGAGGACAAGCCGCTCGGCGAGGTAGTCGCCGAGCTCGACCGCTATTATCCAGGCGTCATCGTCCTCGCCGACGACAGGGCGGCGAAGACGCGCGTCGGCGCCGTCGTCGAAATCGCGCGCATCGACGACTGGCTCGCGGCGCTCGAGAATTCGCACGGGGTCGATGTCACCGTCTTGCCGGGTGTCACCTATATCCGCTAGCTTTGGAGGAACGCATGAAGCGAGGGCTGATGATCGCATAATGGCCGCTCCGAACCGCCTTCGCCCCTCGTTCGAGCGCGGCCTGCAATCGGCGCGGCGTATCCCGGGCGGCGCGGTTCTTTATGAAGTCGTCTTCGGCGAACGGCGTCCTCCCCGTGAAATCATTCCTGTCCCCCTCGATCGCGACGAGGCGCGGCGCAGCGGACGCGAAGTCCCGGTCGGCTGGCTCGTCGCGGTCGCGCTGCATCTCGCGCTCGGAGTTCTGCTGCACGCCGGCTACGCTCCCGAACGCGCCCGCGATCCGGTGCCCGAGCGCGGCATGATGGTCGAGCTCATCGCCGAACCGCGGTGGGCGGGCGGCGTCAAGGCGGCGCAGCCCGACGCGGCGGGACAGATGCCGAACATCACGGACGCGCCGGGCGGCGGTGGTCGGCGCGCGGTCCTCGCAGCGGCGAGCGAAGCGCCGCTCAGCGTCGCGGTCGGCGAAGGCGAGGCCGATGAAGCAGCCGATCCGCCCGCCGCGAGCGGCCTTCCGGCCGCAGCGCCGCGCGAGGTCGCGATCGTCCCCGCCGCGGTTCCGGCAGGCCCCGGCAAATCGCCCGAAGAAAGGAGATGGGAGAAAGCCATCGTCGAGCGGATCGAAGGCCGCAAGCGCTATCCGAAGGGCGCAGCCTCGGGCGGGATCGAGGATCTCATCCTCCTGCGGCTCGTTCTCGACCGAAGCGGAGCCCTCGTTCGGGCGGAGGTCGCCAAGAGCCGCAGGCATCAGCTTCTCGACATCGAAGTTCTTGAACTCGCGCGCCGTGCTGCGCCTTATCCCAAGCCGCCGCCTTCGGTCACCGGAGACGCTATATCGCTCGTCGTGCCGGTCGAGTTCGCCCTGGGCAAGGCGCGGTAGCAGGCGCCTCGCGCGCGCCTCGCGAGTTTTATGGGCTGCAAGAGATTGCGTTCCGCGGGCGGGCGGCGCCGCGCGCTGGACATCGTCGCGGCCCGGCAATAGCGTTCGAGCAAGGGGGGCATGGCATGATCGACGAAGCACAAGCTTTGAAGGCGGGCGGAATCACCATCTGGACGGAAGGCGACGTCCTCGTCCTCAAATATTCGGTCTGGTTCTACGGCTTTCTCGGAACCAAGCGCATCCCCCGATCGAGCATCACGTCGGTGACATGGAAGGAGCCCGGCGACTGGCTCGCCGGGTTCATGGCGCTCGATATCCTCGGCGAAAAGCCGCCTTCGCCGCACGCCAGTCCGAATGTGCAAAATCAGAACCGACTGCAATATGAGCGGGGTGACCGGGACCGTTTTGCTGCGCTACGCGACTGGATCGCGGCCGGGCGGGCGCCGGCCGCCAGCGAGGTCGCGGCGTCATCGTCGGTTGCCGACGAAATTGCAAAACTCGGCAAGCTGCGCGAGCAGGGGCTTCTGACCGACGAGGAATTCACGGCGCAAAAGGCAAAGCTGCTCGGTTGAGGTCCGCGGCGCTGCTGCGTTGCGGCGGCGGTGGATGTCAGGTCATCGAGGCTCTATTGTCGCAGCGGATGGCGCCGCCAGCGCCTTTGCGGGGCCGGGCGACCGGCAACCGCTTGACCGCATCGTTCGCGCGGCGCAGGGCGTTCGGGGCCGTGGGGGCGGCCTATCGTATCGGGGCGCTATGGGCGCAGGGGGACTGGAATGTGGGAGCAAGCGGGGCTTGAGCGTTTCGTGGCGGCGCAGGAACCCGTCTATGCGCAGGCGCTTGCCGAAATCCGGCGCGGGGCGAAGCGTTCGCACTGGATGTGGTTCGTCTTTCCGCAGCTCTTGGGGCTCGGACGAAGCGCGATGGCAGCGCGCTTTGACATCGCCGATATCGCCGAGGCACGTGCCTATCTGGCGCATCCGCTGCTCGGACGCCGCTATGCCGAATGCGTCGCGGCGCTGCAGGATCTCGAGGGGAGCGATGCCGAAGCGGTTTTTGGCGCCGTCGACGCGGTGAAGCTCCGGTCCTCGCTTACCCTGTTCGAAGCAGCGGTTCCGTCGCCGCTGCTTGCCGCGGCACTCGACCGTTGGTGCGGCGGCTCGCGCGACGCGCGCACGCTCGCGATGCTGGCGGCTTCGGGCGGCGGCTGAGACGCGGCTTTCACGGATATTTCATCCGCGGGTGGCAAGGATGATGGCGATCCCGCCGGCTGCGACCCGTCGGCGGGGTCGACCCGGGGATTAAAGTTCAGGCACGGCCTTGTGGATTTTGCCGCGCGCCGGGAACCGCTCCGCCGGGTGCGCGTATCCCCGCCGAGCTTCAAAACGATAATGGATTGAACGCTTTCCACCGGGCCGCGCGACCTCGCGCGGTCCGGACTATTTGGCTTCGGGGGTGCGGAAATTGCCTTCCCGCGCGTCTAGTCAAGGAAACGGATCGACTTGTCTCGTGGAGGAAGAAGGTCTGTCCGGCAGGGACCGCGAGTCCGTCGGCGCGATGGCGCCGGCGAGCAGGGGCGCGGTTGATCTTTGTCCGTGCCCCAACAGGGGAGGGTGCGATGGACGAAGGGGCTTTTTCAGGATTTCGGGACGAAGAGCGCGCCGCGGGCGCGGACGGTTCTGGCGCCGAGCGGCGGAGCTCGGGGCGTTACCGGACGATCTGCCGCGTCGCACGGGTCCGGCGCGGCGCTGACGCCGGGCTCTGGCTTGTCCGCAATATCTCGAACGAGGGACTGATGCTCGCCGCCGACGTTGCCGCCACCGTCGGCGAGCCGATCGAGATTGCGCTTTCCGAAACGGTGAACCTTGCGGGCGCGATCGTCTGGGCCGACGGCGGGCGGTTCGGTGTCGCCTTCGACGCGCCGATCGATGCCGCCGCGACGCTGCGCGCGCTCGCTGCCGAGCAGCGCGCAGAAGGCTATCGCGCGCTGCGCCTTCCGATCGAAATCGAGGCGGTGGTCGCGCTACGCGGCGACGCGCGCGCCATCGACCTGGTCGACATATCGCAAAGCGGCGCGGGGTTCGTCTTCGGCGAGGCTCTCGAGGTGGGGGCCGAGCTCGACCTGCTGCTCCCGGGCGGCGACCTGCGCCGGCATGCGCTCGTTCGCTGGGCGCGCGGCACGCGGGGCGGGCTCTGGTTCACGCGGCCCCTCGATCGCGCCGATCTCGAGACGCTTGCTGGCTTTCGCCGGTGACGGGAATGCGGCTGCGCGCAAGAACCGCTCCGTATCGGATATTTTAGTCGGCAGCGCTTCTCGCTGGCGCGATTGCGGCGCGGGGTCCGCAGGCATAGACCAGCGCGGCGACAGGCTGCTGCAGCGGTCGGGCGGCAATCCTCAGGTAACGGGCGCAGTCCCGGGGGCCAGGAGAGCCGCGCGCAGGGGTGAGGGGGACCATGTCCGGAAATGCCAATCTCGGGGGCTGCGCGATCCTCGGCCTCCTGTTTCTTGTCGCGGTGGGTAGCTGCCTGCCGAAGAGCGACAGGCCCTCGGCGCAGGCGGATCCGCGCTATGTCACGGCGCGCAGCCTTAACTGCCGATCCGCCGATTCCACCAGCGCCGACGTGGTGGCGAGTTTCCGGCGAGGTGAGCCCTTGATGATCGCCGAGGAACGCGGCGACTGGTCGCGCGTCGAGGGCGGCGCGAACTGCTGGGTGGCAGCGCGCTATCTGGCGCGCGTCCCGCCTGCTGCCGATGCCGACACGGGCGGTGTCGCGGCCGCGGGCGGAGCCGCGGCGCTTCTCTCGGCGCCGCGCGGCGGCGCCTCCGGCACGGGAGGATCTGGCGGCGGATCGAGCGGCTATCCGGGCGGCACAGTCGGTGCCCGCGATGGCGGCAGCTATGATGCGCCGCGCGGCCGCGCCTATGTCGGCGGGAAATCATCCGTGTCGCAGGGTAAAATGGCGTCGGTCCGCAAGAAGGCGGCGAGCTGGAAGAAGCGGAGCACGAAGCGGAAGAAGAAACGGTCGGGCGGCGGCGTGTCCGGCGGTTCCTGTCCATGCTCGGGCTATAATGTCTGCATCGGACCGCGCGGCGGGCGCTATTGCATCACCAGCGGCGGGAACAAGCGTTACGGTGTCTAGGCTCGCGATCGCGAGCGGAGGCACGCACCCCGAGAGGTTCAGGATGCTTGCGTGCTGAATTATCAAGCTGAAGGTTTATATTCACCTATCTGATATAAAGTTATGGCTTGATATATAGCTTTGTGATATCAATTCATGGCTTGATGTATGGAGCAATTGGATAAAGTTGTAGCTTTATGACAGCGATTTTCTCACATACCGGTCGCAAACGGCTGGACAGCAAGCTGGCCGAGTTCAGGCCGGTCTCGCGTTTCGCTTCTCCGCCGAAAGGGTGGATCCGGGCCATACGCGATGCATTGGGTATGTCCGGCACACAGCTGGGCCGGCGGCTTGGAATGACGCCGCAGGGGGTTCAGGCGCTCGAACAGTCCGAACGGCATGGCACGATCAAGCTCGAAACCCTGCGCCGCACTGCCGAAGCGATGGACTGCGTCCTCGTATACGCGCTGGTTCCCCGGACGAGCCTCGAGCAGATGATCGAGGAGCGCGCGCGCGCGCTCGCTCTCGATACGCTCGGACGTGTGTCGCACTCGATGGCGCTCGAAGACCAGGAGGTCGATCGGGGACTGGAGGAACGGATCGAGGCGTTTGTCGCGGCAGGGATTCGCGAACGCGATCTCTGGGACAAGCCGTGACCGATCTCTTCGCCGGACCCGACGATGCGACCCCGTTGACCGCCGAAGAGAAGGAAGGGCTACTCCCCACCTGGATCACCACGCGGGCCGATCTCAACGAGGCTGAGCAATCGAATATCGACGCCGCCTATGCCTGGGCGATGCGGCCGCGGAGCCGCTTCGATCCGCTGGCTCCTGCCGCGCTCTTCGATCTGCATCGCCGCATGCTGGGCAATGTGTGGAGCTGGGCGGGCAAACAGCGGACCACTGGCAAGAATATCGGCGTCGACCCCGTACAGATCCAACTGCGCCTTGCAGGCCTGCTCGACGATATCCGCTACTGGACGGACAATGCGACCTTCCCACCGGACGAGGTGGCGGTGAGGCTCCATCACGGGCTCGTCTATATCCATCCCTTCCCGAACGGGAATGGCCGCCACGCCCGGCTTGTCGCCGACCTTTTCGTGACCAGGCTTGGCGCGCTGCCGTTCAGCTGGGGCGGCGGAACTCTGACCGGGATCGGTGACCTTCGAGCGGCCTACATCGCCGCGCTGAAGGCGGCCGATAATCATGATTTTAATCCGCTGCTGGCGTTCGCGCGAAGCTGAAGACAGGGCGCCAGACTGCGCCTTTATGCCATATTCGCTGGCATCGACCGCTTATATCCGATCCGGAGACGAAATGGGGCCGTGCGCCCGCACGGTTGGCATAAGACTTTACCCGAAGGAGGGTGTGCCATGGCCGTTCTGCTGGTAACCTATGATCTCAAGGCACCGGGGCGCGACTATGCACCGGTGCACGATTATCTGAAAAAGAATTTCACCTGGTGCAAAGGGCTGGAGTCGGTCTGGCTTCTCGACACGACGATGTCGCCGGGCGCAGTGCGCGACCGGCTGAAAGAGCTCGTCGACGGCAACGACAAGGTCTTCGTCGTACGCATCACCCGCGAATGGGCGTCGCTCAACTTCTACTGCGGCGACTGGCTGAACAAGTCCGAACGAACTTTCTGAACATCGTGCAAGCTGGCCTCTCGTCGGCGGCGCCAACCCATATTCAGCGCGGGCACGTGAATGAGGCATCCCCTGTAACCAAACCGCCATGCATTCGCGCATGAGGAGGCTATTCATGCGATTTCCCGACAAGGACGACTGAATTCTGATGGCGTGGCGACGACGCTGCCGTTGAGCGTCGCACCCGCATCGCAGAGCTGACGGCAGGGGAAGGCAGATATCCGGCATTCTTCCGCCTGTACGCCTGGTCGGCTATTGCGCCCGGGAA